>JAKISK010000011.1 GCA_021648625.1 Thiomicrorhabdus sp. | reverse complement strand
ACTGGAAAGCGTATTTAGACTGGGCGGTCAATGCCTTTAAACTCACGACATCTGGCGTACAAAATGCCACGCAAATTCACACCCACATGTGCTATTCCGAATTTAATGACATCATTGAAGCCGTTGCGGCCATGGATGCGGATGTGATTACCATTGAGACGTCAAAATCTCAAATGAAACTGCTGCAAGCGTTTGTGGATTTTGAATACCCGAACGAAATCGGCCCTGGTGTGTATGACATTCACTCACCCAATATTCCAACCACCGATTCCATGGCAAACCTGATTCGCAAAGCGGTTAAAAACATACCCGTTGAGCGTTTATGGGTCAACCCCGATTGCGGCCTAAAAACCCGTGGCTGGAAAGAGACCGAACCTGCATTAAAGCACATGGTAGAAGCGGCTAAGATTTTGCGTTCGGAGCTGAGTTAAACCCAAATCCGTAACTTCACTGTGGCGCAGAGCTTAATTGAAGTTACGGATTCCTATTCCTTCCCCTACTCCTATTCAATAATTCTACCCCTAAAGCGAAATTACTTTAAAATGCATCTCTGCATTTTAAATGCACACTCACCCCATGTTTCATTCGCAAGGTTTTTTCATGATCGACGCCATCGCCATTCAAACCTGCTCCTTGGCAGACCCAAAGCTCGCACAACACGAAGCGCAAGCCTTGAGTCAACTGCACCAACTGCCACTGGCAAACTCCCTTAAAACTCCGCCCAAAATCACCCTAGGATGGCATCGCAACACAAAAGACAGCTCCCCAAAACTGGCGCTATTCCAAACCAACAGTGGCGCGGTGTTTATTGATTTTGTAACGGGTAAAAAAGCACATCGTCGCCACTATGGGGGGGGGAAAAATCAACCGCTCGTAAGAGCCATGGGAAAAATAGAGAATCGCCTACCATACGTTGTTGATGCCACCGCAGGCATGGGGGGCGACAGCTTTGTTCTTGCCTCTCTGGGCTGTCACGTACTGATGTTAGAACGCTCTATGGCGGTATCTGCACTCTTAAAAGACGCGTTACTACGTGGCGAAGCTTTTTTAAAAACGGAAAATTCCGACTCGGAACTGCATGATATTTTCGCACGTTTACAGGTGATTCATACCGACTCTACTCACTTTTTACACCATCAAACAATCAATCACGCTCACCCAATCGAAGTGGTGTATATGGATCCCATGTACCCCGAAAAGAAAAAAAAGGCCGCCACCAAAAAAGAGATGAAAGTTCTACAAACCTTAGTAGGCCCGGATCAAGACAGTCAACATTTGCTGCAAGCTGCCCTGCAAGCCGCTCGTTACCGAGTGGTGGTAAAGCGCCCTAAAAATGCCCCCATTATTCAGTTAGACAATCCAAAACTGGTGCCCACCACTCAAATTTTTAGCCCCAATACTCGCTACGATATTTACGTGATTAAAGCATTGCACGCTTCGGGTTACTTGCCTTTAATTTCTAACACTCGACTGTAAACGGGTTTCTTTTTAATGCCCGCATACTCCGCGATAATTTCAGAAATTTGCTTTACGGGTAAATTTTGTTTTAACAGTACCTCAATTAAACCGTCCCACTCTGACAGCGCCACCGCCTTTTTTTCTTTTGCCCCCGCCACCATTAACACAAACTCTCCGCGAACTTTATCGCTGTTTGCATCAAAGTAAGCAATAACTTCATCAACCGTTCCCTGCACGAATTGTTCAAATTTCTTGGTCAACTCGCGCGCCACCGACATCACTCGGTCGCCACCAAATACGTGCTTTAAATCCAGCAGTGTCGCTTGCACACGATGTGGAGATTCATAAAAAACCAAGGTTCTAACATCCTCTTTTAACCCCGCCAACACCAAGCATCGTTTACCCGATTTTGCAGGTAAAAAACCTTCGTAACTAAAACGATCAGTGGGTAAGCCTGCGGCGCATAACGCAGTAATCACCGCACTGGCTCCAGGAATTGGTACAACATTAATATTATGTTCTCGCAATAATTTAACCAAGTGATAGCCCGGATCATTAATCAATGGGGTGCCCGCATCCGAGACTAATGCCCCCGTTTCGCCCTGCTGTAAACGTTGCAACAACTGGACACTGCGTTGTGCTTCGTTGTGGTCATGCAGGCTAATTAACGACTGATTAATACCTAAGGATTGTAACAACGGTCGAGTATGGCGCGTGTCTTCTGCGGCAACCCAATCAACCGCCTCTAACGTCTCCACCGCTCGTTGTGTAATGTCTTTTAAATTACCGATGGGCGTAGCGACAATAAATAGTGTGCCCTGTTTTGTTATTTCAGACGTAGTATTAATGGTGCTCTCCTGTTTCATACTCGCAAACCGCTTCTTATTTTAAACCTGTAAGCAACTTTACGTGATAATTTACGCTATAATCACCCGCAATTTCTTAAATACATCGTACACGCTTAAAAATGAAAAATATCATACCTCTTTACCCCATAAAAAGCCTAACTCTCTCCAGTGCATTAATTGCTTTACTCACATTAAACGGCTGTAGCATGCCGCCAAAGCACACTCAAAAGGCACCTTCTTCCAAGCAACCAAGCTACAGCCCTAGCATCATAAAAAACACGCCAAAACCACAAATTAAAGCCGAGGACTTAATTACCTTAAGTGATGTCGAATTAAACGTGCAAGCAAGTATCGCCCAAGAACAAGGCGAATGGCCTAATTTTATTTTATTGAACCACCAGCTTTGGCAAGATGCCAGAGAAACGAAGCAAGCTCAAATTGAACAACGAATTTGGGATGCGATCAGCCAGCAACCACTGCAAGAGATCAAACGTACCGTTCAAACCCTAAAGCAACACCCAAGCACCTCGGTACAGCAGTGGGGAAAATTACTCTCTGTGCTTAAAGGCCCTGCCGAAAAATTACAAAAAAATCTTGCTAAATTAAGCCGTAGCAACAGTGATGCCATTTACATGCAACACCTACTGCCTGGCATAACAATGCAAAACAACAATGTTACCCCCCCCAAGCACATTGCCGTTTTACTGCCATTTGATGGGAAATACGAGCATGTTTCCAGCCAAATTAAAAGTGGCATTATGAAAGCCTTTATGGCCTCAGATCAGCGCACCAAGGTAACGTTTCATAATACGTCAAATTTAGATAGGCTAGAAAACATCTACCAACAAGCCAAACAAACGGGTGCCGATTTTATTATCGGGCCTCTTCGTAAAGAGGCCATTGATCGCTTAATTAGCATTGCCGACGAAAACGTACTGGCTCTTAACCAAATTGAATACGCGCCATTCACACAGTTTAGCTATAAATCGGCCAATGAGATTTCACAACTTATTACACGCTTTAAGGCAAAAAACTATCAAAACATCGGCATCCTAAGCAACGACGGCCGTGTGGACGCTAAAATGGCCAATAACCTTAAAACCGCATGGGAACAAACAGCAGGACACAGTGCGTTTTTAAGCATTTACCCTGATAAAAAGCCCAAACTTCGCCAAGCACTAAATGCCTTAATTAATGAAGGTAAAAGTAAAGAACGTTACGATACACTTCGCAGGGCAACAGGGCAAAAACTGGCCTTTTTTCCACGTACCCGTCAAGACTTTGATGCCATTGTGATTATTGATAATGCAACACGCATGGCCGTTTTTAAACCACAGTTTGTCTATTTTGATTTAAAAACCCCCATCTATGGAACAGCACAAATCTCGCCTAAAAAGCCACATAAAATCAAATCGAACCGTGACTTAGCTGGGGTACAATTTTTAGCGCACTCCGTGGTATTTCAACCCAAAAACTTAACCTCCAACTTTGAAGCCTTTGGTTGGGACAGCTTTCAGGTCGCCGCGAATTTACACTCCTTAAAAATGGGCGCTTATTTAGCCCACGGAAAAACAGGCGAACTCACGCTTAAAGATCAACGGATTCAACAAAACTTAATTTGGGCCACCTACAACCGAAAAGGGAAACTTATTCCACTCGCGGAATAAGTTAAACGTTTAAAATGTGGTTTCGTAAAAAAAAAGCACCCAACACCACAGGCGCACAAAAAGAGCAACAAGCCCGCGACTGGTTGCAAAATAAAGGCTTTAACATACTTGAGCAAAACTACCGCTGTAAAGGAGGAGAGATTGATATTATTGCCCTCTCCCCTTTACCCAACAATAGCGCATTACCATTACACAGCCAAATTAATCCCGAACCCACTCTGGTTTTTTTTGAAATAAAATACCGACAAAACAGCGATTACGGACATCCATCAGAATTTGTAACCAAAAAAAAACAACGCCGAATTACACTGTGTGCGCAACTTTTTTTGCTCAAAAACACCCCACTCAACCATCTGCCCATGCGCTTTGATGTCATCACCTTTGAAGGCAAGCAAACCACCCCCGAGTGGATAAAAAATGCATTTGGGCAATAACCCGCTCCCAGACTGATAAAATAGCGTCAATATTACGCGCATCATAACCATAAGGTCGCTAAACTCGCCATGACAACCCAAAACACACGCTTAGAAAACCTACAAATTAATGGACTTACCCATGATGGTCGTGGCGTAGGCCACTTTGAAGGCAAAACCATTTTTGTGACAGACGCCGTTCCCAGTGATATTGTGACCGCAAACATCATCAAACATCACGACAATTTTGACGAAGCCGAGTGCCTAGAAATCAAAACACCCTCACCCGAACGCGTCGCCCCCTTTTGCCCTGTTTACGATGAATGTGGCGGATGTCAGCTACAGCATTTATCACTTGATGCACAACGGCACTGGAAAAATCAAAACTTCATTACCCAACTGACCCAAGCCGTGGACGCGCAACAATACAAAACCGCCCCCCCACTCTTAGGAGGCGACACACACTATCGTCGTCGCGTTCGACTGAGCTATGTGATTAGCAAAAAAGACAAAGTGGCACGCTTAGGCTTTAAACAAAAAGCCTCTAACGAGGTTGTGGACATTGACCACTGCCCCGTCTTAACCGAAAGCTTAAATCAAACCATTAAAACCCACAAAGCCGCCTTACTAAACAACGCCAGCCGAGCCTTAAAAGAGGTCACATTAGTCGAGGCCAGCAATGGCATTTTTGGGCTACCTGAAACGGTTTCGGAGCCTCAAAACGCTCAACCGTACTACACACTCAACACCCACAGCCCTCTTAAAATCACATTTCCCACCGAAGGGTTTATTCAGATCAACCCATCACTTAACGAACAGATGATTACCCAAGCACTCACTTGGTTAGACCTAAAGCCAACGCATAAAGTACTCGACCTTTTTTGTGGCGTAGGCAACTTTACCCTACCCATCGCCCAACAAGTACACACCACCGTAGGCATTGAAGGGGAGCAATCTCTCGTAGAGACGGCCACATTTAACGCCCAACAAAACACATTGGACTCGGTTCAATTTTACAAAGGCGATCTCTTTCAAGAAGTCACCCCAAAACCGTGGTTTAAAAAACAGAAATACGACCGAATTTTACTCGACCCCGGTCGCCAAGGCGCGTTTAATCTAAGCAAAGTACTGGGCAAACTTAAAGCGCATATTATCGTCTACGTCTCCTGCAACGCCGCCACCCTAATTCGAGACATTAAAGAACTCGAAAAACAAGGCTACCGCCTTACCAAAGCAGGCATGATTGATATGTTTCCGCACACCACCCACACCGAAGTCATGGTGCAACTCACTCGTACGCACAAAGCCCTTAAAAAACCAAAGTCTCGACCTACGTTTAAGATTTAAGCCGAATCCCTATTATAGAATACCCTAATCCCCAGATAGAAATGCGAATTAGAGTGTAAGCAATTGATGTGCATAGTGAATGTAAAAAAGACAATGTCACCTTATTGGTGATGCGTCCTTTTTTACATTTGCTAGGTGCGCCAAGGGCTTGCGCTATTAAACGTATTTTCTATCTGGGGATTAGGGGAATATAGCAACACGAATTAAGGCTACGGATTCAGCTTGAATTCACTTATTAAGTACATTATTATGGAACAATTCGTCACCCCGTAAGAAAAAGCTCTTACGGCTCTCGTTTTTTTAAAACCGCAATAACGGAGTATGTTATGAACAGCAGCCCTTTACAATACCTAGATAAAGCCATGAATCAGCTTCGTGATCTTGGATTAATGCCCGATACGGTTGAAGAAGCGCCCATTCTTTCTTTGCTTGAACGTATTTCCGATATTGATGAACAAAAGTCACTGGCAATTGCTCGAACCTTATCTCAAGCGTCTGTCTTTAATGATATTGTGCGAGAGCAGTTAAGCCTGATGAATATAGGGGAACGCTACGAAGAGATTACCAGCGCATTCAATAGCATTCGTGAAGATGCCAAAAGCATGGTTCAGCAAATTGATGACGGAAAAATTGACTCCTTTGAACGCATCAGTAACGTATGGATGAAAGTAACACGGGGTGACATTTCAGATCGTTTTGCAAAAATCAAAAAGGTTTATTTAGAAGTGGCTCGCGATTCGAATAATCAAATTGAAAGAGAACGCATGATACTCAATGCCTATCAAGATTTTCGCGGAGCCATGAAAACGTCCGAAATTTATGCGTTGGATATTTTACAAAAAGCAGAATCTCTATGGAACATTACTCAAAAAGCACTCGAACAGGCTTCTGAGGCAGTCAACAATTTTACGGGGAATTCACTTGCAGACAGAGCCAAGCTGGAACTGGCGCGTGACGAACGTATGCGAGAACTTCAATTTGCAGAAGACCGCTATCAAATCGCTAAGGATCTCTCTGACAATCTAACCATAAACTACAATACTTCAGAAGTGATTATGACGCGCTTAATGCAAACCACGAGTGCAAAAGATCGTGTTTACAAACAGTCAATTGCCTTCTTTGGCACCAATGAAACGGTTTTTACCGCTCTGTCGGCTTCTTTTACCGGTTTATTTGGCTTGCATGAAAGCACTCAGGCTTTGGAAGCAATGAAGGATGGCGTGTCGAAAAGCTTAGAAGACCTTGCCGAAATTGGTGGCAAAGTTCAAGAAGCGGCGATTAAAGCGGGGTATGGCCCGTCAATACGCGCTGAATCGGTGAAAAAACTGGTGGAATCGGTCGTTAATTTTCAGGAACGCAGTTCAGAAATTATTAAAGAAATGCGTACGCTTTCTACCAACAATGCAGAAGAGATTCGTGATGCCGTTGAAGACGGTAAGCAACGATTAGCCGCCATTATTCGCCGTGGAAACTCTCTTCCATTACCTAAAAAAATCTAACGTGGTCTCTCTTAATCAATGACAAACACAACTAAAAAAGTACCTTTGGAAGCGTTGATGGCGGCAATGGATGTTGTCGATACGCTCAGGCATCAAACACTTCTTATAGACCGAGAATTAGATGCCGATGCTCGCCGTGACCGAATGGTTGAAAAATTACGTGGTATCTATCAAGCTCAGGGGTTAGACATTAGTGATAAGGTATTGGCCGAAGGGGTTCGCGCCATGGAGGAAGGGCGTTTTAAATATTCCCCCCCCACAGCTTCATTGATGACCCGCATTGCAGGTATTTACGTTAAACGTGATAAGTGGTTAAAGCCTGTAATGCTAGGTTTATTTGCACTGTTTATACTCCCCGTTTTATATTATTTTTTTATACTCCAACCAGAAAAAACCGCTCAAAACGCCTTACCCAATCAATTAACTCAACACTATGAACAAGTGGTGACCATTGCAAAAAATAAGGATGTGGTGACAAAAGCCCTACAGTTAAAACAAAACGGCAAACAGGCACTCAATAATAAAAATTATGATGAAGCAAAAGACGCACTTCAATCTCTGCGCTTAATGGTAGACAAGCTAAAAAGATCCTACACTCTTCGCATTGTTCAACGGCCTAATGAGCGTTCTGGCATATGGCGTGTGCCCAGTGTTAATCAAAATACACGTAACTATTATTTGATCATAGAAGCCATTGATCGCCAAGGAAATATACTCGCACTGCCCATTGCCAGCGAGGAAAGCAGTCAAATTAAAACCGTTAAAAAATGGGGCATTCGTGTTGACGCTCAAACCTATCAACGAGTCGTCGCCGATAAACAGGATGATGGCATCATCCAAAATCGAAACGTAGGCCAAAAAGAACGGGGCATGCTAACGCCTGAATACAGCATTTCGACCCGTGGTAGTGCCATTACAAGTTGGTAAAACCAACTGCGAATAATGGCCTAGTAATGGCCGATAAAGGAATAAGTAAACATGATCAGCGGTCTTAAAACATTACAAAACATTGACCAAGTACTCGCCTCAGCGCGACAAGACATCGACCGCATTAACCGCGATCTAAGTCGTACTGACCAAGCACAACAAGCCAATTTACAGTCACAAACACAGTCTTTAAAACAATTGGCTAAAATTCGTCTTGATGACATTTCACAAAACGAATTTATGGGCGAGCTAACCGCTTCAGACCAACGTGCGCTTGTGTTGATCGAAAAACGCCAACACGCCTACACGCAACTACAAAGTGACATCACCCACCATACAAATACGCTAGAACAACAAGAACGTGATCGCAGTACGGCGCTGGAAGCCGCCAATGAAAAAGCACAAAAAGTGATTAATCTTGAACATATCATTCAATCCGAACTGGAAAAAGATTCAGGCTACCAAGAACAACTTCAGGCGGCCAGATTACTTGATAATATCGCCGATAATGCGGATGAAAAGGCGAAAACCGCTGAGCAAGACAGACAGCAAAAAGGCCAAGATTTTGAACAAAATACCCTTTTTATGTATCTTTGGAAACGTCAGTATGGCACGCCCGATTACAACGCAAATCCACTGGCTCGATTTTTAGACCGCTGGGTAGATCGTCTGTGCAACTACAGTCAATACCGAGTCAACTACTGGACATTACTTGAAATTCCAAAACGACTGAGTATCCATGCCAAAGAAGCGCGCAGTGCGTCAGACCATGCACTCAAATTATTGGCAAACATTGAGACCGAAAAAACGAAACAGGCTGGTCTACCAGCCCTGCAAGAAGAACACACTAAAGCCTTGAAAGTGGTTGACCGCATTGATAATGAAATTGAGCAACAAGAAAATCAACTCAATACGCTCTTAAGTCAACGCAACCAATTTGCAGAAAATAAAGACGATTACATGGCGCAAAGCCTACAAACATTAACCGCAACGCTAAACACTAAAAGCACCTACGAACTAAATGATGACGCACATAAAACGCTCACAAAACAAGATAACCTAATCGTTCGTGAAATAGCGGAACTCCGCCAACAATATGACGATTTAAAAGAAGAACTGCAAGAGTACCGAAAAATACATGAAAACAAACTGGATCGCTTGCAACAGTTAGAAAAGGTTCGCAGGCAGTTCAAAAGCCGCCGGTTTGATGATGTTAGATCAGGCTTTAGTAACGGAAACCTAATCACCTCAATACTGGGTGAATTTCTTCATGGTTTAGCCGACAGCAGTGAACTATGGCGAGTAATCGAACGCTCTCAACGCCACCAAGATGTCGGTGCATGGCCCGATTTTGGCAGTGGTGGTTTAGGATTGCCTAAACGCCGCCGTAGCCCTTGGCATCTTCCACGTGGCCGAGGTCAATCAGGCGGCGGGTTTCGCCTACCTAAATCTGGGGGCTGGAGCTCTCGCGGTGGCGGGTTCCGCACGGGTGGTGGATTTTAAATCCCCCCCTTTTTTTCCAGCATTCGAGTTAATCCTCTTATTACTGAGGAGTTAACATCTCTTCTGAATTGAGTAGTTCTTTACCAACAACCCACTCATACCCTAATCCATTAATGCCTTCAACCAATTTGTTTAAATCTTCCAAAGCAGGAACATTAAAACCAGGTTCTAACCAAAATGGATGGAAGTAGAAAGAAGCAAAACCATCGCGAACAACGCGTGCATATTTTGCATTTTCATACAATTCATCCCACAGCACTTCTCCTTCACCAATGTCAAAAACAAAGTTTCCAAGATTTTCTGGTAACACTTTTTGACCATAATGATCCACTTCAATAATGAACGGGAAAAACTGCCCCACACCAAAATCGCGTTCTGGATCATTCACATCAAGATTTAACTGTGGATTTGTTGAGGTGTAATAGAACGCACGTTCATAACGTGCTTTTCCTGCACCTAATGCCGCATAACTATTCGGCGACCCGTGATAATGCGGGGTTTCCCAAACGTAAGGAGAAATACCGACACTGGCAAACACATTTAAACCCGTCTGAATACGATCCGCCGCCCAAGCAACCGAATCTTCCGCAACAGGTTTATTATTCACAATATCCCAAAACTCATAATCCTCTGACGTGACACCTGACGTTGGATTACGCATGTCGCTGTATTGATGCGTAAGACCGTGCATTAAGACATGACCGCCACGCGCTTCGGCATAACGTAATGAATCAATAAGGTTTGGTGCGTCCGAAATGGGAATCTCTTCCGCAACGCCACCATTATAAACACCATTTGGATCTTTATAAATGGGCACCACCGCCATGGTAAATGGAATCTGCTGCGTGCTCAGATAGTCACTTAACTGATTTAATGCCACAGAACTGGTTTTAGAACTAATGTCTTCAAAACGAATCATGGCACGATGATTTTCTTCATGCGGAATATTCAAAATCTCATGCAACATATCACTAAACACGATATAACGATCTCTAGGCCCAATAAACGAAAAAGGAATGTCCGCAACATACCAAAAATTAGCCGAATTGGTAATGTAAGGCGCACGCTCATTGGTCGCACTGTTTACAATTTCCACCAATGCGGTCGCCTTCGTTACATCCACAATTTCAATCAAACCAATATCAGGATCCGCTGAAACCGCTTGCGTTGCCGCATCGTAAGCATAAAACTTTTTAAACGCGAGGTCTTTATACATCACGGTATCAAAGAAATCTGGCGCCAAGTTGCTAGGTGACGGTGGAGAGTTAAACCCAACAGATGAAATAAATTTGATACCAAACTTTTCACTAAAGCCATAGGTGGTATTCCAAGCCAAATCCCAAACATTGTGCTTAAACCAAACAACGGTCGTCTCTGTTGTTGAAACATCTGAAAGAAAGCTGTCCGAAGAAGGATTGCTGTAATAACTACCTAAATAAAACAGCGCATCATAGGAGTCTACCTCACCTGATGCATACTCTGCAACAGGTTTCATTTCAACATCCATTGAAAAATGCCCAAGCAGATTTTTAAGCATAATGGCTTGAGACAAACCAAATTTTTGCATTGGAACACCCACTGGCGCATCATACAAAATTAAAGCACTCTGCTGAATTACAGGAGGATCTTGCTGCTCTGCAGGCGGATCTTGCTGCTCTACAGGTGGATCTTCGTCACTTCCACCGCCACTTCCTCCACCGCATCCCAAAATGAACATTGATAATATCGCGGGTAATAATAATTTGTAATACAAAACTTTATCCTTTATTTATTTGGTTTCACCACGTTGTACCATCCCTTGTAGGACAATAACACAGAGCGCTCTAGCCTTAAGCTTTTTAACCAACCCTCTAAGCTATTTAAAATCCGCTATATCTGCGGTTGGTATTATAAAATATTAACAATTGATTTAAGTTTTTTTTTAGATCTTCCATAAATAGATTTTTATGCATCTCTACCATTGGATTGAAAAGTGATAGACAGCGTGCCACTGTAAAAGCCTTTTGTTTGATCAAGATCCCTACACCCTAATCCCCAGATAGAAAATACGTTTATAGCACAAACCCTTGCCGCACCTAGTAAATTCAAAAAAAGACGCATCACCAATAAGGTGACATTGTTCTTTTTGAGTTCACTATGCACATCAACTGTTTGCACTCTAATTCGCATTTCTATCTGGGGATTAGGGCTACAGGTTTATTAAGCCATTACATTGTATTAATGAGGGACACGATGAATTCACCAGCATTCCAAAAAAACACCCTCACCCTTCCCGCATTTCAGGTATAGTATTCGTTAAATATTTAGCCACGACTAACTTTTTTATTAGTCTTGCCTAATTTTTTAAAAAAACAAATTTAACCCACTTAAGAACCCCAAAACTATGCAGCTATTCACCGTTTCAAAAAAACTCCCCCCCCTCCTTTTGGGCTTAAGTTTATTGCTTGCGCCACTAATGGCGTTTGCACAGCTTAATATTGTGACCACCACCGGCATGATTGCAGACCTAACCCAAAACATTGGCGGCAAGCATGTAAAGGTGACGGCATTGATGGGCACAGGGGTGGATCCTCACATGTATAAAGCTACGCAGGGCGATCTACGTCGTTTGGTGCGTGCCGATATTATTTTATATAACGGCTTGCACTTGGAAGGAAAACTGCAAGAAATTTTTGAAAAAATGGCGCGTAAAAAACCGGTCTTTGCCATCAGTAGCCTAGTTTCAAACGATGAATTGATCTATCACGACAGCAGCCCAGACCCTCACATTTGGTTTGACATTACCTTGTGGCAAAAAGCAGGTGAACGCGTGTTGGAAATTTTAATTGCCGAAGACCCTAGCCATCAAGCCGATTACCAGCGCAATGCACAGGCCTACTTAACCCAACTACAACAGTTGCATGAATGGGTTTTAAACGAGGTACAGCGCATTCCAGAATCGCAACGCATTTTAATTACCGCGCACGATGCCTTTGGCTATTTTGGACGCGCCTATGGCCTTCAAGTGAAAGGACTACAGGGTGTGAGCACTGCTTCAGAATTTGGCTTGCAGGACATTCGCCAACTGAAACAGATTATTGTTAAAAACCACATTAAAGCGGTGTTTGTAGAATCCAGCGTTTCACCTCGTTTTATTGAAGCCTTGGTGAAAGGCGTTGAGGCAGAAGGACACCCGCTCACCATTGGCGGCGAACTCTACTCCGATGCCATGGGATTAAAAAACAGCACCACTGGCCACTACATTGGCATGGTCAAACACAATGTAAACACCATTGTGTCGGCACTTAAGTAATCCGAGATTACCGCATGAAAAATACCCCCCCCCTCCCTTTTGCGCCGCTGTCGGTCAACAATCTGAGCATGCGCTACCACCACAAACCTGTACTAACCGATGTGAGTTTTGAGATTCCCGAAGGCAAAACCATTGCCATTGTGGGGCCAAACGGTGCCGGAAAATCCACACTGTTAAAAGGCATTATGGGGCTGGAACCGACCTTAGAGGGCGAGGTACGTTTTTTTGGTGAACCCTTAACCAATAAACGCCTTGCCATCGCGTATGTGCCACAACGCGAAGAGATTGATTGGGACTTTCCCATTAATGTATTTGACGTGGTATTAATGGGACGACATGGCCAACTTAAACTGTGGCAACGCCCGTCTAACATCGACCGAGAAATTGCCCAACAAGCGCTTAAAGATTTGCAGATGTGGGACTTTAAAGACCGCCAAATCAGTGAACTCTCAGGCGGCCAACAACAGCGGGTGTTTTTAGCCCGTGCTCTGGCCCAAAAAGCCCGTTTGTATTTAATGGACGAACCGTTTGCGGGCGTGGATGTGTCCACCGAAAAAGCCATTATAGAACTGTTTAAAACCTTAAAATCCCAAGGAAAAACCATTGTCTGCGTGCATCACGACCTGAATACCGTGGGCGAATACTTTGATTGGATTATTTTTATTAACGCCCGCCTAATTGCCGCAGGCCCTGTTGAGCAGGTGCTCACCAAAGAGAACCTCAATAAAACCTATGGCGGTCGCTTATCGCTCTTAAACGATTTAACCGAAACCATGTACCGAACTCAGCTTAACAAAGCCCATGATGACGATTAATCTTTAAATGACAGGCTTTGAATTATTTCCCCCCCCCTCTCTTTGGGAGAACTTGCGCCTCTTTTGGCAATTTGATGACATGAATGTGTTGTGGGTGCTCATGGGCAGCATATTGCTGGGGATGAGCGCCTCGGTGATTGGTGGCTTTGCCTTTTTACGCAAACGCGCTCTCATTGGTGATGCGCTTGCCCATGCCGCCCTGCCTGGTGTGATGATGGCCTTTTTGCTGTTTCAAACCCGCGACCCACTGGTGATTTTTCTCGGCGCTTTAACCAGCAGTTTTATTGGGTTTTTCTTAATTGACTGGCTGCCCAAACACACCAAAATAAAAGCCGATGCGGCACTGGCCATCACGCTCTCTTTTTTCTTTGCCATTGGATTAATGCTGCTCTCACTGATTCAAGGAATGGAGGTCAACAATAAAAGCGGGCTAGACAAAATACTCTTTGGTCAAGCCGCCGCCATGACCGAAGGCGACATTAAACTGCTCGCCTACGTCACCGTGTTTGTACTCATTACCGTGATGCTGTTTTTTCAAAAACTTAGGCTCATCGCCTTTAATCAAGCCTACGCACGCACCCTTGGCATTGCCGTCAATCGGTACGAACTGCTCTTGGCGTTATTAATTGTGATGTCCGTGGTAGTTGGTTTGCAATTGGTGGGCGTGGTGCTGATGGCGGCGGTACTGCTTACGCCCATGGCGGCGGCACGTTACTGGAGCAATCAACTGTCTCACATTCTGATTATTGCCGCCTTGCTTGGCGCACTCAGTGCCGTCATTAGCACCCAAATATCCTACCTAGCCCCCGCCATGCCAACGGGGCCGTGGATGGTGGTGAGTTTATCCGTACTGTTTATTTTATCCCTGCTTTTCGCCCCGCAAAAAGGACTGATTAAACAGCACCTAAACTACAAGCGTTTGCGCCAAAAAGTGGCCGAAGAGAATATTTTACGCACCCTTTATAAACTGCACGAACGCCACGATTTTGTACATCACCACTTTACCCAAGCGGACATTCAATCATTTAGAAGCATGCCCAGCAGTTGCTTGCAAAGTACCCTAAAACAACTGGGTAAAAAAGGGTTAATTGAATCCACCGCCCACGGGTTTACTCTGACCCCAACGGGCATTCAAAAAGCCACGCAGCTCACGCGTCGTCACCGTTTGTGGGAGAGCTACCTTAATGAACAAGCGCAGCTGTCACCCGACCAAGTGCATCAACAGGCCGAACGAATCGAACACATTTTAACCGATGCTCAAGAGGCACAACTGCAACAAGAACTCAGCAACAGTCAACAAGACCCACATGGCAATCAAATCCCGGCACCGTCATCCGTTCCATCCAAAGAGGGAGGGGCTCTTTTTAGTACCCCCTTGAGGGGTAAGAAAATTTGATCAACGATATTTGGATTTTAGCCACCGCCGCACTGGTTGCCGCCGCGTGTGCGTTGGTGGGTGTATTTTTAATTTTGCGTCGTCAAGCCTTAATGGGCGATGCCATCAGCCACTCGGTACTGCTGGGCATTGTACTGGCCTACCTCATCACCGACAGCCGAGCCTTGCCGATTATGCTCGGCGGCGCGGTCATTATTGGCTTGCTTACCGCTTGGTTAAGCGACACTTTAAACCGTGTGGGCAAACTGCAAAGCGATGCCAGCATTGGCATTGTGTTTACCCTGTTTTTTGCCATCGGAATTATTTTAGTCTCGCTCTACACGGGGCAAATTGACCTAGACCAAGAGTGCGTTTTATACGGAGAAATCGCCTTTATTCCTTTCGATACACTGCACATAGGGGGGGGAGAAAATTTAAACGACGGCGTAAACATTGGCCCTCGTGCCTTCTGGGCAATTACGGTGGTGTTTGTGATTGTACTGGTCAGTATTATCGTGGCATTCAACCGTTTGCAAACGGTGGCATTTCATCCAAAGCTGGCACTTTCACTTGGCATCAACATCGTATTTTGGCACTACTTTTTAATGACGCTGGTCTCCATGACCACCGTCGCCTCCTTTGATGCTGTGGGCGCAATACTCGTAGTGGCTCTACTCGTCATTCCCGCCAGCAGTGCTTACTTAATTTCCAAATCACTCAAAACCATGCTGTGGTTTGCAGTAGGGTATTCGCAAGCTTCGGTGGCCATCGGCTACACCCTCGCGTATCAATTAGACAGCTCGATTTCGGCCTCAATTGCCGTGAGTGCGGGGATTTTATTGTTTTTAACCATTACTCTGCTCAAAATTAAAAAACGATGCAATTACCAAACCAAATCGTCTGGCACCTCAAATTGAGCGTAATAATCCTTATCTTCTTCTGAGACACTGGTGTCTTCACCAGAAAGCGAAATTAACACCTCCGAATCACGTTGTTCTAATTTTTCAACCGCCTCAAGTGGCAATAAAACATACCCCCCCTTAAAACGTGCAATACGAAGGGTTTCTGCCACCAGTTGCTTATGTATTTTAGACGAGACATTCAAGGTTTTAACCGCACTGCCATCCACGAAGTTATAAGCCACCTCGCCTTCATAGCCTTTTAAGCGATTCGCCTCCAAAACTTGCTGAACCGCTGCCGCCTTAGCCTTTTTTTCTTGGCTTTGTTGGCGCTCTAAATTGAGCTGGCGATCTCGCTCCTGCTTTTGTTGTGCTGCTTTTTCAGCCAATTGCGCCGCCTCACTCACAACGGCTATACCTTTTTTACCCTTTTTTTGCTTTGCTTGCTGATACTTCTGCTTTTTAATCTGCTTGGCTTTTTTATCATCCACCAAACCCGATCTTTTAAGCTGATCAAATAAAGATCCCGCCATGCTTACCTCGACTGCTGTTATGAGACCTTTGCATGAAAGGGCGCGAGAGGAAAAAGTGATAAAATTTGACTGATTGAGGCGGAAACCGCAGGGAATAGCCAGATATTCGCAAAGTTTTCAACAAAAATCAGGGTTATTTTAGCCTTTTTCATCCGTGCATCCTTTCGTGCAAAGGTCTCGTTATATACAAACGCTATTTTAACCGTTTATTTTACTGTTCCAGTAACAAACTATCTAAAATTTTACCCCCCCCCTATATCTACAATCAAGGAGAGGTTGGGTATTCGCCTTAATTTTCAAATATTAATAAAAAAAGCGACTCAAGAGTCGCTTTTTTATTATTTTTAGAACGGTTCTCTAATGCAATTTAGTCCAGCTCCTAATACAGTTTACTGAACTAACTTAATTTACGACGGCGTGTCGCCATAAAACCAACCAGTCCTAGACCTCCTAACATTAATAGATAAGAAGAGGGCTCTGGAATGGCAGAAACACCATACAAAGCTTGGATACCATTAATATCGTCTAATTGCAATGACGTAATGGCCGAGCTGTACACTGGATTCATAATAGAAGTGACCGTTGCTGGGTCTGTATGCCCAAGCCCTAATGCGTGCCCGACTTCATGCAAAGCAATGCTGTCTAAAAATGACGAATCACTCCAGTCTTCAGCAATATCAAGAAAAACTGTGCCCCCAGAAGCGTAACTATAACCAAGTCCACTGCGTGTATGAATTATCGCATCCATACCGCCTTCACCAACCTGACTAGGATATAGGGTTTTAAATGCAACAACAATTTCCCCTGCTCTATCTTCGACTTGATTAAACGATAAATTGGCCACAGATGCCCATTCATCAAAAGCGCCTGAAATTGCCACTTGATAGTCGATAGATTGAATTGGAGAACAATCACCACCGCATAAAAAATCAGACTCTGCAAAACTATAACTGATGGGTACACCATCTCCGTTGCCTAATGAGCTATTTACCCCCCAAGTAACAATCGTTTCATTTTCTGCAAAATTAAATCCATATTTGCCCTCATCAAGTTCAAAACCAAACGTATAAGCTTGCGCCAACCCTGTGAACCCTACAAGCCCCATTGCAATTAGTAATTTCATAAACACTCTCCTTATTTAAGATAAAAGCCCAAGCAAATATACCATATTTTTAGAGAGGTTTTTTGGCTACTCTTCAACCACCACCCAACAATCCAAATACGTAAAATACAGCACCCATTGTTGAGGTCGATTTTCTAGCGATTCAAACAAGGTTCCGTAGCATTGTAACTGCGGTTGGTATTGGGTTACTTGGTGGTCTATAAATGCGGCTTGCGTTCTATTTTCTCTCCCCCCCTTCGTTTTTTCAAACACACTGGTTTTGTAATCAATAATCCAGCGTACGCCTTTGTTATCAATAAAGGTTCGGCTCATAATATGGTAACTTTTTATCCGCTTAAATAAAAAACACAACTTTTCACAATTGCACGTTTTTTAGTAAAAATACTGCTGTAAATAATACTGATGCCGTTAGGCATAATGACAGTAATCTAGCTTATTGATTAGGAGCATTACCTATGCCATTGTTTTAAATGTAATTATTCATGTGTTATTCCTCGACCTAGTCTAGGTATTCTACTAATATAGCGCTACACTAATCCAAGTGTTGCAATACAATTTTTTAGCTAAAATTAAATTTTAAACCATTAAATATGATAAAGGAATAACCATGAAAAAAACATTACTTTTAATCACCACTTTATTCGTAAGCCAGGCTAACGCGGCTGTTTTGTCATTTGATGACATATCTGGTGTAGGCGTAACTGGTGACATGCCAGTTTATAACGGATTTACTTTCTCTACTACACTTGATTGGTTTAAAGCTGAGGCGCCTTCTCTTTGGAATTATGGAACAAAAAGTGGTGACTTTATTCTTGTAAATATGCAAGGGGGGCCTGGAACAATTACAGAGGAAAATAGAGGGTATTTTACATTTGATGGCTTGTGGGCCAAAAAGTTTAAAACACCAAAAGAGTCTGGCGGAACCGACAGTCTGTTTGGAACCTTAGAGGGTTACAACAATGGTACATTGGCCTGGACAGTAAACACAAGCTTAAATGGTAGCTATGAATACTACGATGCCCAGTCGGGTCTAATTGATGAACTTAGGTTAGGTTTTGGTGATAATTTTTCAGTAGATGACCTGTCTCTTACTGTCAGCCCAGTCCCTGAACCCAGTAGCATTGCATTAATGTTAGGTGGCTTAGGTTTAATTGGTTTTATGGCGGCACGTCGTACTAAAAAGGTTTCACTTTAACCTAAGAAATTTTGCACAAGTAGGGGTGTGATAGCATATCGCTTCTGCCCCTTTCAAAACGTTTCAAAATGAACGTTCAATTTATCCATCAAACTTAATTGTCTTCAACCACCACCCAACAATCCAAATGGGTAAAATACAGCACCCATTGTTGAGGTCGATTTTCTAACGATTCAAACAATCTTCCATAGCGTTGTAACTGCGGTTGGTATTGGGTTAGTTGGTAATCTATAAACGCGGCTTGCGTTCGATTTTCTTCCCCCCCCTTCACTTTTTCAAACACACTGGTTTTGTAATCAATAATCCAGCGTACGCCTTTGTTATCAATAAAGGTTCGGTCGATAATATGGTGATTTATTTCCCCCCCCTCATCTTGAGCGGCCTGCGTTGTGAGTGGGTATTCGGTACTGGCGTCACTTAATACGCCCCCTTCGCCCCCCTCTTCACCCAACGCCCAGCGTACTTTTGGATTGTTTAAGGCATTGCTTAACGAATGGATTACGCGGTTCATGGCAACGGATAATTCAGGCTCCATTAAGCCCTGTTTTTTAAGCCAACGTTGATAAAAAGGGTGGCGTTGGCTGAGTTGCTCGGCCACTTTTGAAACCGGCCACTGCTGTATGCCCTCTTGTGCAACTTGCTCTAATACGGCGTGTACCAAATTACCTACAGAGGTATTGAGCAACGCCAAATTGCTGTCAATGGGGTGATTTTCCGCTGAGTTTGGCTCGGTTATTTTGGGTTTAGAGTCCGATTCACTTTCATGCGCTGGCGCGTCATCCAAAATAGTGGAACTTAAGGGCGCACCACTCAGTGCCAAAAAGCTCTGTTGATTGGCTTTTCGCGTCTCTGGCAAAGGCAAACGGCTTACTTTTGGCCACGAGGCGACATCGCTTGCAAGCTTGGATGGTTCGCCCGCTTCGCACTCACTTTGCTCTGGATTGTACGCTTGAATCAGGCGATGAAAATCCTGTTGAATGCACGGCCACAAGGTTTCCAGCAAACTGCCTTTGACAGGCTGAAAGACTTTTTCGGTGTCTTCGCTCTCTTTTACGTTAAGTTGACCAAATAAGTGCAGTTGTTGCTTGGCGCGCGTGGCGGCTACGTAAATCAATCTCCCTTGTTCATAGCTCTGTTTTTGCGATTCAAACCGTTTTAAAAACTGCTTTAATCGAGGTGAACTTTCGCCGTCTTGCGGGGTTTGTGCCTGTTTGCCTTTTTGATGAATTGGCGCGATAACGAGTTGCTCAAAATCTCCCCCCCCCTCTTCGGAAACCTTAAATTGAAACCAGGAGATGAGTTCATCGTCGTCATGGCGAGGCTTGCGGCCTAAGCCGGGTAAAATCACGGTATCAAACTCCAACCCTTTAGATTTATGCATCGTCATTAGCTCAATACGTTGGCTCTCTGGCGAACTGTCGGCGCGCGCAAACAGGCGTTGCATTAAGGTTTCTAGCTGTTCAAAATCCAGTGGCTGTCCATCAAAGTCCGCTAAAGTTTGGCAAAACACCTCTACGTTTTCCAACGCCAAAATGTGCTCAACGGTTTGTGCGCCATCGAGCTGTAGCCACGTCTCTTGCACCAACACTGAGAAAGGCAAACTGCCTAAACGTGAAAGGGATTGTTGCAGAATGGGCAGGGAAAACGCAAGACGTTGACGTGCATCACTGGATAAAACATCCTGAAACACACCGTCCTCTTGTTTGTCTAAAATACATTGCCAAACCGATTGGTAGGGGTTTTCGCCCATTAAGACATACAAATCGGTGAGCGATAACCCCACCAACGGCGAACGCAGCAGCGCAATCCATGCGGCACGATCCGAGCCGTGCAACAACGCGCGGCTCAATGCCAGCACGTCTTGCACCTCTTGCCGTTCGTGTAACCCTTCTAAATCCACCGCTCTAAACGCAATATTTTGCTGTTTAAGCAACCGTGCAATGGGGGTTAAACTGGAGCGTGTGCGCCCTAACAGCGCAATGCTTTTGCCGTCACCTTCACTAAACGCTTGCACCCGTTGCTGGATAAGCGCCACAATCTCTTTGGCCTCTTCGTCATCTGAGCGGTTAATGCCCCAATGCGCGGTGACTGCGTTAGAGGTCGCCCCCTTTTTATCTTGATGAAAGGCGTGCGATTCGCTGTAACACACCGCACCTTTTTCAATTTGATTGTGCGCGGGCAGTACCTTTTTAAAGTTTTGATTGACCCAGTCCACAATGCCTTGCGACGAACGAAAGTTGACATGCAGTTGAATTGGTTTAAGTGTGACCTGTGCCAGTTTTCCTTGCCATGCTTTTAAAAAATTTCCCACTTCCGCTTCTCGAAAACGGTAGATGGATTGCATGGGATCGCCCACAATAAACAACGTACGTCCATCGCCCGCCTCCCAACCGGCAATGAGTTTACCAATGAGTGCGTACTGCTCACTGCTGGTGTCTTGAAACTCATCCACCAATAGGTGTTGAATTTGATAGTCCAACTGCTGCGCTAAATCGGTGGGATTTAACTCTGACCCCAATGACTGGGTAGCGGCTTGAGCAATTTCAATAAAGTCGGCCTGCCCCAATGATTGAAACACCCACTTTAAATAGGCGGCAGACAGGCTTAACAGTTTAATTAACCCTTGCAAATCGTCCCACTGATCTTGCGTGTACGTAGGGTCTGGCAGGGATCTTAACACCGCCAAACTCTCCGCCACCTGTTGCGCATGATGCCCCTCTCTTAACGTGGAAAGTACATTTAAAAACTGGTCTTTACGTTCTTTTGGGGTGCCTTTTCCTGCAGGAAACCCATTCTTAACATTAACCGTTTTACGCAGTTCATCCTTTTGAGTCAGCAACCAATCTGCCAACACGCGCCACGCCTCTAAATCATGCAAAGAATCACTCAACGGCCATGCCCCACACAATACCTCTAACTGAGGTTGTTTATGCTGTACCGCAAACTCCGCCAGTGTACATGCCTCTTCTAAAGAAGGCATGATATGGCTTAAATGCGCCACCTGCTGCGACAGTTCGTTGGCCACAAGGTGTTCTAACGCTTGCTCTAAATACGCACGCGCGTCATCGCCCGCAAAGCCTAACAGTGAGCCCATCCACTGGTCACGTTTTTGCAACATATTCATCAAAAGGCTTTCGGCTCGGTTAAAACGTCCATTCACCAAGCGTAATAATCGCCCCACTTCGGGGGCTACACTGCTGTCTTTTAAGGTGGAATGCACCGCTTCTTTATAGGCGGGCGAGGCATCGTTTAAAATCGCTGAAGGTGCGCCCATTTTAGAGAGCAGTGGCATCTGCCCCACCAAATAACTGTTTAAACCATCAATGGTTTTAATGCGTAAACGGTTTGGATTGTCTAACAATCCCCAAGCGAACTCTTGGTCTTTTTGCAACACCCGTTTGGCCAGTTGCCACGTGTTTTGGTCATTAAGGTTGGCGTCACTCGATAAGCTCGACAGCCGTCCCATATTAAGTGCGCCCATAATTCGGTCACGCATTTCGGCGGCGGCTTTTTTGGTGAAGGTCATCGCTACAATGTGTTCGGGTTGCGCCACTTGCGATAACAACGCCAAAAACCGTTGGGTTAACAGCGCGGTTTTTCCCGACCCCGCAGGCGCTTGTACAATGTACGATTCAAACGGATTAATGGCTTCAAATCGGGCTTGACCATCGAGTAAATGGGGGTCTTTTTGTACGCCTAATAGAATGTCGATAGGGGGGGGAGAATTTTTTGAAGACGTTGAAGACATTATGCGGAGACCTCTTTATCTAATAAGCGGTTTTTTTGAGCCTTTACTTCGGGCAAACGCAGTGCTAATTTACAGTGTGCGTATTGAGTGTCGTCCTCTTTGGCAAACACCATGGGGGCATGGCCTTGTTGAATTTGACCCGCCAACTCCCATACTTGTGATTTTAGATCCTCTAAAAAATCTTGCCACTGCACGTCAAAATAATCCCCATCCTTTTTTTCGGACAGTTTCGAAAAGTCCTTAATAGAACGGGATGCTTTGGGCAACGCTAATACGTCTGAATCTTGAACCATCGCGCTGATTTTAACCCCGTCGTCTGAATGCAAAATACCGTAACCAATACCCGATATTTCATCTTGAACCGCAAATAAATACACCGCTAACTGCGGGGCTTTGTTGGGGTATTTGAGTAGGTCTTCAATGCTGGCTTTACCCGTTTTATAGTCCAAAATAAATTTACCCCCCCCTTCACCTTCGTTGGTGCATTCGTCCACACGGTCGATCACCACATTAAATTGAATGTACGACAATATAATTTCATGGCGTTGCTCGGTCTGCACCACTTTAAAACTGGGGCGTGTTTTTTCTAACTGTAACCACGCCAAACACAACTCCGCCAAACGTGCTTTTTCTAAGGTTAAGTAAGCGCTGTCTAAATGACTCGCCAAGGTTGCAAACGCGTGTTCAATGTGAACTTGCAACCGCGCTTGCAACGCCTCTTCACTCAATGCAAGCAACGCAACCTGTGTTTGAGTCTCTTGCCAAAAATGCTCTAAAATCGCATGCACTAAAATGCCTTGATTGTTGTTTTGTAAACCATCTTCAACCGTTTGCAAACCGTATTTTGCACCCAAACGGTAGTCCATAAACGCCATTAACGGGCATTGACTCTGTGCCTGCAAAAATCCTGTGCCGCCGGGCGCTTTACTGCCTTCTGCCATCTCGGGGCCTTGTGCATCCAGCACCCATTCAACGGGCGAGGTTGCATGTTGCTGAAACGACCTTTTAGCCAAAGAGTCGTACAATTTAGCCTCATAGCTGGATAAATTGAGCGCCTGAATCAAGGGACTCATCAATTGCTCGGCATCGCCTTTTTGCTTGGCGTAACTCCAAACAAGCTGTGTTGCACTGTGCGCCAAGCGTTCGGTCACTTGTTGCGCATACGCCAATTCGCGTTTGGCATCGCAACGCGGTGACATCACCTCTCGTTGCAACGCCATCGGTAAAAACGGATTGGGATTGGCGGCTCTTGGCCACGCTTCATCGGTCATGCCCAGCACCCAAAGGGCATCAAAAGGTTGCCCGCCCGCTTCTAACATTCCCATGATTTGAATCGGTTGCAGCCCTTTACTTTGCGATTGATGCAACTGCTCGGCCAAGAATCGTTTAAACAACGACAACCATGCACTCACCGACTGTTTTTGCTGAATATCGGCCAGCAATGAAAATTGATTTAACGCCGATTCAAATGCGGTTTTTTGCTGAAATTCATCGCTGTTTAAAGAGCGTTCTGTGCCCCATTTAATCTGTTGCAATACCGTTCTACAAGCAGCAATAAACTCGTTTAAGGTTTTTAAAGTAGGGGGGGGGAGAATTTTTTGAGCCGAACTTAACACCTGCTTTAAGGCGTTAGGCAAGGCATTTGCCGCTTTGGTTTCCAATAGGGTTGGCCAGCAAAAAGAGGCCCATTGCAATTGACGAAACGCGGCGTCTGCCTGTTGGCGTTGCACCCAATTACCCAATGTGTAAGCCGAGGTAAGCCACTGACTCCAATCTTGATAAAGGCAAGGTTTATTGGGCGTTAAAAACAGTTGCAAACTGAGCAGTGCATTTTGCACCAACGGGCATTCCAGCAGAGGAACGCCTAAGGATAAATTATAAAAAGGAGGCGAGGTACGGTGCGTTTGCAACGGTTGCAAACCGTGTATATAAAGTTGCTCGTCCAAACACTGAGTTAACGTGGCTTTATAATCCGCTAAATTAGGCGACACCACCCCAATTTTAATCTCATGCGCGGGCTTGGATTTTGATAAAACGTGCCATTGCGCCACACACCACAGTGCCACCTGTTGCACTTCGTCCTGTTCATCTTGTGCCGCATAACCATCCGCCTGTTTTGAGGGGCTGTCATTGGAAGCGTGTTCCGCGATTTCACACAATACGCCACGGGCTTCCACAAGGCGTTGCCACTGTTGCATAAAAGGAGGAATGTCATCAAACCCGTGCAAGGTGAACTGTTTGGGTAAGCGTCCTTTGCCTTGTGCCAACCACGCCAACGCCTGCTGTTGTGCTAACACACTGTCCTGCCAGTTTCGTGCTTTAAGGACATTAAGATAATGCTGTTGGCACTGCTTAAACAGTTGCGACTCTTGCGATAAATAAGGTGAATCCAACCACGACTCAGGCAACCACTCCTGAGAGAGCACCCACGCCTGTTGCAACTGTTTGGCGGTACTGGACACATTTAACAACGCAATGGACGCCTGCGATACGGTACTTAAATCCTCATTTTTCTCTGAAGACGAATCCTGCAACACCGATTGCAACGCTTGCTCCCACAACCAAAGCGATTCAAAATCGCTGAGCACTTTATCGGGCAACGCCTCTATGGGCAACTCGCCGTTAAGCAAACACGCCTCCTGCCACTGTTGCCACCATTGAGGTAAAGTCATCACCTGTGGCGTTTCACACACCTGAATACCCTGCGGAATCGCTCGGCTTTTTAAGGTCGCGCTTAAACGACTGTTGGCTGTGATGTGGAGGTTCATAAAAGAGGCTCTAGTTTGAATATAGAAAAAGGGACTAATATAGTAACTGCTCAGATGGCTCCTGAAAATGGTCAAATCAAGGCGAAAAATGTGAGTTTACAAAGTGTAAATGTCCATTTTTTAACATAGAGTTGACCTTTTTCAGGGGCTAGCTGAGTAGTTACAATATTTCTTATTTAATTCTTACCCGATAAGTCACTGTAAAACTTGGATCGGGTATATCACTGTGATTAAAAACACCGCTTGTGGCTATTTTAATGCCTGCAACGTTTGGATCGTAAGTACCGCTGGGAATATAACTATAAACGGTTGGGGTATTTTTATGAGAGTAAGTTACCACACCAAGCGTTAAACCTGAATTTTGAGCCGTAAAGCCAATGCTAGACACCTCATATTCAACATTATTGTCCAAAACGTCTGTTATTGTGATGGTATTGGCATCGGGTGAGCTGTCTCCCGAATTAGTGGTGGTGATGGCATATTCTACAATGGCACCAGGAATATGGTTTTTACTGGTACTTGTGCCATTAATAGGGTCGGAGATCAGGGTGCTTGTTTTGTTCACATTGATCACTGCACCAAACCAGTCGATGTTGTTGCCACCGTTATTAGAATTGGTGGGTAATATAGGCTTTTGTGTTGAGTGCGATCCTGAGGCATCCGACCACGAGACATTAACGTAATCAATCGCTTTGGTTGCTCCGCTATTAAGCACAAAATTCCAGTGCGTTCCTGGGGAGGAGGAGGCAAGCGTGATCCGTTGGCCATTCACCCCTTGCAAGGTGGCGGCGCCATTAACGGTATAGCTCTGCCCTGCGGCAAAAGTCATCTTTGAATTTACGGTGGTGTTGGTAAAATTATTGACGGCAAATGAATCAACAAAATTCACACCAGATGTTGATGCATTATTGACTGTAAGGTGGTTAAAATTACTGCTGTTTGTGGTAATCGTTTGCAAGGCAGAGCCATTTAAAATAACGGTGGAACCGGTTGAGACAATATCCGCTTGAACACTGCCGCCACTGCGCACCTCAATATTGCCCCCCACCGTAACGGTGCTGTTTGTGATGTCCAATCGTTTCTGAGCAGTGTCTCCGCCTTTTCCTACCTGTATATTGCCATCCGCCGTTAAATTAAAACCATTGGTCTCGTATGTCACAGCACGGTCGGAAAATCCATCACCATCCAGAATTAAACTATGACCCCCATTAATCTTAATATCTCCTGTTTGCCTCAGGACGACTCCAGGATAAGAAAGCTGAATAGTGGAGTCATAACCGTTGTTCAGCGGGGGAAAATCTTGTGTACCATTGCCAAAAAAGCGTAACCTAAACACATCAATGGTTGAACTGGGATCAACCACCAAAGGGGTTGGGACACCACTCAGAAAAAGTGTTCTAAATTGATAGCCGACCAAACTACCTGACCCTACCGATAACTGATTACCTACAGCCAAAGCATTGCTAGGGATCAGCGTGGTTGTATTACCTGATTGCCCAGCCGTCAAATAGCGAAAACCATTAACCCAGGAAATATCCAAATTATTATAAGTCAGGGTGCCTGTTCCAGTCATAACAAGATGCGAATCGTTATAGCCATCATTGATTTCACTGCCATCCGCTACAAAATTACGCGCTACGGTGATGGTTGAAAGACGTGCCTCAACTCGCCCGCCTGTCTGTAAAAAATCTCTACCGACATTCACCGCGTAGTTTGATCCGAACTTGGTATTCAGAAGACCATCAACCACACTAAGATCATTGAGTACGCTTAAATCCGATTCAAGCTGATAGGTTGCAGCGCCAGCTCCATCATTAAAGCTGAGATTGTAAAAATCGGATACACTGGCGCCAGTCGAGTCCACTCTTTCTATGCTGGATCCCGCTGTAAAATTTACAGTGGAAGTGCCAGCATTAAATATGGAATTGTTTTTCCAGTAACCATTTAGAGTGATGCTATTGCTGTCTGCGATAAACGTACCGCTAATTTCTATGTCTTGTGAGCTAACATTGCCAGAACCCGTACTGTCTGGCCGAAAGGTATTGCCACTTTTAATGTAGAGTTTTTCGGTGGTATAGGCTCCAAATATATCGACGGTTAAATCATTAGCATTACTCACATCATAAAAGATATCTTCATCGCCACTGGCAGAATTGTCATACAGGCTAAGGTCATTATTGCTTATGGTCTGGTTGTCATCACTGCCAATGGTTAGATGTTTTTCAAGTAGTTCGACACCCGTGATATTGCCCGTGCCATCGTACCGCGTCACTGTCACGGCCTCACGGATGTTTGATGCACCGTCAATAAAAATAGTCACCACATCGCCATTAAGTACATTAGCGCCAGCAATAGTCCAAGCTCCACCGACCACTGGTTGTGTCTGAGGTTGTAATACACCATTAACGGCAAAACGCACGGTACCCGTGTCACTACAATCGGTTACTTGATCCACTCGCTTACAACTGCCAGAGATGGTAATTATTGCTGCGTAGGCCTGCTTCTCTTCCAACCAAGTTAACGTTTGTGATAATGGAGCGGGTAATAAAGAAATAATACTGGGAAGAACCAGAAAAAATACAACCGCAATACTGTGACGCCAATACGCCACTTTAGGTGTTTGCACTAAATTTAGTCTTTTTTTAATCATTACAATGCTTATAACCTAATTTCAACAATCAACAAACCTTACCGACTATAAAGCAAAATAAAGGCCTAAGTAAAATTAACGCGACCTTTCAAGGTTCTAAAAATTTAATCCACCTTTTTCCTTGCTGTTTTATCATTCGCTTTGCCTCGTTTGTTTTGGGGTAATGCTGCATGACCAACGCCCAAAATGCCTTAGAATGGTTGGGATAAACTCGGTGGCATAGCTCATGCACGATAACGTAATCAATCACCCAATCTGGAGCCTGCCATAAACGCCAATTAAACTGCAACCGGCCATCGGAACAGCAACTGCCCCAACGGGATTTATAGCCTTTTACCAGCAGTTCCCGCGCCCATCTAAAGCCCGTAAAAACAAAGGCTTGCAGGTTCATTCAGAATAAAAATCTCGTAGACTATAGCCAATTCAATGAACTAAAGGTGTAGTTGTCGTGGGCTTTGCTCGTAAATTTTTATCGGCGGATGGATTATTGTCCTCCGTTCGGCAGTGTTTGAACAGTGAAACCTTTAAACCTTGCCAGTCGCCTTATCGCTGGGATGATTGCATCATGTCCGGACTGGCTGTTTTTGGCTTTAAATTTCCCTCGCTGTTGCAGCTTGAAATAAGCGCGAATGAAGAACCCTTGATTTCCCGCAACCTGCGAACACTTTACGGTGTAAAAAAAGCCCCGAGCGACACCTGCATGAGAGAACATCTAGATCAAATTGATCCGAGACAATTAAGACAACCTTTCAAACAAATATTTTCACACCTTCAGCGAGGTAAAGCACTGGAACAATATCGCTATCTGGGTGACCATTATATTCTATCCATTGATGGCACCGGCCAGTTCAGTTCTGAAAAAATACACTGTGAACAATGTTGCAGCAAAAAGCACCGTAATGGAAAAACATGCTACTACCATCACATGCTGGGAGCCGCGATTGTTCACCCTGAACATAAAGTAGTCATTCCGCTGGCACCCGAACCGATTGATAAAAAACTCGGCCGCAAGCGACCGAGTTTTTAGAGCAGTTTCAATTGCTCTGATTTAGTTTCTATCTTATCGTTTTCCATTAACTGATTTTGAACATACTTTCGAATGCTCTTCTCATCTGCATTTCCTATCGTTTCCACAAAATAACTTTGTGTCCATAATTTTCCACCCCAAAAATATTGCCTTTTTATTTCTGGGTATCTTCGAAAAAATTCGCGCGCGGAGAGGCTCTTTATAATTTGCATTACATCACTGGGGGACATTTTCGGCACTCCACGAACAACCATATGAATATGATCTTCTGGTATTTCTAACTCAACTATATCAATATCGTAGTCATAACCTATTTTTTGAATTATTCCCTTCAATATCGCTCGATATGGCTCCTTGAACACCTTGTGTCGATACTTAGGTATCCATACAAAGTGATACATTAAGCGGTATACATGATGTGTATTTCTCTGTAACTCCATAAGCCGAATAGTCCACAATGGGAAAAGACCCCCATTGTAAACTATCCAGCTCGGGGGCAAGCCCCCGAGATTTTCGCCATGCGGTTAAATTGCTTTGCAAGTCTTGCCCAAATCCGCGACAGGAAAAGCCGTTCAACTACTTAATGTATTTACTTGAAGAGCTTCTTTATGGTCCAACAACACGACATTAAATTTACAAAGTTCGGTAGTGTTTTTTAAAAGCATGGGCTATGGGTTCAGCGGTTTACTAAATATTCCCGCATCACATAACACAATGCCTATCGACGTAGTGATTAATTAAGATCTTAGGCGATTACCCGATCAATAAAAATTCAGTTATGTAGGACGTCATAAATGGAAATTAACTTTTCAAACATACGAATACACGATGGCAGTAAAAATTCAGGTTTTGAAGAGTTGGTTTGCCAACTGGCTCACCTGCAGCAGCCGGATAATGGAAAAATATTTGTTAGGAAAGAAGGTGCTGGCGGTGATGCTGGTGTTGAGTGTTACTGGGTTCTTGATGATGATTCCGAGATAGGTTGGCAAGTTAAATACTTTCCAGATGGACTTAATTCTTCTCGCTGGCAACAAATTGATGAATCAGTTTCAACGGCATTAAAAAAGCATCCTAATTTGAATCACTATGTCGTATGTTTACCCTTAGATAAAGCAGACAGCAGAAAGAAAGGAAGAGGCGGTAAACAAGTAGTTTCTGTTGAGGATAAGTGGCTAGAACACGTTCAAAAGTGGGAAAATCAAGCTAAGGAAGTAGGCCGGGATATAGAGTTCTCATATTGGGGGAAACATGAGATTACTACTTTTCTTGCGATTGATGACCCTCTCTACTCCGGTAGAGCATTGTACTGGTTTAATGAACCATTTCTCGGGTCAGAAGTATTTAGAAACATCGCAAAAAGATCACAAGATAGTTTGGGGGATAGGTATAGCCCTGAGTTTCATGTTGAGCTACCAATAGCAAGAAGCTTCGATGGCTTGTGCTTGAATTCCTCATGGTGGGAGCTTCTCAGAGAGAAACAATCAGAATTAAAGAATGCTGGCTCAGATGTTGTTTCCTTCTTAAATACAGAAAATAAAAATGGAGATACATCATTAGATGATGAAAAAATAAGTAGCTTAAACGAACAACTTAATGCAATTGAAAATGAGTCTGGTAAGGGGGTTACATACAAAGATTTTCACAAGCGAATCTCAGGCATAAGCTCCTCACTAGAGCGGCTTTCTAAACTATATACTGAAGTTTATAAAGATGTGCATGATAAGATCGACTGGTTTGAAAGAAAAGACAACTCTAGAGCTAGGCTATATAAATTATCCAGCGTAATAGACGACTTGGCATCTTTCGTCAAACAAAAAAAGGCCGTCTCATCTAAGACAAAATCTGCTCTCCTTTATGGGGAAGCAGGAATAGGAAAATCACATCTTTTATGTGATTTTAGCTTGCATAGAATTAATGAAAATTTACCCACATTGTTTTTATTGGGTGCTCAATATTGTGGCGGAAATCCAACTGGTTTTATAAAAGAATCATTAGATTTACAAAGCTATAGAAGCTCTCAGGTTCTAGGAGCTATAGACGCGGCAGGCGAAGCATCGGGAGCAAGAGCACTGATTGTCATTGATGCTATCAATGAGGGGAATCATAGGGATGACTGGTATAATCACATAACAGGGTTCTTGTCTGAGTTATCGCAATTTCCAAATATTGCTGTTCTATTCAGCTGCCGTAGTACATATCTAAACTATATTCTTCCTGATAGTGCTGGTGAAAGTCTATTGCCTCGTATAGAGCATTACGGCTTTAGAGGGCATGAGCATAGGGCGGCAGAAAAGTTCCTCTCCCAACAAGGCATATCTAAGCCGAGCGCACCAATACTAGCGCCAGAATTTACTAACCCACTCTTTTTGAAAACATGTTGCCGAGCACTTAGGCAAAATGAACAGAGTTCATTTCCAAAAGGGTTGAACTCTATTTCTTCATTATTTGATTTTTATGTTGAAAGCATTGAAAGAATTGTAGCAAAAAAGAAAAGATTCAATCCGCAAGAGAATATCATTAAATCAACGCTTATCGATATAGCCTCAAAATTATTACCAGATAATCTTGAAGGATTGCCAAAGAAAGATGCAAGGATACTGGTTAATAATTACGATCCAAACCCGAGTATTGAAGGGAGCCTTTTCGATATTTTACTTGATGAGGGCATTCTTTCTGAGGATACTTCTTATAAAAACGGACAACGTGGGAATCTTATTATTAGGTTCACATATGAACGATTCAGTTGTTCAGTTTCACAACGTTGTGGAATCGTAGTTTAAAAATAAGGGAGTGATAGAGCGCGTATCCAGTAGAATTCTTAAATCACCAAATAAAAGGATTTTACAATGACACAAGTCTATCACTCTAATGCCAAAACAAATCAGCATCAACGCAACATTATACAGAACTCATTCTGTAGCAATGTTGAATTAGCAAGGCGTTTTGGCATCAATGTTAAAACGGTGGCCAAGCATAAAAATAGAAACTATCTTGAAGATAAAAGCTCTAGACCCCAGACCATTCACTACAGTCTGAATGAGATTCAAAAAGAAGTAATACGGGTCATAAGAACCTTAACATGGTGTTCGCTGGATGATTTGGTTGATACGGTCAGATCAAGCTTTAAACAGGCGAATAGAAGCAATGTTTACCGTACTCTAAAAGCACAGGGGATCAGCGCCGTCCCCGAAGAGAAGAAACGCGAAGCCAAGAAATTCAAAGAATACCAGCCTGGATATTTACACATTGACGTGACCTATCTCCCTAAAATAGACGGTCAAAGGCATTACTTATTCGTTTGCATAGACCGAGCAACAAGAACCCTTTATTATCAAATCTACAAAAACAAAACAGCGGTTAATGCTGTCGATTTTTTAAAACAATGCAAAGATTTTTATCCCTTCTATATCAGTCATATATTGACAGATAACGGTTTAGAATTCACGGATCGGTTTGCCAGAGGGAATAAAGAGCCTAGCGGTAATCATAAGTTTGATAAAGCCTGTCAAGAATATAGCATTGAACACCGTTTAACGGCTCCTGCGACCCCTCAAACCAATGGGATGGTAGAGAGAGTTAACGGAACGATCAAAGAAGCCACGATCAAGGCTGAGACCTATCAAAGTATCGAAGAGTTAAAAGAAAGCCTAAATCAATTTCTAATATTTTATAATACCAATCGCAGACATGGCGGATTGGTCAAAGAGCTTAAGGTTATAACGCCCTGTGAAGCAATAGAAGAATGGCTTAAACTTGAGCCTATTTTATTTAAGTCTACTACAGATACGTTTTTTGTTACTGCCCTAAATGGGATGGTACAACGTGGTGAAACCTGACAGATAATCTTAATGCTTGGATGTCAGAAATCACTCCAGGAACCAAAGTTATTGCAAAATTAATTCCTGCATTATAGGTTTTCATCAGCCAATGCAATAACAGCAAATTTCCGCCCTGAAAATACGGGCTTTGGACTAACCTATGTACTTCCTGTTGTAACAGCAGTATTAAGTGCTCGCTCAGGGGACCTTTTACTGATAGAGAATCCAGAGTCGCACCTACACCCTGCGGGTCAAGCTTTGATTGCAAAATTAATATCTATTGCAGCGCATAATGATGTCCAAATAATTATTGAAACTCATAGTGATCACTTTTTAAATGGAATTAGACAGTCGGTAAAGTCAAAGCTAATAGATGCTGACAATGTGTGTGTGTATTTCTTATCGAGAAACATTGATAGTTCTGAGCATTCAGTGCAAGTTGAAAAAGTAGCCATAGAACCCTCTGGTCGTATTGAATATTGGCCAGAAGGTTTTTTTGATGAATGGGAAAAAAGCCTAAACAAGCTTATTGAAAGTGATTAATTATGTCAAATAGCGTTATTATCAATGATGAATCTCTTCCATTTAGTTCTACGGTAGATTGTCAAAATAAGTTAGAAGATTTTTTTGAACTTATCCACTATGCTGATTCTGCTAGAGTTAATTTCAACCAAGCAGATAATAGACATGGTAATTGGAACACTTTAAATTACGCCGAAGGTTTTATCTTCGGAAAATGGATTAATCATCTTGACAAGGATATTTCTTTAATTGTAAAAAATGTTATCAGTAAAGTTCACTGCCCTTTAATTGAGCTTGAAGAAGATAAACGAGAGGCTTTGAGAGACATGTTATTTATGCTTTCGAGTGATAGAAGCATAGAGGTAACAAGCTTGGGGATAGCTTCTCATATAGAATCATACGCCATAAGCTTTTTATCACATAAGAACTGGTTGTCAAATCCAATATCGATTGTAAGACAATGGCAAGAAAATGAGGAATGGAAAGAACAATCAGTAGATGTACCGAATATATCATCCTTAGAGCATTTAAAAGCTTATATAGCTGAGCTAGAGAACGAAAGGCAGAAAAACAAAAACTACCTTCGAGACCTTGTTTTGCAAGATAACGAGGACTTTCCAAATCTTATATTTTGCAATTCCGCATTAAAAAACTTTAAATCCCCTTCTATTACCATAGATGATTTTCATAAAATTATCGAAGCGCTAACAAAACTTAATATGGCGATCTTGACCTCTAATGATATAGAGGATTTAAAGTTAAATTCTGAACTATCTATTTCTGGTGAAAGCAGTGCAACATTGGAGAATGGAAAGTATGCGAGGCAAAGAGAATTTATACATCCTACTTTAGGAAAAAGACTTTTTGAAAAACACGTCAAAAATTTTTCTAATGCTAAAAGAATGCACATTCTAGCGGACTTTAACAAAAATAAAGTATCAATAGGGTATTTTGGAAGACACCTACCGACAGTAAAATATCCATAGTAAAACTCAAAATCACGAAACAGCAATTTAAAAAGGATAAAGAGGAGCGTTTAAGTTCAAGCGGTATCTTAAAACCAATAGAAAACAATTAAATTCGATCTATTTTAATAACCAACAGCACGTATTTAAAACCCACTTTAAATTTCTCCCCCCCCTCTACCCAGCCACCAGAACCTTCTCTTTAAACAACTTAGGTGCCGAATTAAG
>JAKISK010000010.1 GCA_021648625.1 Thiomicrorhabdus sp. | reverse complement strand
TGGCATTGAGTGTGTCAAAAACGGTTTCGATTAAAATAAGATCAGATCCACCTTCAAGCAGTGCAATGGTCGCTTGTTTAAACGCGGTGACCAGTTCATCAAAATGGGTGTTTCGGTAACCCGGGTCGTTTACATCTGGTGACATGGACGCCGTACGGTTTGTGGGGCCAAGAACGCCCGCCACAAAGCGTGGCTTGCCATCTTCCGCTTCGGCAATATCACAGGCTTCTTTTGCTAGCTTCGCCGCTTGAAAGTTTATCTCGGTGACGTACCCTTCCATGTCGTAATCGGCTTGTGCAATGGTGGTGGCATTGAAGGAGTTGGTTTCAAGAATGTCGGCATCTTGTCGAAGAAAGGCGAGGTGAATGTCTCGAATCACATCGGGCTTTGTAATTACGAGAATGTCGTTATTGCCTTTGATGTCCATATGATAATTCGAAAAACGCCCCCCCCTAAAATCCGCTTCGGTTAAGTGTTGCTCTTGTATCATCGTGCCCATGGCGCCATCGAGCACAACAACGCGTTTGTTGAGTAAATCCTTTAAGATCGTTAAGTGTTTTGCGCGCTGTGTCATGTAAAAACCATTTTTTGATGTTAAAGCGGAATATTTTAACGGAAAGGGGCTAAAGTCACAAAATTTTGATCTTGAATAAGATTTTTTACTTATTGTGGTTAAAATAACCTAAAAACAGGGGGTGAAGCCGCATTTTTAGTACAAATTCCCTTTAAATGAGCGTATTATCTTCATTAAGTGGTAAGAAGGCTTGAATGTTTTAAGGGGTTTCTTATTGAGTGCTTAACCAAAAACAGATGAATTTAAAAGGAAGGCTTACAAATGAAAACATTACAACGCATTACGCCCGTCGCGGTTGTTGTTGCTGCATTACTTGCTTCAGGGTGTTCAACAACTGCGCCAACAACGACTGCGGGAGCGAGTGGCTTGCAAGCAGAGCTTGATAATCGCCAAGCGGTACTGGACAGTCGTGAAGCTTCCTTGGAGTCACAAGCAAAAAGTTTGAGTCAAAAAGAAGCGAGTTTAAGTCAAAAAGAAAGTGCGCTTAGAGATCAGTCTTTAAAATCAAAAGAGAGTTCGTCTGCTCAACCACCCGCTACATTTGGTTCTGACTTATTACCACCCAATGCACAAAAAGGGGAATGTTTTGCTAGAATTTGGCAAGCGCCACGCTATAAAGCCGTTTCGGAAAGAGTGTTAGTTGAAGCGGAAGGTGAAAAAATCACGATTATTCCAGCAAAATATCAGTGGAAAGTAAAACGTGTTGAAGTGAAAGGTGCGACAAGTAAGTTGGTTACTAAGCCAGCCGTTTATGGCACTGAAAAAGTAACAACGCTGGTAAGTGAAGAGCGCACGGATTGGAGAGAAACACGTTCTAAAAATAGCCCGCTTGTCACAAATGACTTGCTTGAGTTTGCGAAAAAACATTCAACGGATAAAATTGCTGGAGCCGCTCCTGGAACCTGCTTTCATGAACACCGTAAACCTGCAAAATATAAAAAAGTGGCCGAGCAAGTTTTGGTTAGTGAAGCGTATGACGTAGTTGATACCGCTCCTGCGCAGTATAAAATGGTAGAGCAAACCATTGTTGTTTCTGAGGCATCAACAAGAATGGTGGCCGTGCCAGCAACTTATAAAACGGAAACGCAAAGAATTTTAGTAAAACCTGCAACCACCGTTTGGAAAAAAGGGACAGGGCCGATTCAAAAAATTGATTCTGCAACAGGAGAAATCATGTGTTTAGTGGATGTGCCAGCAGAATATAAAACAGTAACTACACGTGTTGTTGATAAGCCTGCAACGACTAAAACGATTAACATTCCTCAGGTTATAAAAACCATTAAAGTTCGTCAAGAAGTGGCGGCTGCAAAAGAGCTTCGCAAAACGGTTCCTGCTAAATATAAAACGGTGACAAACACGGTTGTTGAGTCTGATGGTGCATTGGTATGGCATGAAATTCATGACAATACAATGAGTGCTAAATCTCGTACTGGGCGTCAAATTTGTTTGGTTAATGAACCCGCGGTTTATAGAACGACCAATAAACGAGTGGTCTTAACGCCCGCAAGTACGACGAAAGTGGCGATTCCTGCGGTAAGTGAATCTATTAAAGTGAAAACATTGGTGTCTTCAGCGTCTGAAAAAAGAACTAAAATTCCAGCCGTTTATCGAACCATTACTCGTCAAGAGTTGGTTGAAGATGGTCGTATGGATTGGCGTTCAATTCTATGTGAAACGAATATGACTCGTTCACGTATTTATCAGATTCAACAGGCATTAAAGTCAAAAGGCTATAATCCAGGGCCAATTGATGGCGTGATTGGTTCTCAAACGATTGCGGCAATGAATAAATTTCAAAAGGCGAATAAATTGCCGGTTGATAAGTATTTAAATGTTAAATCTATTAAAGCACTTGGTGTTTCTGTCATGGATCATCATAAAGACTAAGCAATCTTTTATTCTGCATCAATACCAATAAAACGGGTATTGATGTAGGATTTTACCCCCCCCCTCCCTTCCTTCTTTTTCTATTCATTCATTATGAATCTTCTAAGCAATCTATAAGCGCCATACATAATTTTGTCAGGCTAAAACATTTAATCTATCTAAAAAAACTTAACTACGTTAATTTTTAGTAAAATACTTCGTATAGAGACCTTTGCACGAAAGGATGCACGGATAAAAAAGGCTAAAATATGCCTGATTTTCGTTGAAAACCTTGCGAATAGCTAGCTATTCCCTGCATTTTCCGCCTCAATCAGTCAAATTTTATCACTTTTTTCTCTCGCACCCCTCTCCGTGCAAAGGTCTCGTATAGTTAATAGAGATATTTTTTAAATGAAGCACAAAATTGCACAAATATTATCCGATGTGGTTAAACAGCTAAAAATAGATGGCGTTATTCCAGAATCACTTGACCCAAGCATAAATGTTGACAACACGCGCGATAAAGCTCATGGTGATTTTGCCACCAACTTGGCTATGATGCTTACCAAGCCCGCCAAAATGCTTCCAAAAGACTTAGCTAAAAAGATTATTGCGCTCGTTGTAGATGAGCCTTTAATTGAAAAGGTTGAGATTGCAGGCCCAGGATTTATAAATTTTTTTGTAAGTGATACATCTAAGTTTTCGGTAGTAAATACAGTTTTAAAGCAACAAGATGATTTTGGTAGCTGCAATGTTGGGCAAGGTCGCTCTGTGTTAGTAGAGTTTGTTTCGGCCAACCCAACAGGGCCTTTGCACGTTGGTCATGGCAGGGGAGCCGCTTATGGTGCTAGCGTTGCTAATCTATTAGCCGTGGCAGGCTTTAAGGTTTCTAGAGAATATTATGTGAATGACGCAGGTCGTCAAATGGATATTTTGGCCACCTCTGTTTGGTTGCGTTACCTTTCATTATGCGGTGAGGAACTTGTGTTTCCAAGCAATGGCTATAAAGGTGAGTATATTTATGACATCAGTAAAGCCTTACAAGCACGTTTTGGAGAGACCTTAAAGCGTACGAGATTGGAGGTGTTTTCAGGTGTTCATGCAGATGAAGGTCAAGACGGTGGTGATAAAGAGAAGCACATTGATGACTTGATTGTGAAGGCTAAAAACTTATTGGGTGTAACACATTATGAAGCGGTGTTTAGTGCGGCCGTTGATTCTATATTGTCGGATATTAAAGCGGACCTATCTGGTTTTGGTGTGACATTTGATCAGTGGTTTTCGGAACGCGCTTTAATGAATACGGGCGTGATTGATGCAGCGATTGAAAAACTGCAAGCGGCCGATAAAATTTATGAAAAAGAGGGCGCACTCTGGTTTCGTTCAACGGATTATGGCGATGAAAAAGACCGTGTTGTGGTGCGCGAGAACGGTTTAAAAACCTACTTTGCCTCGGACATTGCTTACCATTTTAATAAACTGGTGCGAGGTTTTGATCTTTTAATTGATATTTGGGGTTCGGATCATCATGGGTACGTACCGCGTGTAAAAGCCGCCATGCAAGCGATGGATACGGATCCTAATGCGTTAGAAGTATTATTGGTTCAATTTGCTATTTTATATAGGGGGGGAGAAAAACTTGCTATGTCTACTCGAAGTGGGCAGTTTGTCACCCTAAGAGAGTTACGAGATGAAGTGGGGCGTGACGCTGCGCGTTTCTTTTATGTTCAGCGTAAATCAGAACAGCACATGGATTTTGATTTGGACTTGGCGGTCTCAAAATCCAATGAAAATCCTGTCTATTATATTCAGTATGCACACGCTCGTATTTGCCGAGTATTGGCACTTTCGGAGGAGAGAGGGTATTCGCTTGATGCAAAAGCAGGTCTGGCGGCTCTCTCGTGTTTAAACAGTGAACAAGAGACGCATATTGCGACAGAGTTGGCAAAATATCCTGATATTGTTGCACGTGCGGCACTGGTTTATGAGCCACATCAAATTGCTTATTATTTAAAAGACTTAGCGCATGCGTTGCACGCTTACTACAACGCAAGCCAATTTATTGTTGAGGAGGCGTCGGTTCGTCAGGCTCGTTTGACATTGATTAGTGCGGTGAAGCAGGTGTTGCAAAATGGATTAGCCATTTTGGGTGTTTCTGCCCCAGAGAAAATGTAAGTGGCACGAGACTATCGACATGGCCATGCGCACAGGAGGTCTTTTCAGCGTAAATCTCAACAAGAGGGTGCGCGATCGACTGAAAAAAGGTCTTCTTTTTTAATTTGGGGAGTAGCTTTGTTGCTCTCTGTCGCGTTTGTGGCCATTTTTTTTGTGGTAAAACATTTTGTTTTTCAGGGGGGTAAATTATCAGAGCTTGAGACACAAACAATATTTAAAGCAGTGGAGGTTCATGAAAAAGAGTTGGCTGTAGAAGACGTTGAGCCAGAATCGAAAGAACGCTCTACGCCAACCGAGCCATTGGTGAGTGAGGTCGTTTTACCCACTGAAAAAGAGGGTAAAAATGAAAAAGAGCGTGCGCCCGATAATGTCGATTCTAACTTTTATTCTTTTTATCAAGGACTGGGTCAGACGAAGGTTGTTGTTGAGGCAGAGCTTATATCCGTAGCGCTTGAGCAACCCTACTATATTCAAGCAGGTTCTTTTGGGTCAAAATCGGTTGCGATGGAAGAAGTTAATCGTTTAAAAAAGCATGGACAAAAATTAGAGGTGTCGGCTTTGACGAAAGGAGACCGAACCTATTATCGTTTAAGGATGGGACCTTTTACCGATCGCTTATTAATGAATAAGCGACGAAATGAATTGCGAAAACTGGGTGTGGATACGTTACTCATTAAATCATCAAAATAGACACAGCTTGTTATTCGAGTTGCAGTTGTCTTTCATCGATGACGCAGTTTCGTCCAGATTCTTTGGCCATATAGAGCGCTTTATCTGCCCTGTCAATAAAGCTTTGTGCCGTTTCGTCGTTTCCATGGTAGCTGGCTACGCCAAAGGATGCGGTGATTGTTTTAAGTGGCTCAGAAGAGTTTTTGCGCTTTAATTGAGCCGATTGAATGGCTTCTCGCACGTTATTGGCGCGTTCGATGGCTTCTTCTAAGCTAGAGTTTGCCAGTAAAATAACAAATTCTTCCCCCCCATACCGACAAATGGTTTCGAATTTTTGCGCCTCTTTTTGTAAGATTTTTGCAAAATATCGTAAGACGCTGTCTCCGACTAAGTGACCATAGGTGTCATTAAATTGTTTAAAATGGTCAATATCGCAAAGAATTAGACACAGGTTTTCAGGGGTGTCTTGTGCTTCTTGTATTAACTCTTCAATGGCATGATTAAACGATTTTCGATTGCCTATTTGAGTCAGCTCATCCGTTAAGGCTTCTGTCTGTGCTTCTTGTAATTGTTTACGAAGGTCTTTAACGGCTTCGGCATTGCGAATCATTTCATTTTGAATGTTAAGAGAGCCTTCCTTAATGGATGATGCGGCGGTAATTACGGTGTTGGTAATGCGTTGAATCTCTTCACTGTTTAGATTGGGATTGGAAAGTTGGGTTGAGCATTCGTCAAGTTGTTGAGTATGGCTTTCAAGCTTGTCGCTCCAAGCGTCCATTTTTTTAACCATGGCATCAATTAAACGTCTAAATGCACGATCAAATTCGTTGGTATTTTCTTCTGGTTCTAGTAAATAGGTATCATAAAGTCGTTTTCCTACGCGGTCATTATAGCCAAAGGGGTCGTGTAGAATGGAGTCCATTTCTTGGCGTAAAGCAGGGATGTTTCCTTTAACGTATTGATACCACACATAATAATTTAAAGGGCTTGGATTTATGTCTTGCTCTTTAAATGTTTCGACAAGTCGATCAAAAATACGAATGGCTTTCTGAGGTGTGTCCTGTACATTAATGAGCATAACAATTTAGACCTTTTCTAAAAATATAATGGCATTTAGGCCTAAGATTCTAACATGAATAAAAGCAGGAATACTAGGTATCTATTGTATGATTAAGGGGAGGGAAGAAAAGTTTGATTTTTATATCTTGAGTAGTATAACTCGGGAGAACCGAGTATAGTTTGGCTACATATTGTTTAGAATAATTGAGATAAACTGTAACTATTCAGCGAGTAGTCAATATGTATAGTAACGGCTCAGATGGCGCCTGAAAATGGTCAAATCAAGGCGAAAAATGTGCGTTTACAAGTGTAAATGATCATTTTTTAACACAGAGTTGACCTTTTTCAGGGGCTAGCTGAGCAGTTACGATAAATGAATAGATTAGGAGCAACATATGCTAAATCCAAGTCAGTTGGAAGAGATGGCAAAAAAGATAGCGGAAATGATTCCTCAAGGCGTGGGAAATATTCCTTCTGGAATTAAAGATCAGGTTAAGGTGGTTTTATCACGTTCGTTAGAAAAAATGGATTTAGTGAGCCGCGAAGAGTTTGATGTTCAAGCGGGTGTGTTAGCGAAAACACGCCAAAAATTGGAAGCGCTTGAAAAAGTGGTCTCTGAATTAGAAAAGTAAGCAAGGAGTGTGTATGAATCTTGCCGAAATCACAAGTCGTGCGTTAAGCGGAATCGATTCTCCAAAGGTTTCGGTGGAAGTTCATGCCAGCAATGGGTTACCCTCTTTTTCAATTGTAGGATTGCCAGAGGCCTCGGTAAAAGAGAGCAAAGATCGCGTTCGCAGTGCGCTGTTAAGCTCTGGATTTGAATTTCCGCCTAAAAGAATTACCGTGAATTTAGCGCCTGCAGATCTGCCTAAATCAGGCGGTCGTTACGACTTACCGATAGCGATTGGTATTTTAATCGCAACAGGGCAGTTGAATGCGGTCAATATAATTCAGTTTGAATTGATTGGCGAACTTGCTTTAAATGGGTTAATTCGTCCTGTAAAAGGGGTGTTACCGAGTGTTTTGGCGGCGAAAAAAGTGGGTCGGTTTTGTATTTTGCCAATGGATAATCATGAAGAGGCCTCTGTCTCTTTACTGGGTGATGGCGATCAAGCACATTTTATCTTAGTGAATGATTTAAAAGAGGTGTGTCGAGTCTTGCAAGGAGAGTCCATTCCTCAGCCAGCCATGAACTCGTTAAAGGCTTCATTGAAAACATTAAATTACGTTAATGATTTATCGGATGTGGTGGGTCAGTATCAGGCAAAACGCGTGTTAGAAATTTGTGCAAGTGGACACCACTCTCTGATTATGGTCGGTCCACCGGGTTCAGGCAAGAGCATGTTGGCGTCTCGTTTGGTCACTTTACTGCCCCCTTTAACGCATGAAGAAGCGATTGAATCTGCCGCTGTTCGCTCTATTTCAAATACGGATATTCGAGTGCAAGGGTTTCATCAGCGATCCTATGTTAGCCCGCACCATACTTCCTCTTCGGCCGCGTTGGTGGGCGGAGGCTCTTACCCCAAGCCAGGCGCTATTTCATTAGCGCATCACGGCATTCTTTTTTTAGATGAACTACCTGAGTTCAATCGTAATGCACTGGAAGCACTTAGAGAGCCGCTGGAAGCTCGGTATGTTGATATCTCTCGCGTGAATCAACAAGTACGATTTCCCGCAGACTGTTTGTTGGTTACCGCAATGAACCCATCCCCATCGGGATTTTTTGCAGACGATCCTTTGGGACGTTGTTCGGATACGCCCGATCAAATTCATCGGTATCAGAAAAAAATATCAGGCCCTTTGCTTGATCGAATTGACCTTCATTTAGAAATTCCTCCTGTTGATGTTTCAGATTTACAAGGAGAGGGGGATGGGGGGGAGAAAAGTACCGTGGTGCGCCAGAGAGTGATTGCCGTTCGCGAGCGTCAGTTAGTGCGTCAAGGGTGTTTAAATTCAGCATTGAGTGTGCCAGATTTACAACGTTATGTTGTCTTAGATGCCGTAAGCAAAGATATTTTAAAGCGAGCGGTAAATCAATTGGGGTTATCCGCCAGAGGATACCATCGCGTATTGCGTATTGCACGAACCTTAGCGGATATGTCAAGTTTTGAATCCGTGAGTAGCCAGCATATTGCCGAGGCTTTGAGTTACCGCTCCTTAGATCGTTTAGCAACACGGAGATAGACCCTATGGATCCAATGTTAATTACGGCGTTAATGGTCGGGTTTTTAGGAGGCGTTCACTGTTTGGGAATGTGTGGTGGCGTTGTTGGAGCCTTAACGTTTAGTTTAAGCCCTAAAGTGCAAGCCAGTTGGTGGCGAATGTTCCCTTATCAGATTGCTTATAACAGTGGACGAATTTCAAGTTATATTTTGGTTGGCGCGTTGTTTGGTTTCTTAGGTTCATCATTTTCCTCGATTGCGACACTTTTGCCTGTTCAACAGGGACTACAAGTGATTGCAGGGCTGTTTATGATTGCATTAGGCCTTTATTTAGGGGGATGGTGGTTTGGCGTTGTAGCCGTTGAAAAATTAGGACAGCGCCTATGGCAAAAACTGGCTCCCTATACGAAACGCCTTGGTTCTGTTAAAACACTGCCTCAAGCTTGGTTGTATGGCTTAATTTGGGGGTGGCTACCCTGTGGTTTGGTTTACAGTATGCTTATTATGGCGATGAGTTCAGGCGGTGCGCTGGACGGAGCTTTTATTATGTTAGCGTTTGGATTGGGGACGTTGCCAAGTTTACTGTTGATGGGTGTTTTTGCTTTTTATTTTACAAAACTAGCCCGTAATGTTTGGGTCAGACGGTTTGCAGGATTGAGTGTGATTTTGATGGGAATTTGGCAGCTGTATTTAGCTTTCTCGGTAAGCTTGTAAGTAAATAGAACCCTCTCCTGCTCTATTTTTGAGGGAGAGAGGGCTTGTTCCGTTTACTCTTTAGAGTAGTCTTGCTCTACGCTCGCGTAATCAATGTCTATATTGAGTGCTTCAATCAGTTTTCCCATCGCATTAAGGGTTCTGTATTGAGCCGTGTTGAGCTCACTTTCGGTATTAATTCGTGTTAATAGCGCACTAATATATTCATTTTCAGTGTTAAGTAAATCAAGTAGAGAGCGACGACCTAGGCTAAACTGTTTGCGATAACCTTCCAACGTATCGTGGGTAAGTTTAATGTGTTGATCAATGTAGATCATCTGTTCTTCTAGGTACTCTTTAGCCGCCCAAGCATAGGTTAAATTTTCAATGGTTTGTCTACGAGAATTATTTCGAATTTCGGTTGCTTGCTGTACTTCGCTTGCTGTGACATCTCTTCTTGCACTGTCTTTGCCACCATTATAAAGATTGTATCGCATCCGTAGCATGGCTTGTAGATTGTGATTTTTTCCTTCAAATCCGTTAATATTGTTATCCATTGTTTTTTGAAGCTCTAGATCAATACGCGGATAATAAGGGCTAGCAGCTGAGGCGTGTTGTGCGCGTGCTTCGGCAATATCGGCATTTGCAGAACGTAGCGTAGGATGATCCGTTAATGCAACATTGATTGCTTTGTCAAGGGTATCAGGAAATTGAAATTGCATGGTTGGCTTAATTAACTGTGTTTCAGGCAAGCGGCCTAATACACGTTGAAACTTTGCTTTTGCATCAATGTAGTTATTTCGTGTGGCAATTAAATTTGAATTTGAGAGTGCCAATCGAGCTTTCGCTTGATCCACTTCAACCTGGTTTCCAACGCCCGCTTCAGTACGCTGTTGAATTTGATCTAAAATACGTTCATGGGTTGCTTTGCTCTCATGCGCCAACCTCATAGAGTCTTGTTGCTTAACAAGTTCAATATAAGCAGAGGTCATGTCAATTGCAATTTGATTGGCTGAGGCTTGGGCACTGTATCCAGCGGCATCCAGCCTCGCTTTTTGACGATCAATTTCATTAACCGTTGCAAAACCTTCAAAAATATTTTCGGTTAATCGTAAGCTGGCTTCGGTTCTTGTTAAGTCGGTTTCAGGCGTGTTTTTTCGATCAATAATCTCTTTACCGATGCCTGCGTTTAAATCAATGACAGGGTACCAGCTTCCTTCAGCACCCTTTAAATCAGCACGTACGGCTTGGTGTATTTTAAGTTGCTCTCGAAACTCGGGATTATGTAGGATGGCATCCTCTACGGTGGTTGAAAGATCCATGGCATGAGTGGTGTTTGCCATACTAAATAACGCGACAATGCCGCCAAAGGTAATGAGAAGTCTAGGGTAATAAAATTGTTTATTCATAGGTAAATCATCTTTTAATTAATAATTAATTAGACCATTTTCCTCTCAGATAATGGCCGTTTCAACGAAAACGTTACTTTTTAGTTCTTAGTTCTTACTTATCAATACGTTAAAGGAGGGGGGGCGAAAGAACGAGTTCTTTGGGCAAGCCCCTAGGTAATTGTCTTCATTCTACCAGTTGTGTACCTTTAAAGCCAAGCCTAGTCGGTCAGAAACATGGAGTTTTTCAAAAACATTGTGTAAATGAGATTTTACCGTACGTTCTGTAATGCCCAATAGGGTTGCAATTTCGAGGTTGCTTTTTTTGTTAAGCACTTGGTCAACTACTTGGTTTTCTCTGTTTGTGAGTAAGTTTTTCCAATCATTGTTTTTCATAGGTGTTTGGCCAACTTGGCCAATCATGGTTTGCATAATGGCTTGGCCTAGCCAAATGCTGCCGGATTCAATTGTTGAAAGCGCTTTTTGTATTCGTTCTACCGAGGCATGGGTATTTAGATAACCTTTAACACCAGCTTTAAAAAGTTGTATGCCTTCCTCTGTCGAAGGGTGGTCACTGAACGCTAAAATATTAAAGTTTTGTTGGCAAAGTTGAAGGACGGTTTCTTGGTTGGCCTTTTCAGAAAGCTGGATAAGCAACGTTGCATTAGCAGGCGTAATTTTTTGATCTAGATTATTAAGATCGTATAATATTTTGGTTTCTGAGCCAGCAGCAGCCAGCCAGTTTTTGAGGGCATTAGGGTTTTGTATAAAAATAAAAGGACGTTTCATTTGCATCGGGAGCCTTAATGTAGTGTCAGTAATGTTATCTAGGAGGCTGTTCGAGAACTAAAAATCGACTGTAAACCCCATAAACATCATAAGCTGACCTTATCAAAGTCGTTAAATAGCCGTGCTATTCGCCTTTTTTGATAAAGTCACCTTATAACGTTTCTGTGATTTTCGTTACGACTCTAGTTCTCGGGCAGCCTCCTAGTTGACGGTGCATTGATGAACCTTTTCGTGCAAAGGTCTCATTATATATAAAACTTTATTCTGTAAGAGGGTTTATTTTAGGACTCTCGCAAGGCGAGGTCTTTTGCTTTAATAATAGGCTTTAATAAATAGTCTAATAGTGTGTGCTTGCCGACTATAATATCAACACTTGCGGTCATTCCAGGAAGTAAGTATAAAGGGTTGTCCACCGAACCTAAATGGGTCTCGTTTGTTTTAATTCGTGCAATATAGAAACTGTTTCCCTCTTCGTCTGTAATTGTATCGGCTGAAATCTGGGAAACGGTTCCATCAAGTCCACCGTAAATAGAAAAATCATAGGCGGTAAATTTAACTTTTGCAACGAGTCCATTGTAAATAAAGCCAATATCTGCGGGCAATATTTTTGTTTCGAGTACTAGGGCGTCATTTTCGGGTACAATTTCGATGATATCACGGCCTGGTTGAATAACGCCTCCGATGGTGCTGACAAACATTTGCTTAATCGTTCCATTAACAGGGGATTTTATTTCGGTTCGCGTGACTCGATCAGCCAGTGCCGTATTGGACTTTTCGAGCTGACTAATTTCAGCAAGCACTTGGTTGAACTCTTCATGCGCTTCATTCATCAAGTTTTCTTTTGCTTCAATTCGTTTTGAACGAAATTCAGTGATCACGGATTGAAACTTTGGGATTGAGTACTCCACGGATTTTAATTTCGAGTACGCTTCGTTTTCTTCTCGTTGAAGTTTTAATAAATCAACATGCGAGGCTATTCCTTGATTAACAAGAGGCTGAGTTAAAGCGATTTCTTGTTGAAGTAATTGAAGTGTTCGCTTGAGCTGTATGAGTTGGTTTTTTGCTTCGCGCAGCTCCAGTTTTTTTTGCTCAATTTGCTCGGCAATAATGTTGTCATTGGTTTTATGCTGCCTTGCTCTTGCTTTGTATAGCCTTTTCTCTCGGTCATAAAGGATTTGTATTTTTTGATCTTGTGCTGTTGTATGGGGCTTAAAGGGTTTGTTAAAGGCCTCGGCTTTTAATCTTTGTGCTCGAGCGGTTAATTGGGCTTCTTTAATCTCACTTTCGTCAAAAGAGCTTGAGAACTGAATATTGTTCAGCTTCATCAATATTTGCCCTTTGGTTACATGGCTGCCTGTATTGACAAAAATTTCTTCAACAATCCCACCTTCCAGGTTTTGAATGATTTGGATTTTGGTGGAAGGAACAACCTTTCCTTCACCACGTACAATTTTATCCAGTTCGGCATAGTTTGCCCAAGTAATGAGCCAAATCACAACCAATAAAATAATCCAAACGAGCCATTGTGATCTTGCTGTGGGTCTTTCAAGCGCGGCTTGACTTAAGCTAGACATAAACTCAATGTCTTGCTTAATGATCTCTTCTTTGTGTTGCTTTATGGCTTCTTGACTCTTTGTTAAAGCTTGAGAATTTTCGGCTACCGCAGGCATAATGCTTTCATGTGTGCTTTTAGAAGCGTTGTTGTTTTTTGTCATGTGGATGTCTTTTTACTTATTTTGCCCGTTTTAAGGGCGTCTAATACGGTTTGTTTTGGGCCATCAGCAATCATTTTGCCGTTATCCATGACCATGAGGCGATCAACAAGTTGCAGTAAACTCATTTTATGGGTGACTAATAAAGTGGTGCTATTGAGTGTACCTGTTTTGAGTCGGTCGATCATGATTTGCTCTGTTTTTGCATCCATTGCATTGGTTGGTTCATCAAACATATAGATGGGAGACTCTAGTAACAGTGCTCGTGCGACAGCAATGCTTTGTCTCTGTCCACCAGAGAGGGATTTTCCCCCTTCATTAATCTTTAAACTGTAGCCAGAAGGGTGCTGTTTTATAAAATCATCGACACCTGCAAGTTTAGCGGCTTTTAAAATAATGCTGTCATCAATGTAGGGCGCTTTATAAGAGATGTTGTCACGAACATCGCCACTAAATAGGGTAATATCTTGCGGAACATAATTTATATTTCGTCTTAGTTCGGCGGGATCTAGTTGTGAAATATCAATGCCATCAATTAAAATGGCGCCTTCATCGACACGATAAAACCCTAAAATAAGTTTTTCAATGGTCGATTTTCCAGAACCAATACGTCCAATAATGGCGACGCTTTCTCCAGGTTCAATTATAAAGCTGACTTGATGAAGCGCTTGCTTTGTATCTCCTGGGTAGGTAAAGCTCACATTGTTAAATTCAATTCGTCCTTCAATGAGTGGGTGCTGGATAAAGCGTTTATTGGCAGGTCTTTCAACTTCTTTTATCATGAGTTCGTTTAAAGAGTTAAATGCCGTCTTTGTTTGAGAGTAGGTTGTCGCTAAATTCGCAAATTGTCCCATTGGGCCGATGGCTCTCTGGCTAATCATGACGGTTGCAATAAGCCCTCCCATGGTTAAGTCACCTTTGGTAATGAAATAGACCCCCGCAAGAACAATCACAACGGTGCTAATTTGTTGCATAAACCCTGTCATTCTCCCAATTGAGCTTTGCAGCATTTTAGAGCGTAAGCTGGTTTGTGCAATCTCTCCAATGGCTTGTTCCCATTTCCATTGAGAACGTGCTTCAATGCCCATGGATTTAATGGTTTCCATTGCAGTTAGGGTTTCTATAAGTACGGCATTTTTTTGGCTATTGGCTTCATAAGTTGCTTCTATACTGCGTTGAATAGGGCCTTTGAATAGGATGCTGTAAAGCAAAATAATAAGAATGATGGAAATAGGGACTAAAACAATTAGGCCTGCGATATAAAAAATAACCAGTAAAAAAATAATGGTAAAAGGCAGGTCGACTAATGAGGCAATGGTACCCGAGGTGAAAAAGTTTCGGATACTGTCAAATTCTCGAAGTGTGTTTGCAAACGCACCAATGGATCCATTTCGATTTTCCATGGTGAGGCCAAGTGTTTGTTCAAAAATTTTACCTGACATGATAACGTCACTTTTTTTCCCCGCGACTTCAAGAAAGTAGGAGCGCAAATATTTCAGTAAAACATCAAATAGATAAATAACACTGACGCCTATTGCAAGCACCCACAAGGATTCAATGGCATTGTTGGGCACAATTCTATCGTACACATTCATTACAAAGAGAGGGGTGGCGAGTACGAATATATTGATGACAATGGATGCAATCAATACATCTCGATAAATGGATTTTGATGACCATAAGGTCCCCCAAAACCAGTGACAGTCTTGAAAGCCAAGTATATTTTCTGTTTTCTTCTCGTGGCGCATTTTTATGGTGAGGTAAATGGTATACCCTGTGTAGTCGGACTCAAGCTTGGTAAGGTCAATATTAATGGATCCCTCTTTGGCTTCAGGTAAAATAATTCTGGCTTTGTCTGCTTCTAGGTCTATGTGCTCTAGAATACACGCTTGATTGTTTTTCAAAATAAGAATACAGGGAAGTACTAAGTTTGAAATATTTTGAAGCGGCCTCTCTTTAAAGCTGGCAATTAAATTGGCGCGTTCTGCTGCACGTATAAAAATATCAGGTGGCACGTTACTCTTTTCAATGGGAAGGCCAGAAATCAAGGCCTCTTTGGAAAAAGGTTGGCGGTTTAATTTGGTATAGATGACTAAGCAGTCAAGTAAGGGGCTGTGGAGCTCTGTATGTTTCTGTAAGGTTTCGTTTTTTATTGGTTCCATATCGCCTATCATCTTGAATGTAATGCTGTTGTCATACAAAGAGTTTGTTCGAGAAAAATATGTTTTTTTAAAGTTTAGTATTATGAGCCAAAGCCGTAGGAGCTCCGTAGTAGTAGCCTTGAAAATATTTAATTCCTAGGACAGAAAAGTTTTTTTGTTGTGCTTTATTTTCAATAGAGGTAGCAATAATTTTAATATCCAAGCTGTTGGTCAGTCCACACAAGCTTTCAATATAGCTTTTCGTCTTTTCGTCATCCGTAATGGATTTGCTAAATGAAGGGTCTAATTTAATGTAGTCTGGCTGTAAGGTTTGAAGGTAGCTCATGTTGGTTAGCCCGCTTCCAAAATGATCGATTCCAAAGCCTACGCCAAGTTTTTTTAGCTCAGAGATAAGAGGCCATGCGGTTCCTTTTTCTTCAAAAATTAATCTTTCAGAGAGTTCAAAGGAGATGTTTGACACGATGCCTTTGGCGTCTATTAATGTTTTGATGAACCAGTCCTTGAAAAGCACATTTTCTAAAATCGATTTAGATAAATTGATGGCAATCGCGTTACGAGGTGATTGCAACTGTAAAAAGTGTATGGCAGATTTAATAACAAATTTATCAATTTCTTCGATTCGATTAAGCTGTTCGATGAAGGGCATAAAATACCCTGCGGATCGGATGATGCCATCAACATCGGTTAAACGAATTAAAACTTCTTGGTCGTGAATTTCACGGTTTTTATTGTAAGCGCTTTGTTGAAACAGTACAAAACGTTCTTCAAAAAAGGCTTGATCCAGCTTTTTTTCCCATGAGGCATGAGACACTTGCTTGGTTTCATCTGTTTTATAGCAATACACTTGGTTGCGGCCTAGCTGATCCGCTTGAGTGATCGCAAAATCAAGTTTAGCAAGTAATGCACTGCGTGTTTGCCCAGGTTCATAGCAAATATAGGCGATTGATACGCTTGTTTTTGCCGCTTCAGCGGATAAGGACTTTAGGATGCTTGGAATGTTTTTGGCAATATGTTCGGCCTGTGGTTTAACTTGTTCTGGGTTCGTAATGGGTAAAACGGCAATAAGCTCTGCTCCGTTTAATCGGGCAAAAATACTGTTACGATGGTGCAAGCTAACTTGTAAGGACTCAGACAGTGACTTTATAAATTTATTGCCTGTAATGTAGCCATAGTGTTCATTGACTTCCTTCAAGTTTTGTATGCGTAAGAGGCAAATTGTGCCCGTTGCGGATTCATCTGTCGGATCTAATAAACTGTCTAAAAGCATTTCAAAGTGTCGCCGATTATGAAGTTCTGTCACAGGGTCTTGGTAGGCCATTTTTTGTAATTTTTCTGCGGTATTGGCATCGCGTTCAAAGACCGTTTTTAGCTTACCGACCATCGTATTCATGGCGCAGGCTACTTTACGAAATTCAGCAGTTTTAGGAAGTTTTTCTTGTATCAAGTACTCTTTTTTTACGATCGCTTGCGCTTGTTCTTCCATTTTTTTAAGAGGGGAGAGCATGATTTTAAGGGCGTAAATGATAATGATTATGGCTAAAAAGGCTAAAAGCAGAAACCAAGTTAAAATGCTTAAGGCTGAGTTCCATAGTTCGGTGTAAGCGTAGCCAGTATGACTGGTTACGGAAAGTGTTCCAACGGGAATCCAGCCTGCTTGAACTAAGGATTCAGCGACGGGCGCAGAAAGTTTAATCGTTTGTATAAAAAGATCAGGGACATCGTCCATCTCTTTGGGATTTGAGCGTTGGTAAAGTACTTTGTTTTCAGTGTTTGTTAAGGTGATGTTTGCATAATAACCTCGATCAAATACCGCATTAATCATGGTTTCCATGCTGGAAATGTCGTTAGGGTCTGCAAGGGAGCTAAGAGAGAGCCCTAAAGATGTTGCAGTGTCTTGTGCATGGGCACTTAATTGTTCTTGTAAAAAATGCTTGGTATTGTTTAGAGTTAAGGTAAATGTACCGATCAATAAAGTCATGAGCAGTGATGTGATAAAAAGAACTATTTGTTTATTTAAACTCATGCAGATTATCCTTCTAACTGTTATTTAGCCGTTATGAGACTTTTTCATCCGTGCACCTTTTCGTGCAAAGGTCTCATTATAATTTAAAATGGCTATTGCGTTTTAAGTCGCTCTAGTAAGTTGTTCCAAGCTTTTAATTTTCTCGTTCCACCTGAAACGGAACGTCCTTTGCCACGTTGTTTCGCAAGCCATAGACCATCACCGTTAAAGCTGTAGATAGGGACAAGATCGCTACGTTTTGTGGCCTCTAAAATACGCTTGTTAATGTTATCTAACACGAGAGGGATGGATTGTGGTGTTTTAAAATAAGTGAGAACCATGTGCGCTTGATTTAAACGGATCGCCTTAACGTAAGTAAGGTACAGTTTTTTTTCAGGTACTCCGAGCGCCTTAAGAGTAAAGTATTTAGCGATGGTATAGTCTTCGCAGTCTCCAGCATCGGTTGAAAGCATTTCAATCGGCGTTGCCCAGTAATCGGTTTGTTTCCAGTGATCAATGTCAGAAATAAAGCGTACTTCATTAAAAAAATTATTTACATTTCTGAGCTGAACGGATTCTGGTTGATTAACGTTATCATTTACGAGCTGTTGCCATGCTTCGAGCCGCCTTCCAGCGAATAGGCCATATTTTTGTATTGCATCTTGAATGTCTTGCTTTGAGACAATGTTGGGGGGAGGAGTCGCCTTTGCACCGTTTAAAGCAAGGGTTAACGTAACGCACAAAAAAACTCCCACGAGCCTTAATAACTGTTTCATTTGAAGAAGTCTATATAAGGAGGGGAGTAAAGGCAACTGATATCCATTAAGTTTCATTCAAAACAGTAAGGGATATCAGTTTGTATTGTACAAAATACTTATCTTGGTATCATTTCTGGAGGCAACGTTAGCATTGCATCGCTAGGAAGTTCATCCCGCGTAATTACTCTTAGTTCAATGCGACGGTTTTCTTGCTTTCCTTCTTCGTTAGCATTGCTGGCAGTTGGTTGATCTTCACCATAGCCATTAATGTAGACTTTTTGCTCAATATGCCCTAATTCATCAATGATAAATTGTTTTGTACTGTCTGCACGGCGCCAAGAGAGGCGAAGGTTTACGTCATCAGAAGCCGTATAATCAGTGTGTCCTGTAATTAAGACCACTTCACCTTCTTTTAAATTACTTAAGAGTGCGGCATCTTTTCTTAAAATAGGTCTTTGACTTTCTTGAATATCATGTGCGAACGACTGGAAAATAATGTTGGTTAAAACATATTCGTGAGGTTCGCAACCATGTCGGTTTACAGAACCATCCAGAGGCGTATCAAGGCATTCGTCAAATTTATCATTGACCAAGTCTTGGTCGGTGTCAATAAATTCGCATCCATGAGCATCTACGGAGACTCCTTTAGGGGTTCTAGGGCATTTATCCTTACTGTTAGGAACGCCATCACCGTCACTGTCCAGTTCACAGCCTACACGGTTTACAAAAGCGCCAGGTGCAGAGTTTGGACATTGATCAATGCGATTGACAACGCCATCTTTATCATCATCCAATTCACACCCGTTCTGGTCAACAGGAACGCCAAACATCGTATTGAGACAATGATCGTGTTCATCACTAACCCCGTCTTGATCCAAATCTCGGTAGTAGGTAGTTGTTTTATTTACATCATGGCTCGTTATGCTTTCTATGGCATGTGTTAATATGCCATGTTCATCTTCGGCATAAGATGGGAAGGAAAGTCCAGCGGAAAGTAGGCTACTGGTTATAAGGGCGATTTTAATTTTTTTCATAAAGGACTCTGAGATTTGGGTTTTGGAACGAATTTGTTTAGCTTTAATCCTACAAAACATACACGTTTTTTTATATGGTAAAGGATACTACTCAATTTTGCGAAAAAAGTCACCCTTTAGGTTGTTTTTTTTAAAACTTTTTTAAAGTGCTCTTTTGAGAGCCTTTAAAAGTTGCTGGTCGTTTAATTCAACTGGATTCCCTAGCATACTGCCACTTCGACAGTTCTCAATAATGTTATGTAAATTGTTTGCTTTTAGCCCATGCTCCGCTAAACCGTTAGGGGCGTACCGCAAAGTCAGTTTGTTCAGGGTTTGAATCAGTGCTTTCAAAATAAATGCACTATCTTGTGTTTGATTGGGTGCTAGCAGTACGCTGATTTTCTGATATTTTTCTAAGCACCGTTTGGCTTCCGCGTTCTTTGTTTTGAGCAATGTTTCAATGTTCATTTGAGTGATGGGCGCTAACAGTCGAGCGCAAACAATGCCATGTGGGGCTTTAAAAAACGCTCCAATGGGGCCTGCTAAGCCATGCACTGCGCCCAGTCCTGCATTGGCTAAGGTAATGCCGGATAAAGACGCGGCGAGCATGAGGTTGCTGTAGCCCTCTTGTTGAATACTTTTATCTGAGCTGTCAATTTTTTCAAACGCCCCTTGAAAAAGCGTCATGCCTTGCCACGACAGTGCATCCGTCATGGGATTGCTTTTTAACGTGGTATAAGACTCCAAAAGCTGTGTAAAAGCATCCAAGCCCGTTGCGTACAGCGTCTCTTTGGGGCAGGTTGTTAGTAACTCTGGATCGAGCCAAACGTGTTTGGCCAGTAATTTATCGTCTCGAAACGACTTTTTAAACTGCCCTAATTTAGATAACACTGCGTTTTTGGTGGTTTCACTGCCCGTTCCAGCGGTGGTGGGAACCGCAATGAATGGGCAGGTGTCCATATTAAATGGTTTACCCAGTCCAACCCCTTCTAAATAGTCCATTACCGAGGTTTGACTGGGAATTAACCCTGCAATGGCTTTTGCCGCATCGAGTACACTGCCGCCGCCCAAGCCAACGACCGCTTGAGTATTGCAATTGCATTGTTGTACGATCTCATCCACTTGTTCGGGAGAGGGTTCGCCAGAAATAATGAAGTGTTGCAAAGATATGTTTTGTGCATGCAGTTGCTTGAGCAATTCATGACCAAAATAGCCTTGATTGGCAAGGGTTTTTCCAGTGATCACCACCAGTTTTTTGGAAAAATTCTGAATTAAAAACTCAATAAGTTGTTGGCGAATGCCCCAGCCAAAATGAATGGCAGGCATGGGAGCAAATTTAAAAGGGGAAATCGGGTTTGATCGTGCGGGGAGGCTCATAGGTCTGCTCGTTTAGTCTTTTTTCAAAAAGGATTTTAAATTGGCAATATGGGCATTGCCCTCTTCAAGCTGCTCTTCTTTGCTGACCACTTGTCCGGGTTTTCCTTCCCATTTTAAGGCCTCTTCAGGCAGTTCCGCTAAAAAACGACTGGGTTCACAGGCTATGTCTTCACCGTATTTACGTCGTTTGGTGGCATAGGTCATGGTCATGGTGCGTTTGGCGCGTGTAATGCCCACGTAGGCCAGTCGTCGTTCTTCTTCTAACCCGGGTGATTCCATGTTTTGTTTGTGGGGAAGCATCTCCTCTTCCATGCCAATCAAAAACACGTGTGGAAACTCTAAGCCTTTAGAGGCATGAAGCGTCATTAAGCTCACCATATCGTGATCTTTGTCAGACTCATTGCGCTCCATCATATCCATTAACATCATGTGGGTCACAATGGTTTCGAGCTTTTTCTCTTCGCCATCTTCCTCTTTGGCTTTATTGACAATGCGCTCAATCCAAACGACCAATTCTCGAATGTTGTTGATGCGTTTTTCGGCCGCTTTAGGGGTGCTGGAATTTTCATGAATCCAGCTGTCGTAGTCGATTTGTTCAATAAAACGTTTAATAAAGGCAGTGACCTCTTCGCCTGAGGCGGCCTCTGCCTCTTTTGCCCAGCCGAGCAGTTGTTCGCCAAAAAACTGCACGCGTTTTAACGCTTTTTCAGACAAAATGGTGGTGAGGCCGAACTCTTGCGAGGCATCAAATAGACTAATTTCCCGTCCGGTGGCGTAAGTGGCCAATTTTTCTAAGGTGGAAGCCCCGATCTCTCTTCGTGGTGTATTCACAATGCGCAAAAAGGCCGCATCGTCATCGGGGTTCACAATGAGGCGTAAGTAAGCCATGATATCTTTGATTTCGGCGTGGTCAAAAAAGGACTTACCGCCTGAAATCACATATTGAATGTTTTGCTCTCGTAACGCGCGTTCAATTAAGCGCGACTGGTGGTTACCACGGTACAAAACGGCATAGTCACTATTCTTACTGCGCGCTTTAAATTTATGCACAATGATTTCAGACACCACACGCTCGGCTTCTTGGTTTTCATTGGCACAAGCGATCACTCTTAATGGATCGCCTAATCCCATGTTACTCCATAATTTTTTGTCAAACAGATGCGGGTTGTTTGAAATGAGTTGGTTGGCGCTTTGTAAAATACGATTGCTGGAGCGATAATTTTGTTCCAGTTTGATGAGTTTAAGTGCTGGAAAATCCTCTTGCAGTAACGCTAAGTTTTCAGGTTGCGCACCACGCCAGGCATAAATGGATTGATCGTCATCGCCCACCACCGTAAACCGTGCTTGAACCCCTACAAGGTATTTAACCAGTGCGTATTGTGAAGCATTGGTATCTTGGTATTCGTCCACCAATAAATAACGCACTTTATTTTGCCACTTTTCTAGGGCTTCACGGTTCTCGCTGAACAATTTAACGGGCAAGCCAATGAGGTCATCAAAATCCACCGCGTTATAAGCGTGAAGCTGTTTTTGATAGGCTTGATATAAAATGGCACGCGCTTGTTGTTGGGCATCCTCGGCTTGTTCCAGCGCTTGCTCAGGCGTGACACGATCGTTTTTCCAGCCCGAAATATCCCATTGAACCCCGTCGAGCACTTCGGGATCAATGGTTTGTTTCAGCATCAGCTCTTTTAAAATGTGGCCGCTGTCGGCCGCATCCATAATCGAAAAGTTCGATTTATAACCCAGCGCCTTATACTCTTGGCGAATAATGTTCAGACCCAAGTTATGAAAGGTCGAGACATTTAAGCCTTTCGCATTCTCATTTTTGAGCAACTTGGTGACGCGCTCTTTCATCTCCTTGGCCGATTTATTGGTAAAGGTTAGAGCATAGATATTGTGGGCTTTTAAATCGCATTTTCGAATTAAGTAGGCGATTTTTTCAGTAATCACACGGGTTTTCCCCGATCCAGCCCCCGCTAAAACAAGGGTAGGGGTTTCAATGTGAAGTACGGCTTCGCGTTGTCGGTCATTTAGGCTATGCATAAGAGGTATAGGGGTATCAGTTTTTAAAAAGAGGGTGAAGTAAAAAGGTACAATATGATAATTCAAAAACGCATCAATTACTTTAGGAATTCAGTATCGTGGCCACAATTGACGAACTTAAAAAAGATTTACAGATTCAAACCGAGTTGATGGGCGTACCCCTTACCTTTGCTACTACATGGGGGGTGTTTAGCCCGCGTGAAATTGATTCGGGCACCGCGCTGTTTTTAAAGTACTTAACCATTGAAGAGGATGAAGTTGCGTTGGACATTGGTTGTGGTTATGGTCCGTTAGGCTTGGCCATTGCCGCCAATGCACCCAAAGGGGAGGTGCATATGGTGGATAAAGATTTTGTGGCGGTGGATTACGCCAATAAAAATGCGCAAAAAAATAATCTGCCTCATGCCAAAGCCTATCTTTCGAATGGATTAAGCGCAGTGCCTAAAGAGGTTCAATTTTCAACGGTAGTGTCTAATGTACCCGCCAAAGTGGGCAAAGAGATGTTGAGTATTATGTTGCATGATGTGCATCGTCAACTGAAACCCGGCGGGCAGTTTGTGGTGGTGACCATTAATGGCTTGCGTCAGTATATGAAGCGCAACTTCATAGAGGTATTTGGCAATTATGAAAAAGTAAAACAAGGCAAAGACTACACCATTTCACGAGCGGTGAAACTGTAAGGGCGTTGGAATAGGGGGGGGAGAAAATTTAACGACTAATTTTTCTCCCCCCCTTTTTTTACTAAACTATTTATGTTTTTGCTCTAAAAAAGGTACAATGCCTTAAAATTATGTTATTTATTATTTGGAGAATATATTGTGTTGAGTGTTTTTAAACCATCCTTTGCCCTATTTTTAGTGGCATTTTTTACGTTATTTACCATTTCACAAGCGGCGGAAGCTAAGCGTTTTGGGGGGGGTAAAAGTTTTGGGTACTCTAAATCCGTTCCTTCAAAGTCCTTTGATAAGTCGTCTAAGCAGCAAGCCGCACCAAAAGCGGCTCCAGCCGCCGCTGGGGCAGCCGCGGGCGCTAAATCACGTTCAGGCATGATGGGTATATTAGGTGGTTTGGCCGCGGGTGGTTTATTAGCCGCGATGTTTATGGGCGGTGGTTTTGAAGGCATTCAAATTATGGATATTCTCCTGTTTGCCTTACTGGCCTTTGTTCTGTTTAAACTCTTTAGACATTTTGCGGGGCGTTCTCGCGCTGAAAATACAGCGCAACCCGCTTATCAAACGCAACATGAAGCCATGAACGATCAGCCTGAGCCGGTTCAAAAACAGAACATTGCTTCACGTGAAACCGTGCAAGACTATGATCCAAAATCGGGTCAGTCTATTTTTGGTTCCAACTTAGGCGGCGCGGTCAGTGAAGACGCGGTGCATCTTAATGAAGCCCCCGCTTGGTTTAATGCCGAGCAGTTTGTGGAAGGGGCTAAAGGGCATTTTGTGACCTTGCAAAAAGCATGGGACAGTGCCGATTTATCGGAAGTCGAATCCTATTGTTCGCCAGAGTTGTTTGAAGCGATTAAGCAAGAGATGCAAGGTGTGATGGCTGGCGAAAACCACACCGTTGTCGATACGCTGGACGCTGAAATTGCCGACATGGCTGTGGATGGTGACTATTTTGTGGTCAGCATTCGTTTCACTGGCTTTATTGAAGAAGACGCTTCAGAAGGCGCGCACGCCTTTAATGAAGTTTGGCATATTCGTCGTTTGGCCAATGATGACGGCAGTTGGCAGGTATCGGGTATTCAGCAAAATAGCTAGGAGTGACTACGATGGTGATGCGACATGTAACTAGCAAAAAGGGTTGGCCTGTTTTCTATTTTATGGGTCTACTTTCATTTTTTTTAGTTGGATTGGTGGGGTGCAGCAAAGCCCCCGTGACACTCACCTCGGTACAGTTTTTAGAGAGTCTTGATAAAGGATCTGGTAATTTTGATCGAGTGTTGCAAATCTGTTTTTCAGCGCCATTAAAAGACACTTATTATCATAAAGTGGCCATTGTCACCAAAGAGAACGTCAAAATTCTTGGCGGTGGTTTTTTAAAGCCATTGGCATCGGATCCCACGAGCAAGTGCCATTTACGGAATGTGTACTCTTATATTAATAAAGATTCGCCCATTGAAGCGCGTCAGTTAATTAAAGATTATGTGGTAGCTGGTAATGTAAGCCAAGTGCTTATTCAGGTATTCAACGAAAAACCCAAAGGCAAAGAGTTGCCGATTGCCGAGAAACTGTTTCGAAACCTATAGAGTTTCATTTCATTTTTTTAGAAAAGCCGAGTGTTAAAACTGGGCTTTTTTTGTATTTACAGGAAGCAAAATGAACGACATTCAAACTGCAGACGTTACCGCTTTAAACTATGCTTGGAGTAAGCCGGAGATATCAGGACTTTACAAAGTGCTTCCCGAAGACTTTATGGTGGAAGAGAAAATTGCCTTTGAGTTAAGTGGTGAAGGAGAGCACTTGTGGTGTTGGGTTGAAAAAAAGGGTGAAAATACCGATTGGGTGGCACAGCAGTTGGCAAAGTGGGCAGGAATTTCTCCGGCTAAAGTGAGTGTGGCAGGGCAAAAAGATCGCCATGCAATCACGCGCCAGTGGTTTAGCCTTCATCTTCCTAAACGCAATAACCCAAGTCTTGAAGGTTTTAAGGTTAAGAACATCACGATTCTAAAGACCGTTCGTCATCAGCGAAAGCTGCAAAAAGGCGGCTTGTCAGGTAATCGGTTTACCTTAATTATTCGTGATATTAAGAGAGTCGAAAAAAGGGGGGGGGATAAAAATATAATTGAAATATTGCAAAACCGCTTGCAAGCGATTCAAACAACAGGCGTGCCAAATTATTTTGGTGAACAACGGTTTGGTTTACATGGGCGCAATATCAAGCAGGGCATTAAATTACTGGCAGGTGAATTGCCAAAGGTAAAACGTAATCAAAAAAGCCTCTACCTCTCTTCCATTCGGTCTTGGCTATTTAATGTGTTGTTGAGCCATCGAGTTGAAGATGGCAGTTGGAATCAGCTGCTTGATGGCGATGTATTGCAGTTAGAAGGATCAAACAAGTGGTTTGTCGAAGATGGCACAGCGGAGTTGTTAGCGCGCATTGCCAGTGGTGATTTGCACCCTACAGGGGCTCTGTATGGTTGTGGAGAGTTGCCGACGAAGGCGGTGGCATTAAGTATTGAAGAGCAGGTTGTAGAGCCATTTTTAGACTGGGTTCAGGGGTTAGATCAGTATGGGGTGCAACAGGCACGCAGAGCATTGCGCGTGTTGCCTCAAGCGTTAACATGGCAGTGGCTAGAAGCCTCAAATGGTAGTTTAGAGGAGGTGGACGTGTTAACGCCGTTATTTACACCGCTAACAGGGAGTGAATTGTGGCAAGAGAATCCCGTATTAAAGTTGTCGTTTACCTTGCGTGCAGGGAGTTATGCCACGATGGTTGTGCGAGAGCTTTTATTGGGGGTGGATTATCAAGTTAAGAAGCGAATTTTGGCCTAAAAAAACCGCCAGAATGAGGCGGTTATTTTTTTAGATCAGAGTTTTTTTAAATTAAAAGTCAGCCCATTCATCATCTGAACTTGCACTGGGTTGTGCGGGAGCGGGTGTTTGCAGTGCCGCAGGTTTGGCCTCTTTTTTAACATAGGTTTTTATTGCGGGCACAGCTTTAGCTGCCGCTCTGGTTGCTCTTTTGGGTGCTTTTTTAGGTGTGTTAGACGGTACGGGCATGCTCATGCCCATGGAGCCATCGACCTCTTGTTCTAACTGGGTAATGAGTTCAATGACTTCGTTGGATTGCTTAATCAGTGTTTCAATGGCGTCATTGGCCTCTTGGATTTTGTGGTCGTGTTTTAGATCCACAATGGTTCCAATTTGTGCATGCAAATTATTATGGATTTGAATTAGTTTTTGAAAGGTATTTGAGTTGGCAAACTGTTGCCCTTCGCCGTTAATCCACTTGCCCAGTGCGCAGAGTGTCGGGTCTTTTGCGGAGGTTGGATCAAAGTCAATCTCAATGTCATTCACATAGGCACGTGCCTTAACGCGCCACTGCTTGTGACCGCGTCGTGCACTTTCAAAGTCAAAGCCTCCATTGTTTTGAAGGTTAATGTTTTTGGGTGCATTAATGATAAATTTAGCCACATTGCTTTGCATTAGTTTTGAAATATTACCCAGTTCTTCAGAAGTGGCCGCGGTCTCCTCTACCAGTGCCGCATTTTGCTGTACGGCGGTATCAATGTTGGTAATGGAGGAGTTGACTAAGCTTACCCCCTCGCTCTGTTCGTTGCTGGAAGCGGCAATCTCTTCAATAATTTGATTTACATTTGAGACGGACTTGACGATATCATTCAATACCTCGCCAGACCCTTTAACGTGAACCGTTCCTTCGGAGACTTTTTTAACCGTATCTTCTATTAATTTGCGAATATCCTTAGCGGCTTCAGAAGATTTTCCAGCCAAACTCCGCACTTCGCCTGCGACAACGGCAAATCCTCTGCCGTGTTCACCGGCACGAGCGGCTTCTACGGCGGCATTGAGTGCCAATAGGTTGGTTTGGAAGGCTATGCTGTCGATGAGTCCAATAATGTCATTAATTTTTTGACTGGACTCGTTGATCTGCTCCATTGCATTAATGGCACGATGCATGACCTCGACCCCCGAACTGGCTTGTTGTGCGGTGGTTTGTGTCACTTGAGACGCTTCACGTGAATTGTCGGCATTTTGTTTTACGGCCGCCGTCATTTGTTCCATACTGGAGGCGGTCTCCTCCAGGGAGGCCGCTTGATCTTGCGTTCTATTATTGAGGTCAATACTGCCCTGATAAATTTGCTCGGCACCCCCATTCACAGCGTCAGTGGCCGCTTTGGTTTGAGCAATCATGGAGTTTAAACTGTCTACCGCTACATTTAAGCTGTCTTGCAGTACTGCAAACAGTCCAGAATACTCACCTTCAATGTGTTGCGTTAAATTCCCTTCTGAGAGGGATATAGCCACTTTAACGGTTTCGTTTATGGGTTTTTCAATGGCAATCAATAGGTCGTTAATAGATTGGCTGAGCTCTTTGGCGACGCCGTCTACGCGACTTAAATTAATTCGAACGTCGAGCTTTCCTTGTTTCGCAGCTTGGATGGTGGCATTGACCTCTTGCAGAAGTTGTACTTCGGCCGTTTTATCGCGCCACTCGGCAATGGTTGCGGTACGAACCCCCACTCGGTTAAAGACGGGAATAACATACAGTTCTAAATGGGTGTCTTCAATGGTGATTTTTCCTAAATAAGGCTCGGTTAGTGTATTCAGTAAACCACGTTGATGCGATGGGTCTTTATGAAAGACATCAATGTTCTCTCCAAGGAGGGTATTGACCTTGAAATTAGGTAGAGCACTTTTTAATACCGGTTCTTTATCCGTTAAAAAGTCAATCATGTGGCCATTCATGTAGGTAATATTTAAGTTGGCATCGGTAATCATGATGTTAGTGGATACTTGATCCATCGCCGTTTGCAGCAGGTGTGCTTGATCAAGCTGGTAAGCAGACTCTTCAATTTGTTCGCGAGCGGCTAAGTAAACGGAGCGAATCGCCGTTTTGCGTTGCCCTAATGGGGTGTTAGCATCAAACCATTCGTTGTTTAAATGCTCTCGTGATGCAATGGTTTTGAGATCATGTTGTGTTAGATTGTGTGATTTATTAAGGTATAAACCGTATATAAAGGGTGGAACGAGGCCAAGAAAAATAACGCCCAATATAGTGAGTGCACTGTAGCCATCTGAGATGGCGTAGATTAAGAATGGAATAATATAGAGTAGAAATACCAGTAAAGGAAGCTGGTATTGTGGGGTCAGTCTGGATAATACATTCAGTTTTTTCCAGTTAAGTCCATAAAAAATACGCCCAGACTGAATCTTGGCTTTACCGGCTTTAATATCTTGATAGGCTTTGGTCGCAGCCTGTTTTTCAGCTTCTGTCGCAGGCGTACGAATCGACATGTAACCACTGACTTTACCCTTGGTGTAGATTGGGGTGGCATTGGCTCTTACCCAGTAAAACCCTCCGTTTTTACGGCGATTTTTTACAATTTGAGACCACGTTTCGCCTGCCTTTAGGGAGCGCCATAAATCCGCAAAAACGGCTTCAGGTACATCGGGGTGGCGAATAATGTTGTGCGGTTGCCCAATCAGCTCTTTACGGCTGAAGCCACTGGCGGCCTCAAAAGCATCATTGCATTCGATAATGTTTCCCGTTAAGTCGGTTTTAGAAACCAGTGTTAAACCGTCTGGAACAATGTACTCTTCATTCGTAATGGGCTGATTATTGCGCATGCCTTAACTCCTGTGAATGGTAATGGTTGAACTCATTCTATGGTAAAGTTTGACGGGTTGCTAGTGTAAAAGAAAGAAACCTTTTTATTTGTCTATAAATGGGAATAACTGCTTATCAGTATGTAAGTGCGTGACTGGTAAAAATACTAGGTTTTAGGCGGTAAGTTTCATTGAAATTTAAAACCGCCTCAGGTAGAGTGGGGGGTTGGTTTATTTTGATTATTTTAGGCGATTATTTTGTATAAAAATAAGATCTCGTTCAGCACTCCACTTGCACACTCTCCCATTTTAAAAAAGAGAGGGGTATCTTCAGGTACATTTTCGTTGCTGTTTTGGCTGTTTATGATTGCTTTGGCCGTATTTGTCTATTTTTTTTCAGGCTATTTGATTCAGCAACAACATGAACGAGTAAAGACGGGTGTCACGATCTCGGCAAAAGGCTTGGCGAATGTAATCGATGAGCGTATTGATCAACAGCGTTTGATGGTAAAGGCCTTAGCGATTCATAATGAACAACAAATTTATGAGTTAGCAACAGGGGGCGGTTACCCATTCGATCTTTTCAAGTTATCGGAGCACATTAAAGATTTATTACCCAATACAACTCAGTTTGCTATTTTAGATGCGCAAGGCTACTTGGTCGCGGGGAGTGAACGATTGCACATTGGTGCTGGCTGTCACACCGATATACAACATAGCATGACCTCCTTTCCAACTGAGGTCTCGTTTTTAGGCCCTCATAGCTCGCCCGATGGCAGTATTCATTATGATGTGGCCTACCCTCTTAAAAAAAATATAGGCAATAAAGAACAGCGTGCGATTCTTTTTTTAAGTTTTAATTTTGAAGAGTTCCATGAACAAATTGTCCATTTTAATACCGATACTTTTGAGTTCATTCTTGTTAAATCAGAGGCGTTTCCGAAGGTGATCTTATCCGCATCAGGGGTAGCGGTGAGTGAGTATGGCGATCACTTGCCTCTTGAGGTGTTAGAGCGCGCTTTGGTTCAAACCCCTGTGTTAAATGGTCAGTGGTTATTGCTTGGGCTGCCTAAACAAGAGGTGTTTGACCGTTATGTGCAGCGTGTTTGTTGGACGGCGGCTCTTTTTTTAGGCACCTTTTTAATTTTTATGATGTTACTTCTACGTTACCTTCGTAAAATTGAGCAAGCGAGGCAACGTTTAGAGAGTAATTCGGTACAAGACGCTTTATTTAACACGGGTCCCACGGTGTTGTTTCAGAAAAAAGCCGACAGCAATATGGCGGTAGAGTATGTATCCCCTAATGTACATGCGTTACTAGGTATAGGGGTGCAAGAGGTTTTAAATAAAGGCTCTTTTGTGGAGTTGATTTTATTGGAAGACGTGGCATCGGTGCGCATGGCGGTGTTAAATGCGTGCACCCATCATGAACAAGAGGTGAGCTTAGAGTATCGCGTTAAATTTGCGCAGTACCAAGGGTATCACTGGGTGTATGATTTAACGCGCATTGTGTATGACGAACAAGGAAAAGCCTCGCATCTACAAAGTTATGTGACGTCGATTCATGCGCAAAAAATGGCCGAACAACGTGCCAATCGTTTGATTGAGAGTGCTCCCGATGCGATGGCGGTAACCGACCGATATGGTGTGGTGCTTAGGGTGAATCAGGCATTTGAGAAGATGTTTGGTTACGCGCGCCAAGACTTAGTCGGGCTTTCGCTGGATTTATGCATTTATGAAAAAACGCATGATAACTGGCAGCAACGAATTAACCTCTTGCTGAGTAACGAGGGGGATTCTGTTTTGCTGGGTACCGATGGCTTTATTTCAGCAATTACCCATGAAGGGGAAACGTTTACGGTTGAGGTGGGCTTTAGTCGAGTAAACACGTTGGACGACATTCAGTTGGTGCATACCATTCGAGATGTCTCGATACAACTTCAAGCGCAAACGCAAATGCAACTGGCTAAAGAGCGTGCAGAGGCGTTGGCAAAAGCAAGAAGTCGATTTGTTGCCACCATGAGTCATGAGATAAGAACCCCTCTAAATGGTGTGTTGGGCATGTCTAATTTATTAATGAATACCACCTTAACGCCTCAGCAAACGATGTATTTGCAGGCGATAGAACAGAGTGGACAAGCGCTATTAAAAGTAGTGAATAATATTTTGGATTTTGCCAAGTTGGATGAGGGGGGGGTAAATTTAGAGAAGAAAGTATTTGATTTAAACTCTGTGGTTCGAGATGCAATGCAAATTTTGAATTTGCAGGCCATTGAAAATGAAGTGGAGCTATTTTTTGAAAGTAATTTACCCCTTCAGCTTAAGTTGCTGGGTGATGCAGGGCGAATACAACAAGTTTTATTGAACTTATTAAGCAATGCGATTAAGTTTTCACCACAAGGTCGAGTGGACATAGTAGTGACTAATCAGGTGGTTGAATTGCAATCGCCTTGTGAGGTAAAGGTTCTGGTTGAAATAAAAGACACGGGAATCGGCATTGCAGAAGAGGCTTTAGAGCAACTGTTTGACTCCTTCACCCAAGCAGACGACTCCACTACGCGTAAATTTGGCGGGACTGGCTTGGGGTTAACCATCTCAAAACAGTTGGTTGAGCTCATGGGAGGGACTATTGGCGTGATTTCTGAAGAGAATTCAGGGAGTTTGTTTTGGATTGAGATGCCGTTTCAGTGTGTTTTACCTCAGCCCTGTTTGGAGCAGAACGATAAGAGTCGGCAAAATGATGCGGCGTTACTGCCTGATTTATCCGCGACGTCTAAAGATGTTGAAACTCGTGTGGAATCATTGGATAAGAAAGAAACCTTGCCCATGGTACCCGCTAAAACAACCGATGCATCTGCCATTTTAGCGGGAAAAGCCATTTTATTAATTGAGGACAATGAAACCAACCAAGAGATTGTTATGGCCTTTGTTCACCGTTTGGGCGGGCGAGTGGACATTGCCAAAAATGGACTGGAAGGGCTCTCCTTTTGGAGAATGGGCGTCCAAAAATACGATCTGATTTTAATGGACTGCCAAATGCCAGTAATGGATGGTTATGAGGCCACGATTCTTATTCGTAAAGAAGAGCTCTTATCGTGTTCAGAACGAACCATTCCAATTGTAGCGCTCACCGCGAATGCCATGCCTGAAGACCGAGAACGGTGTTTTTCAGTGGGCATGAACGACTACATTACCAAGCCGATTGATATTGAGTTATTTAATCAAACCTTGATTAAATGGATCACGGCACCGTAGTGGATAAAGGGGGTGTCAATGAGTGAGCTTAAAAAAATACCCCCCCCCTGTTTTTCGAATATTTCAGTGGTGGTTTTAGCGGGAGGGCAAGGAAAGCGAGTGGGTGCGCGTCAAAAAGCGCTGCTGCCACACCAAGGTAAGCCGTTGTTGCATTGGGTGTTGCAGTGTTTACCTAAGAAAGAACTCCCCATTTTATTGAATGTAAACTCGGAGGATTTGGCCTATAAAACCTACGATCTACCGCTGTTTCCAGACGAATATCAAGGCTTTTTAGGGCCGCTTGCTGGGATGCAAGCGGCTTGGAAGTGGGTTGCACTTGATTGGATTGTATTTGTGCCATGCGATAATCCAAGTTTGCCCATCGATTTAATGGAACGATTGATCCAAGGTTATTCCATTGATCCTGCGCCACTGGTCGTTGCTTATGACGGGCAACGAGTGCAGCCTCTGTATTTGCTTATGCACCGTAGCATGGCATTGAATCTAAAGCGGGCATTAGAGAAGTCTCATTTAAGCGTCTCGCGTTGGATTCAAGAGAACCCTCATACCCGTGTCGACTTTTCAGACCAGCCTCAAGCGTTTCAAAATATAAACACGCTTGAATCGTCTTAATAAGTGCTTGCTGTTAGAATAGCCACTTCTTAATTAATAAAATAAAACGAATTCCTATGAGCAATGCACAGCTAATCCTAATTGATAAACGTAATCAACCTTTAAAAGAGTACCTAGTTGCCGTCGCGGCGTCGGATGGTTTGAATATTCGTGGTGTCGAAATTATGGCCTCTCCCGCAAAAGGAGAGCGTTCATTGCTGAATGCCAATGTGGTTATTCCGCCGTTAGAGTCCTTTGATTTTGATGTTAAAAAAATAACGGACGCTTTACTTGAGCAGTTGATGATTGGTGAAGAAGCGGTATCGGTAGAAGCGTTTATTGAAAAGTGTTCGGATGATGAAGCGGTGAAAGCTGCATTAACCAAATCGTTGCCAAAGATGCGTAAAAAAATAGAAGCGCTATTAAAAGAGTTTTGCGAATCGGATGTGATTGATTTGATTCAAGAGCGTCGCAATGATGCCTTGTATAAATTAAAGCAGCATGACAGTGAGCTGAAAGGCAAAAAAGTGGTGTGCATTGATATTGAAGCCACCAATGTCTCAACCCATCCTGAAGCGGATATTATTCAAATTTCCGCCTGTGATCTTGAAGGCAATGAGCTGTTTAATCAATTGATTAACCCTGGCTACGATGTGCCTGAGAATGAAAAGCATAATATCACCACAGAAATGGTTGAGGGACAGCCGTTGTTGGCCGAAGCGTGGGATGATATTCATGCCGTATTAAAAGAGGCCGACGTGGTGTTAGCGTACAGCACCGAAAGCGATTTTATGTACCTTGAAAAAAGTGCCGAAAAGAAGATGCTTACCTTTGAACTGGATTACAACCATTGGTTAGATGCGGCGGAATTAAGCAAAGATTTACACGGTGCAATGCGCTGGCACAGTGAAAAAATGTACTGGTTTTATAAAACCCCCAAACTCACCATGGCGTATGAAAAAGTGTTGGGCAAAGAATTTCCGGGCGATGCGCACGATGCCTTAGCCGATGCTCGTGCCACGGCCGAGCTGTTTAAGGCCATGTTAGAAAAGGGGCGTAAATCGCAGGTTCAACAAAAGAAAGTTGCCAAGGTGAAAGATGTGATTACTAACAACCCATTTGCCGCCGCATTTGCCAATGCCAAGCGTAAATAGGGGGGGTAAAATTATGGCTCTTATGAATTTTAAGTGGGTAAATAATTCTATTTTTGTTTTTTTATGTGGGTTTGGGGTTATTTACTTGCCCATCATCGTCGCTTCGCGCAGCCTTTATTCCGCATAAGCATTGGTTTGACAAGGAGGAACGCAGGGCTATTGGCCCGAGTAGTCCTTGTCAAACCAATGTGTTGTGGGATTATAGGCGTAGAGAAGAGGCTGTGATGGGCAAGTAACTTGCTCAGATTCTGAGCTGAGTTCTTTGTTCCATATCGGGGTTTCACAATAAATCTTTGGGTAACTTAAATTACTTTACCCACTCAAAATTTAGAAGAGCCAAAATTATGTGCCAAAAAAATTCTCCCCCCCCCCTTTCCTTTAAGCAACTTGAAAAAGCGTCGCAAGGAGACCGTTTTGATTGGTCACAACTTAAAACCCAGATTAAGTTTGATCAAAACGGTTTAATTCCTGCCATTGCACAACAGTTTGACACCAAAGAGGTGTTGATGATGGCATGGATGAATCTACAATCGTTGGAAGAGACCCTTAAAACAGGCCGGGTTTGCTACTGGTCTCGTTCGCGCCAAAATTACTGGCGAAAAGGCGAGGAGTCTGGACAGATTCAATTGTTGAAATCATTAGCGTTTGATTGCGATGGCGATACGATTTTATTAACCGTTGACCAAACCGGCCCCGCCTGCCATACGGGCAGACGAAGCTGTTTTTATAGTCAAGTGAAGGGCAATAAACTGGAAATCACCAGCGAACCCTTGATTGATCCTGATACGTTGTATCAAAAATAACGGTAACGACTTAGCTAGCCCCTGAAAAGGGTCAAATCAAGGCGAAAAATGTGAATTTACACCTGTAAATAATCATTTTTTAACACAGAGTTGACCCTTTTCAGGGGCCATCTGAGTCGTTACAAATAACTTTTTTATTCTGTCCAAAACTCATCAAACCACTGAGCAAAATTGCGTTTTCTTTTAAAGCGTTCTCTGCAATCGACCATCCACTGTTTTACCTCTTCTCGTTCGGTTTCGGATGCTGTGCGGTTGAGCACCTCTTCCATCAGTTGAATCGCCTGTTTATAAGCGTTATTGTTGCTGAGATTAAGCTGATCTTCTATGCAGATTTGATAGCGTGGCCAAACGTCCATTAAGTTTAGGTCTGAGCTTCGAATGATTTTTAATACCAAGTTATCTAAAATATTGTGCTGGCTCATTACTTGCAGTGCTTTGGTGGCCTGTCCATAGTTAAGGTACAGTTCTGCCAAGTCAGTGTAGGGTTTCCAGCGCCAAAACATGGAAGAGGATGGTGGAGGTTGATTGGCTTGCG
>JAKISK010000009.1 GCA_021648625.1 Thiomicrorhabdus sp. | reverse complement strand
ATAATCTGTATTGGCTATGACGGTTATCGTTTGGCACCAGATATTTTGATTAGGAAGAACATCGCCATCCACAATCATCATATTCCCTGACCCCGAAGTATGGTCACTACAATCGCTAAATAAATTATAATAATCTTGTGGAGTATCTGCTATTAAATAATTTCCGACATTGGAACTTCCTGTCATATAATCCGTCGTAAACGACATATCCCCTTGTTCAAAATCACCATTGGTAACTAGGTTGACATCGTCTATCGCTTCTACGGTCAAGGTGTAAGTTCCTGCCGCACTTGCCATTGGATTCAAAATAGTAGCATCATCCAAATTGCCACTTGGTGACCAATTAAAATTAATTGCATTGCCAACATACGAGCCATTGAGTTGGACGGGAAATTCGCCATCACAAATAACAATATCACTCCCTGCATCTGCCGTAACATTACAAGTAAGTGTACTATATAAAGATGGAAATATATTGTTATTAAAATCGTCAAATAAGTCCTGTGCCGAAATGGGTACGGCAAGAATTATAAAAAGAAGATGTAATATGTTAAGGTGTTTGTTCATGGGAGAAATTTCAATTAGTGTATTCGTACTAACTTTCTAGGCATTTAAAACCACTATCTAAACTGTTTTTTGGAAACGAGTTAGATATTTGTTATAAAATTCTTCTAAATAATTTTTGTGAATTCTTTGTAGATTGGAACAGTTACTCTAGTGTAAAACCACTATAATTCCAACAAAATTAAGCATTTTTAGGGTCAGATACCAGACTTATTTTTTTCAATTTAATCTTATCGTACTCTTTATTATGTATATCTATATCTAGGCGTAATGTTTTTGAAATATTTTTGGTATAAATAACGGTTGTTACCTTGTTTTTTCGTTTGGTTAACAATTTCAAAACACTATCATCAACATAGTTATCTATTAAAATAATCGATTTATTTGCAGAGCGAATAATATCTGCAATTAAGTTGTAAGCATCAAAAACCTGTCCGTTAAAAAAGATACCTTGGTTGGGTTTTATACTTTTCTCTTCAAGTGCTTTAAATATTTTATCAAAATTTTCATCGTGATTTATAAGTTTTTGTTCCACTTTATCTAATCGTTGAAACAATCCCGCATTTGTAGTAATAAATCTTTTCATTTCAACAAATGCGTGAATAATTTGTAAGCTAACTCTCACAGCGGTTTCACTTCGTAAAACTGCTGAAAGCATAGCAACACCTTGCTCGGTAAAGACATAAGGCAGACTTCTTCTTTTTGCGGTCGCATTTTGCGCCTGCAAATTATTTTCACTTTCCGTGGTCGCATTTTTCGACTGCAAAAATCCCCATTCATCTTTGGTTAGTTGAAACATAAAATCTTGTGGAAAACGCTCAATATTTCGCTTTACCTGTTCATTTAATCTTTTGGTTTCAACACTATATATTTCTGCCAAATGATAGTCTATCATCACTTCAAGCCCTCTAATAGTATAAATTCGTTCCTGAATATTCTTAATCTGTATCAGTTCATTTTTCATAGTATCTCTGAAATTAAGTTAAGAACAGTAACCGAACTTTTATCCATTTTAGAAAAGGCAAACCATTTTTTACCCAAATCTTTCAGACTTGCTCCAAAATGATAAACCTCTTTTTTATCAATAATTAAAAAACGGTCGTGAGCATCTTTAAACTGCTTTATGCTAATAGCTTCGTATTGTTCGTTATGTTTTTTAATATCCAGTTGCAACTGTTTTGAAATGTTTTTGGTAAAAATGGTAAATGCTACGCCCTTTTTTCTTTTGGTAAAATGAGTTAAAACAGTATCGTCAATATAGTTATCTATCAAAATAATTGATTTTTTTGCCGAGCGAATTAAATCGGAAACAAAGGTGTAGGCATCAAACACCTGTCCGTTAAAAAATATACCTTGATTGGGTGGAAGATTTGCCTGTATTTGCAAGTCGATTCCGTCCACTTTTTTTGACAGAGAATGAACAGTATCTTCAATTCTATTCATTCTGTTATTTAATGCATATCCTTTTAACAAATAGTCTTTTAGAATTTTATTTGCCCAAATTCTAAATTGTGTGCCTTGTTTAGATTTAACCCGATAACCCACTGAAATAATTACATCAAGATTGTAATGTTCAACCTGATAAACTTTACCATCGGTGGCAGTTGTCGCAAATTTTGCGACAACTGAAAGCCCTTTCAATTCTTCTTTTAAAGCATTATTTATATGCTTCCCAATGGTTTTTACATCTCTGCCAAATAGCAGGGCTATCTGTTTTCTGTTTAACCAGACAGTATCTTCATCAATTCTTACTTCAATGTGCTGAGGAAGTTCCTTTGCCTGATATATTACAATCTCATTTTTCATAACATTTCCGAAATTGAGCTTAAAATTTCAGCACTTTCCTTATCCAGCTCAGCCATTTCTTTTAATATTTCTTCAGGGCTTCGTAGTGGGGCTTCTTCAGGTGTATTGGGATTTTTAGCCGAAAGATCAAACGTGTTTTGGTTAATACCACTGATTTTGACTGTCCATGAGTTTTCACTTTCTGCCTGTGTTTTTTGCAATGCCACAAACTCAGCCAAATCCTGCTCATTCAGTGGATTGGTTTTACCAAGATTTCTGTCCAGATTGAGCTGATAAAACCAGGTCTCAGTCGTGGCTTTGCCTTTTTCAAAAAACAGCACCACGGTTTTTACCCCTGCACCAGTAAATGTACCGCTGGGTAAATCTAATACAGTGTGCAGGTTGCAACTGCTTAATAGCTCTTTGCGTAAGGCAACCGAGGCATTATCGGTATTGCTTAAAAAAGTATTCTTAATAACAATCCCTGCTTTACCGCCTGCTTTTAGGATTTTAATAAAATGCTGTAAAAACAGAAAAGCGGTTTCACCCGTCTTGATGGGAAAGTTTTGCTGTACTTCGGCTCTTTCCTTGCCGCCAAAGGGAGGGTTTGCTAAGACGATATCATAACGGTCTTTTTCTTGAATATCAGACAGGTTTTCTGCAAGGGTGTTTGTATGAATAATGTTTGGGGCTTCGACACCATGCAAAATCATGTTCATTATGCCAATGATGTAGGCGAGTGATTTTTTCTCTTTGCCGTAAAAGGTGTTTTTTTGTAGAGCTTCGCTGTCTTTTGTGGATAGTTTTTTACTTTTTCTTAAATACTCAAAGGCTTCAACCAAAAATCCTGCTGATCCCACTGCGCCATCATAAACGGTATTGCCGATTTGCGGATTGACCACTTTAACAATGGTCTTAATCAAGGGGCGTGGCGTATAGTATTCGCCACCATTACGCCCTGCATTACCCATGTTCTTGATTTTGCCTTCATATAGATGGCTCATCTCATGCTTTTCAGCATGGGTTCTAAAACGCAGTTCATCAATCAGGTTGACCACTTCACGTAAGTTGTAACCGCTTTGAATTCTGTTTTTCAGTTCGCTAAAAATCTCGCCAATTTTGTATTCAATGGTATTAGCGTTGTCGGCGTTGGCTTTAATTTTTTTAAGATAGGGAAATAATTTGATATTGACAAAATCAGCAAGGTCATCACCTGTTAAGGCATTGTGATCAATTTTTCCATTTTCTAGTTTGGGCGCAGCCCAATTAGACCATTGGAATTCTTTATCTATGATTTTGCTGTAACTTTTACCTGAAAGTTCGGCGGCAGTCTGCTTGTCTTTTTCCAGATCATCCAGATATTTTAAAAATAGCACCCATGAGGTTTGCTCCACATAATCCAGCTCGCTACCGCATCCTGCATCTTTATGAAGAATATCATCTATATTCTTAAACGTTTGTTCAAACACTTGGTACCCTTCATTAGTTTTTTATATCTGCAATGGTCTGTAATCCCTAATCCCCAGATAGAAAACACGTTTATAGCGCAAGCCCTTGACGCACCTAGCAAATGTAAAAAAGGACGCATCACCAATAAGGTGACATTGTCTTTTTTACATTCACTATGCACATCAATTGCTTACACTCTAATTCGCATTTCTATCTGGGGATTAGGGTTTAAACATAATTGTCTCTCCAAACGATTAGGTTAGTGATATTGAATTAAGTGCGTTTTTTAATAACGTGTTCTTAATTTATTGTGTCCATTTAAACACACCCCAAAGGAATGTCTATAGGTCAAAATAACTATTTTGAGGGTAAATGTTTATTTTTTAATTGCTTTGTTACTCAAGTTTAATGATTCCTCGCTGCAAGGCTTTGGCGGCTGCATGTTGTCGATTATTTGCATTGAGTTTTTGAATGATATTTTGTAGGTGGTTTTTAATGGTTGATCGACTTATGCAGAGTGCATCGCCTATCTCTTGGTTGCTTTTTCCGATAAAAACCCATTGCAATACTTCTACTTCACGGTCTGAGAGTGTGGATTCTTGGTTGTTTGATTTTTTTATTTTTAACTGTTTAGAGGTAAGGGAAGACAGTGTTTTTTGAACGGAAGGCATTTTTGTGTAGGCGGAGTGTAGGTGGGGTACAAGCATTTTTATTAAATGGACATGGTGGTCTTGTATGCCATTTTTTATGTTGGCAAAACCAAAGTAGGAGGTGCAATATTCACCGCAGTCGAGTACGCCGTGAGAGATTACATTTTGAATGTTAAACTTTTGATAAAAGTCAATTTGCTCTGTTGTAAATTGGTTACGTGCGTGCTCAATGTCGAGTACCTGCGGGGTTTGAGTTTCTAGCCATCGTAAAAACAGGGGGGAGATAACTTGGCCTGTGTGATCAACAATGGTGGACATAAAGTCGGAAGGAAAGCTTTCGTTTAGGCTGGAGATGGATTGCATTGAATAATCTTTTCGAATGCCTACGCCACAGGCGAACATTTCATGCTCGATGAGCATTTTTGTGCGGTGTAAAATAGCTTCAAACTCAACCATTGAATTGGCGTGAAGGCATAGTTCAATGATGGACATGGCGTTTTGTCTGTGTGTTTCATTTAAGCGAGACATTATTTTTTACTCTTTATTATAGGACTAACATTTACGGGGTTTAATAAGTAATGTTAACAGTTTATGGTGTGGTGATGTTTACATCAATCCCTTGTTTTTATTAGTGTTTTTTGTGCGTAAGAGCCATTCATTTAGTTGGCTTAAATCGGACTCAAATAGTTGGCCGGTTGATTGTTTTAATTTTAAGCTGTTTAAAAGATAATCGTAGCGTGCTCGTTGATAGTCACGTTGTGCTCGGTAGCGTTCTCGATTGGCTTGAAGTACGTCAAATGTTGTGCGCATGCCTTCGTTATAGCCTGCTTGAATGGCTTCGATGGCTTGAGTGTTGGAACGCACGGCCTGTTTTAACGCTTTGATACGCGCCATGCTTGCGATAACGCCTAAATAGGCTTCTCGTGTTTGGGTTCGCACGGTGCGTATGGTGCTTTCTAGTTTTTTAAGGTTTTGGTTGTAGGTTTGCGTGGCGGTGCGTGTTTTTGAGCGCACTAGCCCGCCTTGATAGATGGGTAGATCGAGTTGCAGCCCTATGGTGCGATCGTCGGTTTCGCTGTCACCAAAATTACCCCCCCCTGAGATGGATCTTGAGTAGTTAAGTGTTAAATCGAGTGTGGGGTAATGGCCTGCACGCTGTCTGTCTATTTCTTGGCGTAATTGCTTGTTGTTGTGGCGTAAGGCAATAATTTCTAAATTATTTGTTAATGCGGCAGATTCCCATTGTTCAATATTGGATGGATTGGGTGCAACTAGGGTTTGTGTTGCATTGAGGGGGGCTAAATTTTTATGGTATTGGTTGGTTAGTTTGCGAAGTGCTTCCAAACTGTTTTGAAGCTGGTTTTGCGCCTCAATTTCAGATGCGATGGTGGAATCAAGGCGAGCTTGCGTTTCGTACAGGTCTGTTATGGCGGAAAGCCCAGCCTCTAAACGCGTTTTAATTTGTTCAAGCTGTCTTTGAATGGCTTGTTTTTCGGCGGCCACAAAGTGTAGGTTGTCTTGTGCGGCTAATATATCAAAATAGCGTTCGGCGACTTGAACGATTAGGGTTTGCTTTGCGGCATTCCATTCGGCATTGGCTTGTTTTATACGTTGGTCTGCCTGTTGGTAACGAATGTGGTTGTCGTAACGAAACAGAGATTGCGTAAGGGTTAAGGAGTAGCCGTGGCTTTGGTAGTCTTCTTCGCCATCAAATTGTGATACCTCATAGGTGCGTTTTTGCTCGTTATTTCGAATATTACCACTTAAGCGAATGTTGGGCAGCAATGGGGATAAATCTTGTTGTTTCATTTCTACAGCAATGTCATAGGATAGAGCGACTTGCTGGAGATCGGGGTCTGATTGGAGTGCGAGTTGATAAATGTCTAATAAGTTTTGTACCGCAAAGCTATGCGGTATAACACTTTGGTTTATCACAATGCTTAATAATAGGGTTTTTAGCGTATTTTTTACCATACGGCACCTGCTGGTGGGATGGCTTTGGGGGTATTTTGAGCGGATAAATCAATGACTCGGTCGGCGAGTGCAATGGTTTCTTTGCGGTGGGCAATAATGACGCGTGTGATGGGCATCTCCTTGATATTTGTATTAATGAGGCTTTCGGTATGGGTGTCTAGGTGGCTACTGGCTTCGTCTAAAAACAGTATTTTAGGGTCCACATATAAGGCTCTGGCGAGAAAAACTCGTTGTTTTTGTCCCCCCGATAAGGTTGTACCCATGTCACCCACTAGGCTGTTGTAGCCCATGGACATTTGGCTTATTTCAGTGTGAATGGCGGCCATTTGAGCGGCGGTTTGTACGCGTTCTAAATCCATTTGGGGGTCTGAAAAGGCGATGTTTTCGGCAATAGAGCCCGCAACCAAGCAGTCTTCTTGCATTACGGCAGCAATTTGGCTTCTAAGCGAAGCGGTGTCGATTTGAGTGATATTGGTGTTGTCATAAAATACTTCACCCGAGGTGGGGGGGAATAACCCTAGCAACACTTTAAGGAGGGTGGATTTTCCACAACCAGAGGTACCTACAATGACAATGGTTTCGCCAGCGGCAATGGTGAAGTTTAGATTTTGAAACACGTAAGGTTCATTTTCGGCATAGCGAAAGCTTAGGTCTTTGACTTCTATTTTGCCTTTTAACGTTAAATCATTGTCTAATAGGGATGCGTTATGTTGCTCTATTTCGGCATGCACAATGTCGGATACGCGTTCTAAATCTACGCCGGCTAATTTAAATTCGACCAAAATATCGATGAGTGCGGAAATTTTGCCTGTAAATTGACCCTGGTAGGAAAAGAAGGCGTATAACATTCCAATGGAAAATACACTGGCCATGATCTCTTGTGCGCCAACCCAAATAATTAATACGCCCGCAATCGGAAACACGGTTTGATTGATGGCGGCAATAATAATTTGTAATTTTCCCAGCTTTATGCCGGCATTGAGTGAGGCGGCGTATTGGTTTAGCCACATGGATTCACGCTGGCTCTCTTTTGAAAACAGTTTAATGGTTTGTACGGCTCGAACGGTCTCCATAAAGTTGGTGCTTTCTTTAGCAGATAAAATAATGGCTTCTTGCTTGTATTGTTCGTTTAGGCGAAAGGTAATGATTTTAACCATGGCGTAAATGAATACTGCAACCAGTACAATAAACGCCAGTTTAGGGCTGTAAACAAACATCATGACTAAGGTGGCAACGGCCATTATGCCGTCTACAATACTGGCAATAAGGCCTTGGGTAAACAGGGCAATTACACTGCGCAGTGAGCCAAAACGAGAGATAATGTCGCCCAAATGTCTTTTTTCAAAATAGTCGAGCGGGAGTTTGAGTAAGTGCCTTAAGGTATTGGCCAAAAGCTGTACGTCTAATGTGGAGTTTAAATACAAAATCATCCAAGAGCGTAAAGCGGTGGCGGCCATTTGTATGAGCGCTAATAAACCAAACCCCAGTGCGAGCGCTAATAACAAATGTTCGTCTGAGGCGGCAATAACGTGATCGACCGTTATTTGCATGAAAAAGGGAGAGACCAGTACAAAAACTTGCAACACTAACGAGAGCAATAGTATTTGAAATAGCGCACGTTTTAGCCCTGTAACAGAGCGTAATAGCTCGGTTATTTTAACTTTTCGTATGTCGGATTTTTGTTCAAACTCGTTAGTTGGGGTTAGCTCTAAGGCAACGCCTGTAAAATTTTCTGATACCTCTTGTAACGACAGAACGCGTTTACCTTGCCCCGGGTCATGAATAACAACTTTATTGCCTTGAACCGATTCGAGTACCACAAAATGGTCGAGGTTCCAGTGCAGTATAGCGGGGCATTTTAAGTTGCATAACTGATCAAGATCGAGCCGTAAGGCGCGTGGCATAAGGTGCAGTTTGGTTGCCGCGTGCATGATCTCTTTGAGTGACAGCCCTTTTAGCGAGCTGGGTAGGTATTGCCTAATGGCTTCAATGCCCATTTTATGGCCGTGATAAGAGGCGACCATGGCTAAACAGGCAGAGCCACATTCGGCCAGCTCTGTTTGTAAAATGATGGGCAGACGCTTGGACGCGTATGAAAATTGGAGTAATTCAACAGGATTTTTCATTAGCTACGTCCCTTTAAGCTATAGAGCGGTTCTAATACCCAGTCGATAATCCGGCTGCGATGCCGAACAATATCGCCTTGTAATAACATGCCTACTTGCAAGTGTTGTTCACGTCCAAAGGCGGTCACGGTTTGCTTGTTGAGCTTGACGGAAATTTTGTATACAGGCTCTTTTAGATCCACAGGCAACTTAACTTCGCCAGGAATCATAATGTTTTTAGAAATTTGATCGACTACACCGCCATAAAGTCCAAATTTTTGATAGGGAAACGCATCAAACTTTATTTTGACTTCTTGCCCGATTGCCAAAAAACCAGCGGCTCTTGTGGGAACGTAAAGAATGGCTTTAAGGTCAACGTTGTTGGGTAATATGGTGAGTAAAGGGGATTCTGGTTTGATGGTGTCTCCTGCTTTATAAATAAGCGAGGTTACTCGACCCGATGCGGGCGCGATGACGGTATAGCTTTGGTTGCTGTGTATTTCAGCAAGGCGTTGGCGCAATTCGGAGAGTGATTTTTCATACGCCAATGTGTTTTGTGTCAGCTCAACTGGAATTTTTTTGAGCTCGGTCATAAATTGCAGTTTACGGTTTTGGTTGGTGGTTAGGCTGCGTCGCAGTTGTTCCAGTGCCACTTGACTGTCTAAATGGATTTGGTAGCTTTTGTTGTAGTCGGTTTTGGGGATAAATTTCTTTTGCGATATTCTTTCAAGACGTGCCACGTCTTTGGCGTATAACGCCACGCGTTCTTCATGCAGGGTAATTTCACTTTTAATGGAGCGTATTTCTTGACGTGTGTATTTGAGTTGATTTTTTAAATCTGTTGTACGCAGTTTGGATAATTTAGTTTGTTCTTTAATTTGAGATTCGATAATCGTAATGGATTTTTCGGTCTCTTCTGCTACGAACGCTTGAACTTCTTGCCCGCCTCCAAGGTGTCGTTCGGTTGTGACGTTGTAAATAATGTCCCCTTTTTGAACGTCATCACCCTCATTGATGTTACGAGACATCACAATACCTCGTTGAGGAGCGTATACTTTTACCAAGCCTGATTGCGGGTTAACTACGCCTAACATGGTCTCTTTACTGGCGTACTTTCCAAAAAATAAAAATGAACCAAGCGCGATTATAAAAAGCACAAATAAAGAGATGTAAACAGAAAAAGAGACGGGACGAATCAGTACAACATCGCCAAAAAAGTTTTCGTCACGCTTTTTATCGCTGACTTCGGTACGAAATAGAGACATATTTTTCTCTTATGTTAAGTGTTAAAAATAAGGTAATAAATAAAATACAGACCTCGTTTTTTATTAGATAAATTCTGCTTCGAGTGCGTATTGAAGTTGCTTTGTGGTGTGCTGATGCATGTCTGAATAGACGGTGCGAATAAAGGACAATGTACGTTGTCCTTCGGTTGTTTCATTGAGCGTAAGGTAGTTTTTTAGTTCGTCATCGGATACGTTTTTGTATGCAAACAACATGCTCATCCATATTTGTTGTGCAATTTGAGGGCTCATGTTTTCTTTCATGTCTAAGGCCGTTTGTTGCAACTGCTCTTGAGTAATATTTTGGGCATTAGGGTTTACGTTTCTCATGCCCCATGCCATGGCTGTAAACAGTGAAATTTGCATTTCTACAACCATTGCACTTGAACCAATGGCTTTGTCTATGTTCTCGATTAAACGTTTACGGGTGTCGGAGGGGGGTGTAGTTTGTAACGCGGTAAAAAATGTTTGCATTTCTTGGGAAGCCTGCAATGATTTTGCGGCTTCTTCGTTTTGAGTGATTTGTTGAATTTTAGGTTGAAGCAAAAAATGGAGAATTGTTTGCATTTGTTGTTCATTGCTGTTTCTGGCAATGATGTTTTCAAGCGATTTTATTAGGGTAGCAGGGTCAAATAAACGTATAATTATTTTTTGATAGGTGTTAAAAATCTGGGTTGGCATGGCATTTTTTTCATGTTGAGTATTTTGAACAATGCCTGCTGAAAAACGTTCAATTTTTTTGTCTAGATAAGCGTGTTTTATAAAATTTTGGATGGCTTCGGACATGCTTTTTCCTTGCACTTAGTCTTTGAGCTGTCTCAAAGATAAATTAGCCCCCTAAATTTATTGAATCAAGAAAGATTTAAACAGCATTTAGATATAGAGGCAATAGGTCAAAAGAACTATATTGATGTTTGCTCTTATGGTGCAAGGTTTTGTGCGTATTGATAGTGAAGGTAAACGTAAAACCTGAATCCGCAGCTTCACTGCGGCATAGAACGGATGCCATTAATTTAGAAGCGCCATGAAGGTGAGTTGAATAAATTGGGTTATCTTAAATATAATTTTCTTTTATCGTAACACGTTTAATTTCGCGTATATAAGCCAATGAAATTACAAATAATAGGATTAAAGCTGAAGCCCAAAAAGGCCAACTAAGGTAGGAGCTCAAAATGCCAACAGCAAAACCTATTAAGCCGTACCATGCAAACTTAACGTAATTATTGCCCTTAGGCAGTGCTGTATAGCTCTTAATCATTTGTCCATTCTTGAAAAACGTACATTTAATTTGGCCTTTTAGAATTTCAGTTTTAAATAAAACTTGATATTCTATGCCTGAAATATGAAAAATATGCCTGCTGTTTCTTTTAAACGTTCGCTTTTTTGACATAAGTTTATCGTTAACATAAACGGATTCCAGCCCTGATATGACTGAAGATTTAACGGTAATTTTGATGTCATTTTCATGAAACATAAAACAAAGTTCGTATAATGATGGGGCATTAACGTTATCAGTTTTTGTGTTCATAATGGATGCCTTTTTGGTAGGTGTTAAATGTGTCTATTTAAACATATTCAAAGTGAATGACCATAGGCCAAAATAACTATTTTGTAGGGTAGGCATTTATTTTTATAATTTTTTATATTGTTCCTAATCTGGGGATTAGGGATATATAACAACTGGCATTTAAATTGCTTTTAAGACAGCACTGTCAAAAAATGAAGTGTTAAGCGCATGAATGCCTTTTTAGAAAAACTCACCATTAAACAAAAAATCCGTTTTGGCTTTGGCATTATTTGGTTAGTGCTGGCTATTATTACCGTTCAGGCGGTGGTCAATCTTGTAATGGTGCGTTCGGACATTGCTGACATTGTAAATGACAAACAGCCATTTGCCATTGAAACCGCTAAAAAAGCATTTTTGCTTGAAAAAAGTTTAAATGCGTTAAATCAGTACGTGATTACGCAAGATGAAAGCCATTTAGAGTCCTATCGTTTAGAGGTTTCAGAGGTAAAATCGGTTCTTAAAAAAACCTTGATGATGAATGGGTCAGATGGGGCGGTTGATGCCTCTTATCAGTCCATTTTTGATTTATTGTCAGAACTCTCTCCTTTGGTTGCACAGCTTAAAGAGGCGGTTGATTCCACACACGGTATCTCTCCCTCTTTGGCTTATGCCGATCAAAACATGGCCTCCATTGAGATTGAATTTCAGCGTGTTTTGTCTGAGCAAATTTCATCGGTATTATCGGAGTTTACGGTTGAAAAAAGTGCGTTGCTAAAAACTCTTCTGGCATTGCAAAGCCATTGGTTGAATATAAATCGAGATGTGAATACGTATGTTCTTTTAAATACGGCCTCTTCAACATCCGAAATTTTCAGTGATCGAATTGAAGTCAATTTTAATCAATTGGAAACGTTGCTCGATCAAGTCCGTTCACAATTTTCTCAAGAGGGTTTAAGCCAATTGGACTCTTTGTATCAATCATATCGTGAACATTACATGCTTTTAAAGGGCGTACACAGCAGTATGTTATTGCGCAGTGACGTTGCTTTAATGACCGACCGTATTGTGCCTCTGTTTCACACATTAGACAGTGCATTGATCTCTCTTTCCGACCAAGCGGTTCAAGATATGAAAGCGGAGAGTGATCGTGTTTTAAACAGCAGTTTGTATAACATTATTATATTGTTAGCGTTGTCGGTATTGGGGCTGTTAATAGGCATGTGGGTCTCTAAGCGTGTCACGCATTCGGTGGTTGAGCCAGTGCAAAAAATATCGAGCTTAATGAAAGACATCTCAAAAGGAGAGGGCGATTTAACTCGACGTTTACCCGTGAGCAGTCAAAATGAGATGGGCGAGTTGGCCACGTATTTTAATGCGTTTGTCGATAAAATTCAGCGTATGTTACAAGAGGTTACGCTTACCATTAAAGAGCTGGAAACCGCCTCCAGTGCATTATTAACCATTACCTCTGAAAGCAAAGCAGGAACCCAACGCCAGTTGCAAGCCACGAATGTACTCTCCTCTTCAATGGTGGACATGACCCATCAATCACAACAGGTTGAAAATCACTCCCATAATGCCTCACGCGCCACAGAACAAGCGGCAGAACGCGTGAAAGAGGGGGGGGAGAAAGTGATGGGAACGGTTAAGGTGATTCAAGAACTTTCAGATGGCATGAACAAAATGACCGATTCGGTGTCTCAGTTACGTACCGACAGCGACGCCATTGGAATGGTGGTCAGTGTGATTCGTGACATTGCAGAACAAACCAATTTGCTCTCATTAAATGCCGCCATCGAAGCCGCCAGAGCGGGCGAGCATGGTCGTGGGTTTGCCGTGGTGGCCGACGAAGTGCGAGGCTTGGCTAAACGAACTCAAGAATCGACCAAGCAGATTGAAAAAATTATTGATAACATTCATCGTGCTACGGTCTCAACCGTTAAGGTGGTAGAGCAAGGCCGAGCGGTCACAAAATCCAGCTGTGACTCGATTGCTAAAACCAGCGATGCACTGCAACCGGTGACCATTTTAATGGACGATATTTATCAAATGAGCGAGCAAATGTCTCAGGCGGCACATTCGCAAAGTGTATTGGCGCAAGAGATGAACAATAATATTAGCCAAATTCACGCCGTGACAGAACAGACCATGAAAGGGGCGGAGAATACAGAAAAATCAGGACATGATTTGCAACAATTGGCCAATAAGTTGGATGTATTGGTGCATCAATTTAAAATCTAATAGTAACGACTCAGCTAGCCCCTGAAAAAGGTCAACTCGGTGTTAAAAAATGATCATTTACAGGTGTAAACTCACATTTTTCGCCTTGATTTGACCGTTCTCAGGAGCCATCTGAGCCGTTCGATCTAAAAAAATCCCCCCCCTGTTTTTACCCAGGGCAATCGGGCTTAAATTTTCATGCCGATTACTCTGAGTAGGTAGTCATTATCCCAACCTGCCTTTAATCGCTTTATCTTCACGCCAACTTTTGAAGTTTTCTCCCTTTTTATCAGGTTTAATGCAATATGCCTAATCACCGCAAGGTTCGCAGCGCTATGGCCTTTGCGTGTTCTATTACTGTCTTCATCAAAAGCAACATCAAGCACCCAATGTAAGCTATTCTCAATCGCCCAGTGCGCTCGAACCGCATGTTCAAGTTTACTAGGATTGTCTGCATTAACACTGCTAAGAAAATAGCGCGTCTCTTCGCTAACCTTTTGGCCTGATTCTCTGGTTGCAGTAACGGCAATAATACTCTCTAATCCAGGCCAAGTATGACGTTCTTTTAGCCAGTCGATATCACCTGAAACACGTATCGTGCGTGTTTCAATGCGCCCATGCCCTCCATCAACCGTCTGCAGCGCTGGCTCAGGCGTGAGATCAGAGGTAAAATAAGTCACGACATCATCGTGTAAATTACCTTGATTTCCTTTCAAACTCAGGACGTAGTCGCCTTTTTGATTAATGATCTGCTGTGCTATTTTTTTCTGACATCCCATTGCATCAATAGTAACCACTGCCCCTGCAATATCGAGCCGGGAGAGTAATTTAGGAATGGCGGTAATCTCGTTAGACTTGTCATCTACCTTCACTTGCCCTAATACCAAACTGTTGCCTTGTGCCCATGCACTGACCATGTGGATGGCCGCTTTTTTAGAGGCTTTATCAATACTGCGTCTTAAGCACTTTCCATCAATGGCGATGACTTCTCCTTCGGTTAGCTGTGCTAAATCGGTAACCCAGCTAGAAAAGCATTCGCTAAATTGTTCGATATCGATGATTGCAAAGACATCGCCAAAGGTATCGTGTGAAGGAATGCCGTTGGTTAAATCAAGCTGGTCACTAAACCAGCCTTTTTTGGCGTTACCGAATGCTTCAATAGCCACCCAGTTATCTGCGCCACAAATAACGGCGCTTAGGGTGATAAAAAAAATATCGGACAACGCATGCTTTTTTTGCCGGTTGATTCGTGGGTCTTTTATACTGGAAAAGTGCTGGAGTATTGAAGCTGTTACTGGCTTTGTCATTTTATTACCATTTCAAATGGTTAACCTTTCTACCTTATTTAACATTTTTTTCAATATGTTTTAAGCCCGATTGCCCTGTGTTTTTACCCTTTAAACCAGCTTTTTAGCTGGTTTTTTGTTATGATTCGTGCAATTTATTTTAAAACGTTAAAGACATTATTATGTGGGAATACCCAGCGATGGATCCAGTGGCTTTAAGCCTTGGGCCGTTACAAATTCATTGGTACGGATTAATGTACCTTCTGGCCTTTTTAGGCGGTTGGTTGTATGGAAATATTCGCGCCAAAAAAATTGAACCGTGGAACTCAGAGATGGTCAGCGACCTGCTGTTTTACGTGGCGATGGGGGTTGTTTTAGGCGGTCGATTGGGCTACATTCTGTTTTATGATTTGGCGGCGTATTTAGAAAGCCCGTTACTGGTCTTTAAAGTCTGGCAAGGCGGCATGTCGTTTCATGGTGGCTTGTTGGGTGTGACGCTTGCCATGTTTTTGTTTGCCCGAAAAACCAAGCAGAACCTGTTTCAAGTCGCCGATTTTGTTGCGCCTTTAATTCCGATAGGGTTATTAACCGGGCGCATTGGTAACTTTATAAACGGCGAGCTGTGGGGTAAAGTCACCGATTCGCCTCTGGGCATGGCCGTATACGACCCTGAACTGCAAGCCGTGGTGCATAAATACCCCACGCAACTGCTCGAAGCTTTGTTAGAAGGCGTGGTGCTGTTTATTATTTTAATGATTTACGCCCGCAAACCAAGACCACCAGGCAGTGTCGCAGCGTTGTTTTTAGTAGGGTACGGAAGCTTTCGATTTATCGTTGAGTTTTGGCGTGAACCCGATGCACACATTGGTTACTTACTGTGGGACTGGTTTACCATTGGGCAACTGCTCTCTACCCCTATGATTATTATTGGATTAGGTGTGATGATCTGGGGTGCAAAACAAGCAAAAGCGAATGGTAAGAGTAAAGGCATGGGTAACGCATGAAACAGTATCTAGAACTTTTAAATCATATCTTAGAAAACGGAACCGATAAAGGCGACCGAACGGGCACAGGAACACGCTCCGTTTTTGGCTATCAAATGCGCTTTGATTTACAGCAAGGCTTTCCGCTGGTGACCACTAAAAAACTGCACCTTCGCTCCATTATTCATGAACTGCTATGGATTTTAAGTGGCGACACCAATATTCAATACCTAAAAGACAATAAGGTACGAATTTGGGACGAATGGGCGACCGAAGAAGGTGAGCTGGGTCCGTTATACGGCAAACAGTGGACCGCATGGGACAGCCCAAACGGCGACACCATCAATCAAATTGCCGCAGTCATTGAGACGCTTAAAAATAACCCAAACAGCCGCCGAATGATTGTCACCGCGTGGAACCCCGCAGACCTGCCCGACGAGTCGGTTAGCCCGCAAGAAAACGTAAAACAGGGCAGAATGGCCTTAGCAACATGCCACGCCTTTTTTCAATTTTACGTCGCCAACGGCAAGCTCTCATGCCAGCTCTATCAGCGCAGTGCCGACACCTTTTTGGGCGTGCCATTTAATATTGCCAGCTACGCTTTACTGGTACACATGATGGCACAACAAACCAATTTGGAGCTGGGGGAGTTTATTTGGACAGGCGGCGATGTTCACCTTTACAACAACACGCTTGAACAAGCTAAGTTGCAGTTGACCAGAGAGCCGTATCCGTTGCCTAAGTTAGTGATTAAGCGCAAACCAGAAAGTATTTTTGACTATCAATTTGAAGACTTTGAGATCGAAGGCTATCAGTCGCACCCGCACATTAAAGCGCAGGTGTCCGTATGAAAATAGCCATGATTGCCGCCATGGAAAACGATCGAGTGATTGGATTAAACGACGATATGCCGTGGCACTTGCCAGACGACTTAAAATTCTTTAAAGCCAAAACCACTGGCAAACCCGTCATTATGGGGCGTAAAACTTTCGAATCCATTGGCTCTCGTCCACTGCCCAATCGCCCTAATATTGTCATCAGTCGCAATGCGAACTTAACCATCCCAAATGTGGAGGTATTTTCATCTATAGAACAAGCGTTGGTAAAATACGCAACCGAGCCAGAAGTGATTATTATGGGGGGGGGAGAACTTTATCGCCAAATGCTACCCAAAGCAGACCGTCTGTATTTAACCCTAATTGACGCCAACATAAAAGGCGACACCTACTTTCCAGACTGGACAACATTGGCATGGAATGAAACAGACCGCCAACACCACTCCAAAGACGAAAAACACGAATACGCCTTTGATTTTGTGACCTTAGAGCGAAGTAAATAGCGACCTGTTTTTTCTCCCCCCTATGGTTCCATAAAACCTGCAAATTGCGGTAATATATTTTAGAAAAGTAGGGTGTGAATTCAGTCTTTTGCTTCGTTCAACTTTATGCAAAAAAAAACGCCTCTTCAAACGATACTCTGATTTTAAAATGAGGAGATAAAATGGAATGCTTTCACTGTAAAGGAAAAATGCTAAGAAGTCATGCTCCATTTAGTGCTGATAGAAATGGTTATCATATTTCTTGGGAATCTATTCCAGCATGGGTTTGTTCTCAATGTGGAGAAGCTCTTTTTGAAGAAAATGAAGTTTCTCATATTCAAAAAGCACTAGAGCAAATCGATCGTGAAACAATGTCGTTAACATCTAAAATAGCTTAGTCAGTAAACGCTGTAATGGGCAACTATTTCTAAAGAAAATGTCTCATAGAGTTTTTAGGCTAAAACCGTCCGTTATTTTATGTTTTTAGCATGATAGGGGGTGAGAAAAACTCAATTTGAATTTATTCCCCCCCCCTTTCTGGTTGTAGATGATATTAAGCTAGCCTGATGGGTCTAATAAAGATCCTATTCCTGTTTTTCATGCCCTTAATAAAGCGGAATACCAAAATTCACACCTATTGTATAGTGCTGTTTGTCTGAGGCTTTAGAGTAGCCAATGACGGGGCCATAATGAAACGTTTTGCCTTCAATGAGATAGCTTGCTTCTATGTGAGAGGTAGGGCTCGATTCCCAATCGCCTTCGTGATTTGCCCACTCTATGCCTTGAGAAAAAGAGAACACAATCTGATCGGTGGGGTGAACCGCAATGGAGAGCATGGCGCTCACTGCTGGGCGGCGGTGCTTCCGAAAAAAATACGTGGGGTCGTTAATCGAGCAACTAGAGTCTCTATAGTTCGCATTAAATCAACGCTTTCTTAGCCAGCGATCGAGTTGGTTGGCAAATGCTTGGCGGTCTGTTTGGTTTAGTGGCGGTGGGCCGCCTGTTTGGACTCCGCTAGAGCGCATGGTTTCCATAAAATCGCGCATATTTAGTTTGGGTTTTATGTTTTCTGTGGTAAACGCTTCGCCTCTTGGGCTGAGTGCTAAGCCGCCTTTGGTGATCACTTCGTCCGCCAGTGGAATGTCGCTGGTAATGACTAAATCTCCCGCAGTGAGTCGCTTAACAATTTCATTGTCTGCTACATCAAACCCTTGCCCGACTTGTAAAAAATCAAGAAAGGGCGAAGGCGGGATGGTTAGCCAGTGATTGGCGACGAATGTAATTGAGGTTTGTGTACGGTTTGCCGCTTTAAATAGAATGTCCTTGATTACAACAGGACAGGCGTCGGCATCTACCCAAATTTTCATAGTTTGGCTCTTTTGTTAATAAGGGGGGGGGGGAATTATAATACCCTAATCCCTATAGCTTGTTACAATGAAACGGAGCAAGTTTAGTTGTTACGAGCGACATACAGTGCCATTTTTTATGGTGTTCCAATGCGTTTTGATAGCGTATTTGTAGGGTGGCGGGTAGCTCGGACGGCTCTATGGGTTGATAGCCTTGCTTAAGATAGAAGTTTTTGAGATGAGGAAGCGGAAAGGTAAACATTTGACGGTTTTTGGCTTGTTGTTGAATAAACATCATAAGCTCTCCCGCAATGCCTTGATTTCGCCAAGTGGGCTCGACGTATACACCGTGCAACCAATCGGCGGTATGGGTTATGTTTCTGACCTTGGCTAGCCCTATAATAGCTTGGCTGGATGGCGTATTTAAACGCGTAATAAATAGTGTATCATCTAATTGTGCACGGCTTTGTTTGTGGCGTTTTATAAAATGTTTGATTTCAAAAAAATCGTTTTCAGTCGCTTTTTGCACCGTGATGGAAGGCGTGGTTTGTTGGATATCGCGCAAAATTTCTCCCCCCCCTACTTTTATATCATCAAGTTAATCATTGAAGTGTGTACGGTATGCCAAGAGTAATCTGTCCAACCTGTGAGCGTGCAATCAATAACTGTTTGTGCCAATGGATTGAAGGTGCGATTTTCAATCAAGTGTCGTTGGGTATTTTACAGCATCCTAATGAAGCTAAGCAGGTAAAGGGCACGGCAAAAATTGTGCAGTTATCACTGCGTGATTGTCAAACGTGGGTGGGCGAAAATGTCTTAGAAATTCCTTCGCTTAAGCATTGGTTGGAGGGGTCTCAGCCGGTTTTTTTGTTGTACCCTAAGATTGAACATCAATTGGAACCGTTTTCTGAATGGTGTATTGCTCGCATACAGCAAACGTTTGAATTGAGTGCTATTAAAATTTTGGTGCTGGATGGTACATGGCGAAAAACGCATAAAATTATGCAGTTAAACTCGGTGTTGAGGGGGTTAAATCGAGTGGTTTTATCGCCGGTGGAACGCTCTAATTATCGTATTCGTAAGCAGAAAGATGCGTTAAGTTTATCAACGGTTGAGGCGGTGTATGCGTTGTATTCACAGTTGGAGTCGAACGCTGAACGTTATCAGCCGTTACTTGCTTCGTTTGAACGGATGCAAGCGCATCAACAAAATTTTTACCCCCCCCCTATAGATAAATAGAGCAGGGGGGGGATTATTTTGAATGCCTTCTTTTTGATTCGCTGTCTACTTCTTCGCGCAATTTTCTAAAGACAAACAGGTTGGATATGGAGAAGTTAAAGCCCATTCCCATGAGTATTCCTATAATAAAGGCGAGTATGATGTGTTCTTGAAAGAAGGGTACAAAGGTTGTTAGGGTGTAGTAAGTTCCGTAGTTGACTGAGAACCCGAGCAGTGAGCTGAAAACAAATGCGCCCCATTGGGTTGTTTTGGCTGTTTTTTCACGGTGGCTAAAGGTGATGAGACGGTTGAGCATCCAGTTCCATGAGACGGCTGGCCAAAATGAGATGGCTCGTGCTAGGGTGTGGGAGACGCCAAATATTTGCAAGAGTAGGTAAAACGTCATATCAACGATAACACCACTGCTTCCAACGGCGGCGAACTGAAAAAATTCTGCTTTGGTTTTAAATTTATATTGGTACAGTCGGCGCAGGTGTCTTAAGTATTTTAGCTGTTCGGTAAAGGTGAGTTTGGATTCGCCATGTATGCGATCTACAAAATGAATTGGCACTTCGCTGACTTTTTTAAACGGGCCTTTGACCATCACTTCTAACGCAATTTTGTAACCAATGGGGGACAGCTCATTGGCGGATGGAATGTCCGCTTTACGCACCGCAAAAAAACCGGACATGGGGTCTTTTACTTTGGTGAGCGGCAGGGCGGGGAGTGTGGCGACCACCGAATTAATGTAGCGCCAAAGGGTCCAACTGTCGTCGATGCTACCACCCTCCACGTAGCGAGAGCCTAAGACAAAATCACTCTCTCCCGTTTTGAGTTGTCGAATCATCTCTGGAATGGCTGTGGCGGGGTGGGATAAATCTGCGTCCATTACCACAACGTAATCGCCTCTGGCTTCTGAAAATCCGTCAATCACAGCGGGAGAAAGCCCACGATTTTGGGTTCGATTTATCAGGCGAATGGGGTAGGTGTTGGCAAGTTCTTGTACTTTTTTTATGGAGCCATCTTGAGAGTTGTCGTCCATAATCAAGATTTCATAGCCGAGCGATTCGGCGGCAATAAAGTCGGCCAGAGCGGTTTGAATCATCTCGCACAGGGGGGGTAGATTTTCAAACTCTTGATAGGTGGGGACAACAATCGAAATCATGCAACGGTCTCTAAGGTGTTTTTGGTTTCAGAAGACATTATGCCTTAATTTGACTTGCTAAACCAGCGCGATTCGAGCCGTTTTCCGATGCGAATAAAACGCGCCTCTACCCAGTAGTTAAGCCATAGGGAGAGATAGAGCGTAAACCCTGTGGCGAGTAAAAATACGAGTGGAATACGCCAAAGCTCTACTTGGGTAATGCTTTCTAAATCGACCGTGCCCAAAACGATGACCCACGCAAGGGCAATGAATGGAAAATGAAAAAAGTACATGGGGTAGGCCACTTCGGACAATAAACGCCAACCTTTCCAACGTATGAGGGGGGGAGAAATTTTGGTGTTGCTGTCGTAATGAAACAACAGCACCATGAGCAAAATACTGCCACTGAACACAAAACGGTGCAGGGTAATGGCGGCAAGGTTTAGGGTTTCATTAAAGGGGTGGTAGTAACTAGACTGTGGGTTATACATGGGGTAGTGCATACTAAGGTAAACCAAGCTTAAGCCAAATAACAGTACGGCGGCTTTTTGTAAGGGGGTGAGTGAGAGTGAATAGTTGGGTTTGTACCAAAGTATAAACGCCCATAAAACGCCCATTAATAACGGTGTAATGCGCGTTTCAATTACGTAATACATGGTGTCCATGTAGAGCGCAGGGTCTACCGAATGGATAAATTCATACCATGGGGTTTGATGAATTTGTGGCGTTTGGTAGGCGAACCAAAATCGAACCCATACACTGAGTGCGATTAGAACGGATAGCCAAATAATGGGCGAACGGCGCTTGGCTAAAAACAGAATTAAGAAGGGTAAAACTAGGTAAAACTGTACTTCAATGGATAAGCTCCACTGCACGGGGATAATGCCTTTGCTAAAGATGTTTTCAATAAACAGCAGGCTATACCAGCCTTCGGTGAACAGCTTGTGCGGGTCGGCTAAACCGTAGAGCAATAACGCGACTAAAAACAGTGGGTAGATTCGGAAAAAACGGTGGAGGTAAAAGCGTTTAATGCTGATGGATTGCTGTTTGTGGTATACCTTTAATAGACCATAGCTGAGTAAGAAACTGCTGATTAGAAAGAAAATATCCACCGCTTTGTCGGAGGATAAAATAAAGATCAGCCCGCTTGGAATGCTTTGAATAAATGCATTGAGTTTTTCAATGTCTTTTTTAAACAGAAAAAAGACGGCAAAAAAAACATGAAACAAAATCACCATTAAGACGCTGATGCCTTTTAAAAAATCAATGACGGGAAACGCTTTATCGGGCTGGTGAATTATCTCCGATGCAATGGCGATGGGTCGAGTGATGGGCGCGACAATGAAACGTGTTATAAGTGCTAAACGGTTCATTAAGGGGTTTCATCCGAGGCGGGTAGGGGGGGGGTAAAATTAAAACAATGATAGTAATAATAGGTGACGACAATGGCGCCATTAACGGATAAAGGCTCTTCTTTTAACCGCTCACAGCGTTCAAAATGTGCCGGTTTTTGTGTTTTGGGCGGTGTTTTTTCATAGTGTGGCACCACCAGTAATCCGTTTGTACCCGCGTGGGGCAAACCAAACCAGAACGCATATTGTGTCTGTTTTTTGGAAGTAATAAACACTGGTTGGGGGCGGGCATACCATGCCAAATGGCTGGTAACGCTCCAGTTTGAGACAAAGAGAGGCAGGGTTTTTGGATCATCTGTTAGGTTTTTTTGCAGTTCCAATGCCGTTTTTGCCGCTTGCGGCCAGCCGTAATCGCCCTGAATGGGGTTTTTGTGGTCATCAAACGGAATCCACGGTTTGTACAGTAAACTGTGCGCCAATAACACCAGCGATCCCGCAAGTATAAAATGAAAATACGCCAGAGGTTTAAGCCATTTTTTATCACGCAGTTGCCACGCCCAGTGAACGATGATGGGGATGAGCAGTAACCAAGAGAGCGAGACCCAGTGGGGTAAACTTTCTTCAAATCCAGAACCCCAAGCAAACAATGCTGTGATGGGCAGGGCAAACAAAAGCAGAAGACGTGTGCGGGCATCTCGATAGTGCGCGGGCTTGAGCATCATCCACCAACCTAAAATAAAGATAACGGGGGTGTAAGAGGCCAATTGGACGAGTTGGGTACGAACCAAGCTGTCCAGCTCCCAAACAGCACTGCCTGTGCCGTGGTCAATTTGATACAAAAACGAGGCCCAATCGTTTTGTGCGTTCCAGTACAAAACAGGGGTAATCATTAAAATGGCAATTAAAATCGCCAGCCACAAGCCTTTTTGAGCCAGCCAAATCCAACGTTTTTCAACCAGCATTACGAGCAATAATGAGACGACTAAGGTAACGGCGGTGTATTTGGACAGTGCGGCCAAGCCGACCAAAACGCCCAGAATAATCCAGTATTTAAAGGCGTTGGTTTCAAGCAGTTTAATGACGGTTAAAATCAGCGCTAAAGTGACAACCATAAGCAGATTATCTGGCAACATCGCCATGCCCATTAACACCAAAATTAAACAGCTGTTTAATACGGCAAGCGTCCAAAAACCTAACCAGTGATTGGTATCGTGGGCAGGTTGGCGGTGTTGCCAATTGCTATTGGACGATTGTTTGCAGAACAGTTCAATGGTCAGTTGGTATAACACGTAGTTTAGCAGTGCGTACAGTGCGATGGGAACAATGCGTGCGCTCCAATCGTAAGGCGCGAGCCACATGGGCAAAATTTGCAACCAACCCACCATGGGCGGGTGGTCAAAATAGCTCCAGTCAGGCATTAAACCGTATAAGGCATAATGCGCTTCATCGCCACCCAGTTCCACATGAAAGGCTAAAAACAGGTGCAACAACGACATCAACGACACCAAAAAAATACTGGCACGTTGTGCGGATAAGGAGGGGGGGGTAAAATTCATAGAGTGTTTACTGCCTGCCGTACTCATCTTCAAACCGAATAATATCATCTTCGCCCGTGTATTCACCCACTTGCGCTTCAATTAAAATGAGATCCAAACGTCCATCGTTGGCTAAACGGTGTTTTTCGCCAATGGGAATATAGGTCGATTCATTGGGACGAACCAGTTGCACGTTTTCGCCAACGGTGACCGTCGCCGTACCCGAAACCACAATCCAGTGCTCACTACGATGCAGGTGTTTTTGTAGGCTTAAGGTTTTACCTGGTTTGACCACAATGCGTTTGATTTTGTACCGTGTTGCCGATTCTAAAATGGTGTAGGTTCCCCAAGGGCGGTGTGCGGTTCGGTGAATTTGCGGTAGATCACTGCCTTGCGCTTTTAGCTGTTCGACAATCTTCTTAACTTTTTGCCCAGAGCCTTTGGGCGCAATTAATAACGCATCGGCGGTGTCTACAATCATTAAATCTTCAATGTCGATGAGCGAAATAATACGATCATCGCCTAAAATTAGATTGTTTTTGGCATTCAATAACAGCGTATTGTCGGATTGAGTATTCCCTTCAGAGTCTTTTTCAAGCTCTTGATCCAGCGCCTCAAAACTGCCCAAATCACTCCAGCCAATGTCACTGGGAACGACCTTCACATGTTGGCTTTTTTCCATGACGGCATAATCAATGCTGTCCGCAGGAATCGCTTGCATTGCCTCAAGTGGAATACGCAAAAACGCCTCTTGTTGTGTTTGTTGATACGCGGTTTGGCAGGCTTGAAACATCTCAGGCGCGTGTTGTTCTAGCTCTCTTAAAAACACGCCAGCCTTAAAACAAAACATACCACTGTTCCAATAAAAATTTCCTTGGGAAAGATACGATTCCGCAACAGTGTATTCGGGTTTTTCTTTAAAAGAGAGTACATCTTCGCCTTGGGCTTCAATGTAACCAAACCCCGTTTCAGGGTAGGTGGGTTGAATGCCAAAGGTGACTAATTTATCTTGCTCTGCCAACTGCTTGGCGTGCGCCACGGCGGCTTCATACGCGGCTTGATCTTTGATTAAATGATCCGAAGGGGTAACAAAAATGATTGCGTTAGAGTCCACTGCCATACACGCTAGAGCAATGGCTGGGGCAGTATTGCGGCCAACGGGTTCTAAAATAAACTGCGAGTCGATGTTGTTTTGCAACGCTTGCATTTGATCCAACGCCAAAAAATATTGTTCTTGATTGGAGACAATCAAAAATTGATCGCAAAACGGTTGGTTACGTAATACGGTTTTTTGAAAGAGGGATTGATCCTTAAAGAGTGGCACAAATTGCTTGGGTAACAGCGTTCGGCTAATGGGCCATAAACGCGTGCCTGAGCCACCACAAAGAATTAGGTTAATCATTTAAATACTTACCTTTAAGCGTGTTTTGAAGGGGGGGGTAAAATAGTTTATCCCTAATCCCCAGATAGAAATGCGAATTAGAGTGTAAGCAATTGATGTGCATAGTGAATGTAAAAAAGACAATGTCACCTTATTGGTGATGCGTCCTTTTTTACATTTGCTAGGTGCGTCAAGGGCTTGCGCTATAAACGTATTTTCTATCTGGGGATTAGGGTTTATATTAACCCACGTAATGTGGCCATTTTATCAGCACCAGAGCGTAAAGTCTTTTATTGATTACGGCAGGAAGGGGGGGGATAAAATTTTAGAGGTCAAAAAAACGCCCTCGGTAAAAAGGGCGTTAAGTGAAGATTTGGGTTTAACATTGACCTTAGGCTTTAATAAGGTGCACATCTCTTTGTGGAAATGGAATGCTGATTTGATTTTCATCCAAGGCTATTTTGATTTGTTCATTGATATCAAAAAAGACGTCCCAATAATCATCGGGAGTGCAGTGTGGGCGAACGGCTAGGTTAACGGAGCTGTCGGCCAGTTCAACCACGCCTACAAAAGGGGCGGGATCTTTTAACACTTTATCGTGTCGTTCTAATACCGACATTAAGACGGATTTGGCTTTAGTAATGTCAGCATCGTAGGCAATTCCGACGGTTAAATTGACTCGAATGGCACCTTCAGATGTGTAATTAACGATGGAATCGTTTGAAATAGCGCCGTTAGGAATAATCACCTGCTTATTTTCAGGGTTTGTGAGCAACGTGTTAAAAATTTGAACTTCTTTAACGATGCCTAAGTGGCCTTGTGCTTCAATAAGGTCGCCCACTTTATAGGGTTTGAAAATCATAATCAGTACACCGCCCGCAAAGTTGGCTAAGCTGCCTTGCAGAGCTAAGCCAATGGCTAAACCTGCGGCACCCAATACGGCAATAAAGGACGTTGTTGCGATTCCAATCATAGACGCAACAGAAATGAACAGTAACAATTTAAGTATCCAAGCACTTAAGCTGGTAATAAAAGGAATTAAGGTCGGGTCTACCTTAGATTTTTTCATGGAGGCTTGTAAAAGATTGCCCAGCATTCGAATAATCCATAAACCAATCAAGAGCGTGATGATGGCGAGTGCGAGTTTGGGCGCATATTCAAGCCCTAATTCATAAGCCTTCATGGAAAGGCCTTGCATTTCGGTTATTGCGTTTTGAGCTTCGTCCATTTTGAATCTTCCTTTTAAAGTGAAATAGATAAAAAGTAAAATAGTAAAAAACCTATTTTATCGCTTTTTTATGAGGTGTACAGAATAATAATTATTAAGCGCTTGAATCCGCTATAATTTAGGGCTGTTTTTGTGGCTTAAAAAATACAACGTATGCAACTCATTTTAGGTACTCATAATTTAGACACGATTCAAAGCCAGCTTGCCAAGGGTTGTGTGCTGAGTATCGGTAACTTTGATGGCGTGCATGTTGGGCATCAACAGATATTGCGTGCTGTGGTTGCTCAAGCGAAAACCATGGCGCTGCCCAGTGTGGTGATGTTATTTGAGCCGTTGCCCGTGGAGTTTTTTTCGCCACAAAATGCCCCTGTACGGCTGATGAACTTTCGTGAAAAAGTGAGGGCATTGCAAGGCACGGGCATTGACTACCTTTTGTGTGTTCGTTTTGATGGTTCGTTTGCTCAATTAAGTGCCGAGCAGTTTGTGAAAACGATTTTAGTTAAACAGCTTTATACCAAACATTTGGTGGTGGGCGATGATTTTCGGTTTGGTTTGCAACGCCAAGGCGATTTTAACTATTTAACGCAAGCAGGGAACTCGCTTGGTTTTTCGGTAACGGACATGCCCACGTTTGACGTTAGAGGCAAGCGAGTGAGCAGTACGCGAATTAGGCAGGCATTAAGCAAACCAGATTTAGACGAAGCCAGTACGCTTTTGGGCAGGCCTTTTTGCTTTAATGGCCGAGTAATACATGGGCAAAAATTGGGCAGAACGCTTGGGTTTCGAACCTTGAACTTAAACCCTAAGCGGATTCAGATGCCCGTTCAAGGCGTGTTTGCCGTAACGGTGGGCGGCCTTGCCGAATCGGAATGGCCTGGTGTGGCCAATATTGGTTTACGTCCTACGGTAGATGGGGTGCGACCTTCCATTGAGGTTCACCTGTTTAACTGGACTAAAGAGGTGTACGGGTCGCATGTCTCCGTTACCTTACAACACTTTATTCGACCCGAACAAAAATTTAATGGCATTGAGGCGCTAAAAAAGCAGATAGGCCTTGATGTACAAAAAACAAAGCATTTTTTTAAACTGTAATCCTGAAGGGCAATGATATTTGCTTCTTCTTTAATCATAAAGTAATCACATGACTGACTATAAACCAACCTTAAACCTTCCTGAAACCGATTTTCCAATGCGTGGCAACTTGCCCAATCGTGAGCCAAAGCAAGTGGAAGCTTGGCAGTCGGAATCGCTTTATCAAACTGTACGAGCGCACATGGCGGGTCGTCCTAAATTTATTTTGCACGACGGTCCTCCGTATGCAAACGGCAATATTCATATTGGTCATGCGGTGAACAAGGTATTGAAGGACATGATTGTCAAGTCCAAAGGCTTGAGTGGATTTGATGCGCCACTTGTACCGGGTTGGGATTGTCATGGATTGCCGATTGAGCTGAATGTTGAAAAAAAGAAAGGCAAAGTGGGGCAAAAAATTGGCGCGACTGAATTTCGCCAAGCGTGTCGTGATTATGCACAAAAGCAAGTCGATGGACAGATGGCCGATTTTCAACGCCTAGGCATTATGGCCGATTGGGAAAATCCTTATTTAACCAAAGATTTTAAATACGAAGCCAATGAAATCAGAGCTTTGTCTAAAATCATTCAAAACGGCCACTTAATTAAAGGCACCAAGCCCGTTTATTGGAGTGTGGGAGGTCATACCGCGTTGGCCGAAGCCGAAGTGGAGTATGAGAATAAACGCTCTAAGTCGATTGATGTGCGTTTTAAGGTACTGGACGACAAAGCCTTTTTTGAGCGTTGCCATCATGTAGAAGACCATTTAGGCGAAGGGCCTTTGTCAGTGGTAATTTGGACCACCACCCCATGGACACTGCCCGCTAACCAAGCGGTTTCCGTTCATCCAGAGTTGGAATATTCCGTGGTGCAGGTTGAAGGCGAGCATGGCCCTGAGCGTCTGTTTATTGCCGAAGCGATGATTAAAGATGCGATGGATAAATGGGGCTTTGATCAGTACCGAGTGATTGCGTATGGTCGCGGCGAGTTATTTGATTTGGTTGAGTTGCAACACCCTTTTTATGACCGTACTGTTCCGCTTATTTTAGGCGAGCATGTTACCACCGAAGCGGGAACGGGTTGCGTACACACCGCGCCAGGTCACGGGGTAGAAGATTTTTCAGTGGGTTTAAAGTACGATTTAGACATTGATTGCCCAGTGGATGGTCGAGGAAACTATGTAGCGGGTACGCCTCTGTTTGAGGGTGAAAATGTACTGAAAGTGGACGACCATGTGATTGAAGTGCTTAAAGAACATCGCGCACTTTTACACATTGAAATCATTGAACACAGTTACCCACACTGCTGGCGTACTAAAACGCCTTTGATTTTTCGCACCACGCCGCAATGGTTTATTAGTATGACCGAAGGTGGCTTGCGTGATAAAGCGTTACAAGAGATTAAAAAAGTGGCGTGGGTACCTGAATCGGGGCAAAATCGTATTGAAGGGATGATTGATGGCCGTCCAGACTGGTGTATTTCGCGTCAGCGTTTTTGGGGTGTTCCCATTACCATTTTCATTCACAAAGTAACGGGCGAAATGCACCCGAACACCGTGGAGATGATGGAAAAAATTGCTGTAATGGTCGAAGAAAAATCCATTGATGCTTGGTACGATTTAGATCCCGCGACCCTATTGGGTGACGAGGCGAACGATTACGAGCAAGTGACCGATATTTTGGATGTTTGGTTCGATTCAGGCATCTCTCATTTTGCCGTATTGGGTCAACGTGATGAGCTACATGCGCCTGCGGACTTATATTTAGAAGGCTCTGATCAGCATCGTGGTTGGTTTCAATCCTCCATGTTATCGGCACTGGCTACCGATGGGCAAGCGCCTTATAAACAAGTGCTGACTCATGGCTTTACCGTAGATAAAGACGGCAAGAAAATGTCTAAATCCAAAGGGAATGTGGTCGCGCCACAACAAATCGCCAATAAATTGGGAGCGGATATTTTACGCCTGTGGATCTCCGCCGCCGATTACCGTAATGAGATGACCGTATCCGACGAAATCGTTAGCCGTACCGCCGACGCGTATCGCCGTATTCGTAATACCTCCCGTTTTTTGCTTGCCAATATTAATGGCTTTAATCCAGCCACCGACTGTGTGGCGTATGAAGATTTGTTACCGCTTGATAAGTGGGTCATTGGCCATGCCGATAAATTGCAAAAAGAGATTGTAGCCGCCTATGAAAGCTATAATTTTCACGCGATTTACCAAGCCGTCACCCATTTTTGCTCCGTGGAGCTGGGGTCGTTCTATTTAGATGTCATTAAAGATCGCCAATACACCTGCCAAACCGAAGGACTGGCACGTCGTTCGGCACAAACGGCGTTGTATCATATTATTGAAGCATTGGTGCGTTGGATTGCGCCCATTCTCAGTTTTACCGCAGAAGAGTTGTGGAAATTACCGGGAGAGCGTTCAAAAACGGTATTTGTCGCCACATGGTATAAAGGCTTAACCGCGTTGGACGAGTCGGCTGAATTAAATTCAGAATATTGGGGTGAGATGATGGCGGTACGATCAAGCGTTTCCAAACAGCTTGAGAAGCTACGTAACGATAAAGTGATTAAAGGCTCGTTAACCGCTCAAGTAACACTCTATTGTGACGGCGACTTGTATGATAAGTTAGCGCGTTTAGAGGATGAACTGCGTTTTGTCTTGATTACCTCAAACGCGACGTTAAAGTCTTTGGCCGAAAAAAGTGACACCGCAGTGGAATCCGAGTTGGCCGGGTTATGGTTAGATGCGGGCGCGGCCGAACAGCCAAAATGCGCACGTTGCTGGCATCATCGAGAAGACGTAGGCCAAATTGAAGCGCACCCTGAACTGTGCCAACGCTGTGTGGACAACATAGAAGGCGATGGAGAAGTGCGTCACTATGCCTAAGGATTCATTTGAGCAGATAACGGAGCTTCACGCGCCTAAAAAAGAGGGGGGGGGTAAAATTTCTTCCCCCCCTCCTTCAAATACCAATAAGGCATTGAAACAGACTGCCTTAACCACTGTATGGGTTGCGGTGGTTTTAGTGGTGTTAGATCAGCTCACTAAATACTGGGCGGTATCCACCTTAACCTTCGCCGAACCCGTGGCCGTTATGCCATACCTAAACTGGACGCTCGCCTACAACTATGGCGCAGCGTTCAGTTTTTTAGCCGATATGGGCGGCTGGCAGCGCTGGTTCTTATCAGGGCTTGCGTTGATTGTCAGTGTGATTTTTATTGTGTGGCTGTCTCGTTTACCTAAAGGGTTCACCACCGAAGTCTGGGGCATTAACCTCATACTAGGTGGCGCTATTGGCAACGTCATCGACCGATTGCTTGAAGGCCGAGTGACCGACTTTATCGACTTCTACATCGGCACATGGCACTACGCCACCTTTAATATCGCTGATATGGCAATCTCCGTGGGCGCGGCACTGCTTATTTTTTCAGAGTTCTTTTTAAAGCCTAAGCAGGAGAAGAAGAAAGCGCGTGAATCAACAGAGGTGTAAGTGGCTATTTTCCGACCTTGTGAGTGAAAAATCCCCTCCCCATAGCAGCCTAAGGAATGACGGCATAATAAAACAATAAAACATGGGATAAAGGTTATGCAAACCCTTGCTATTTTACTGATTGGATTTTCCGTTTTTTATGCAACGGTTTTTGTATTCATTCATTTCAAAAAATCGTATTCTGATAAACAAAAAACGTCGCTATTTTTTGGCGTTATCTTGCTGGTGTCTTTAGTAGGACTACAGTTAATACACTTTTATTATTTGCTTTACGACAGTTCCTTTATAAAAAATAAACCTTATCTATTTTTGTTGTACTTGGTTGCTCCTAGCTTTTATTTGTATTCTCGCGCATTTCTTAAGGCACAAAATGATTTTAGCTGGACGCACTTGTTGCATTTTTCGCCCTTAATAAGCATCTTTATTTTTTCACATAATACCGCGTTTGTTATGGCATTTGTTATTGGATCCGCTTATCTATTGTGGTTGTTAACGAGTCTTTATGCCCTAAAAAAATACAGAGAGGCGTTCAAAATTGAGATTTTATTGCTGTCTTTTGTATTTGTTGTTGCGATTGCGGTTTCCATTATTGCTTTAATTATGCCGTTTAATGAAAAATTGTTTTACGCTCTTTATGCCAGTGCAATTGGTTTTGCATTATTTGTGGTGGCTTTACTTTTGAACTATAAACCAAATGTTTCTGAATCTGTGACAGAAATTGCGCAACAAACGTATGCGGTTTCTACCCTTAATGCCATTGATTGTGCACAAAAACTAAAACAATTAGATGCACTTATGAAGGTTGATAAGCTTTATCAACAAAGTAACTTAAATTTACATACCATTGCCTCAGAGCTTGAACTAAGCACACATCAATTGTCGGAACTGATCAATACCAAATTGAAAATGAGTTTTTCTAGTTATTTACGCCAACAACGGATTGATGCGGCAAAAAAAATATTACTTTCCCAGCCAGATATGTCTGTTGTTTCAGTGAGTTTAGAAGCAGGGTTTTCATCTCAATCTAATTTTTATGCCGCCTTTAAAGAGTTTGTTGGTACCACACCAGCAAAATATAGAAAACAAATCAAATAGTTTTTTCTAACTAAAAATAGCGATTCATATAGTTCCCTAATCCCCAGATAGAAATGCGAATTAGAGTGCAAACGGTTGATGTGCATAGTGAACTCAAAAAAAACAATGTCACCTTATTGGTGATGCGTCTTTTTTTGAATTTACTAGGTGCGGCAAGGGTTTGTGCTATAAACGTATTTTCTATCTGGGGATTAGGGTAGTTATTCATTGATCATTTTGGAATACCCAAACTGTCCATATTTGTCATTTAGGACGTTTAAAACAGATCAAATTCATATACTGGCCTCGATTGTTAATGAAACGGGAGAGCAGTATGAATATCCTCATCACAGGTGCAAGTGGCTTTGTTGGGCAATCTTTAATTCAGTCATTGGTCAAATATGACCACTCTATTACCGCCTGTATACATAAAACCGAATTGGATTTTGATGTCAAAATCGTTAAAGTTGATTTTATGAAAATGCTTAATATTACGGATTGGTTGCCTTTATTAAAGGGAATTGATGTGGTGATTAATTGTGTAGGAATCATTTCAGAAAATAGCAAACACAGCTTTAATGTCATGCACAATTTATCCCCTATTGCTTTATTTAAAGCATGTGAAAAAACAGATGTAAAACGTATTATTCAAATTTCTGCTTTGGGAGCGGACGACTCCGCTATTGTTAAATACCATAAAAGTAAAAAACAAGCCGATGACTTTTTACGAAAATCGCCATGTGAATGGTTTGTTTTGCGTCCGTCATTAATCTTTGGGCAAGGCGGTACAAGCTACCGTTTTTTTAAACGATTGAGTAATTTATTTATTACGCCATTAATTGGCAGTGGTGACCAAAAAATTCAACCCGTAACCATCGAGTACATGATTAAAGTAATTGAAAGGTGCATTGTTTCTAAACAACCCAATCAAACCATTGATGTTGTTAGCCGTAAAGCCATCACTTACAAGCAATGGATGAAACAATTGCGTTGTAAAAAATCATCGATACGATTTATGCCAATACCAAAAAGTTGGATAAATCGGGTTGCTCAGTTGTTAAGTCCATTTAATTTAACGTTGATATCAAGGGATAATTTAATTATGTTAGAGCAAAATAATACAGCAGATTATTTGCCTTTGAAAACCTTTATGGAGAAATTAAATTGATCTATTTAACCGTTAAATATTTACATATAATCAGTGCGATTGTCATGTTTGGGTTGGGGTTGGGTTCTGCTTTTTATAAGTGGATGGCAGATCGCAGTGGTAATCTTCATCATATTGCCATCACGAATAAAAACGTGGTGCTGGCGGATTGGTTATTTACCACGCCAACTGTAATTTTTTTGCCCATTTCGGGAATATGGATGGCGAGCTTTGTCGACTTACCGCTAACGACATCATGGGTTTTGGTAAGCCTAGTTTTGTACGTTATTGCAGGGGCTTGTTGGTTACCTGTTGTTTACTTGCAAATAAAGATGCAGAACATTTCCAAACAAGCCATGCGTCAAGGCACTGAATTACCAACCATTTATTGGCAATACTCTAAAATTTGGTTGGCATTGGGCATTCCTGCTTTTATTGCCATGATTTTGGTTATATTGCTCATGACGTTTAAACAAACATTTGGAGTGTTCTTATGAAACAATCGTTAATGCAACAAGCACTTGGGGAGCAATGGCAGCAATTGCCCAAAGCCTTAAAAAATCATTATGCTTTGAACGCACAAAAAGAGAATCATGCCGTGGGAAAGCTAGACATCAATTACCCTTGGTTTATGCAGTGGCCCTTATCTTTTTTTCGAATTCTAGGGGCATTGGTCAATAAACGCGGTACAAACTTGGTGACCAAGGTCAGTAAAGAGATGGAAGGAGACAAAGAGTGTTGGCAGCGAAGTATTACTTTTCCAGAGGGTAAGATAATTAACTTTAACAGTGTTTTTATTCATCATAAGGATAATGAATTTATTGAGTATATTAATGGATTTTTAGGCTTGAAAATGTACGCTTTTGTAGAAAACCAGCAATTAAAATATGAAAGTAAAGGCTATATTTTAAAGATAGGAAAGCTGACATTACCTATTCCGGAATGGTTGGCATTGGGTCACGCGAGTATTGTTGAAACGGAGCATAATTCCGATGATACACAAACCTTTAATATGGCTTTTAAATTGGTTCATCCTTTGTTTGGTGAAGTTTTTAGCTATAAAGGCACGTTTGTGACTTATGCGGACTCTGAGCAACAAACCATCGGCTCTTCTGAGTACGAGTGAGTGAAAGTTACTTTGAAATGTAAAATGTTGCCACTTTTGAAATTGTCTTGTTTAGATGTCATGTTACATGCTACTACATTGAAAATTAGCGTTGTTTATGCGCATTTGAGTGAACAGCTTAGGATTAATTGTATGTTACAGCTATTTCCCAGGAATCGGTCACAATCAGTTTAGCGCCGCTTTTTGAGTGTTCCCAAAAGTAAAAAAAGCCCTCTTCGGCTAGGAGTCGTTCGATAAACGCCAAATTGGTCTCGTGATACTGCACACAATATTCACGAGGCGGGTGATCGTCTTGGGTTCGAAATTCGTAATCGACCAAGCCATGTTCTTTGAGTATTTTTTTAACAATGTCCGGTACGGTTTTTTGTTGAAACACACGGGCGTTTGAGGTGAGGCTTAATCGCTGTAGATCGGGTTCAATGATGAGGGTGTAGTTTGGGTTGAGGCGGTTTAGATAGGGGGGGGATAAAAATTTGAATTGGAATTTTACCCCCCCCCCCCCACGACCATCATAAAAAAGACTTGTTTTTAATCTGAAAACCCCATTTAAGGGTTCCGTCCCCTTTTATCTCTTTTATATTTCCTGTGAGTTCGCAACCCGACAACACCGCAAGCAATAAGCCAGTGGTGAGGGCGATGGTTTTTTTTAAATTAAACATAGAAACACGCATGAGCGTTTTATCATTGTTTTGGTATTAATTTTTTGACGGCTTCCAACTCTTTTTGCAAGGCTTCTCTCTTATTTTGATCGGATGTGTTTTCTATTTCCTCTTTTAGATCTTTTTTGCGTATATCAATGTCAATACTGTCTGGGTTTCCCTTACTCCAGCGAACATCGAATGGAGAGGGGGGGGGGAATTTTACACCACGATCAAGTAATTGTTGTTTCACTTTTAATGCCCAATCGTAGGTGTCCGATTCGGGGTTGAGGAGATTTCTGGAAAGTTTGTCATGGACACTCCACGCAATATCCCCTCCCAATGAACTACGCTTATCAAATTCCACTCCTTTTTCTATCAGGTAATGCACTATTTTAAATTTATTTAGACGAACTCCATACATAGCACTATTTTTATTCATTTTATCCGTTAAATTAATATCCCCTCCAAATTTAATCAACATATCCAGTTGCTCTTTTCGGTCATTCGCAACGCTGGGGAACATCACGGGTTGGCCATCGCTATCTATCGTATTGGGGTTTGCGCCGCCTTCCAGAAGAATCAAGAGCATTTCGTCATCATTGCTTTCCACTACTATGGCAAGAGGCGTATCTCCATCAGGGTCGGAAAAATCAGGGTCGGCTCCCAGTTTCATCGCTAGGCGCATGGCGGCTTTATCTTTGTTTATGGTGAACCAAAACAACGGGGTAATGCCTTCATTGCCGTGTACGTTTAAAGACAGACCTTGATCGATCAGGCTACGGGCTTTAAGTTCATCGTTTTTCTCGATGGCTGTAATGAGTTCGATCATATCGGGTTCAAAAAAATTGGAGAGTTTCATGGTGTTTCCTGTGAGTTCGCAACCCGACAACACCGCAAGCAATAAGCCAGTGGTGAGGGCGATGGTTTTTTTAACATTAAACATGGAAACACGCAGGAGGTTGGATTATGGATTTAATCCTAATTTTGTGGCGGCTTTGAACTCGAGTATTTTTAGAGCTTCTAACTCTTTTTGCAAGGCTTTTCTTTGATCGTTATCTGTTGTATTGCTTAACTGCTCGTCCAGCTCTTCTATGCGAGATTCAATATCCCATAAATTAGGCTCGCCTGCTTTCCAACGCAGTTCACGTGGAGAGGGGGGGGGGAATTTTACGCCACGATCAAGTAATTGCTGTTTCACTTTTAATGCCCAATCGTAGGCGTCGGATTCGGGGTTGATGAGATTTCTGGAAAGGCCATCATGTATATTCCATGCAATATCTGCACGAGTTGAACTACGCTTATCAAAGTCCGCCCCCTTTTCTATCAGGTAATGCGCCATTTTAAATTGATTCATATGAGCTGCATACAGAGCACTATTTTTTTTTGTTCTATCCGTTAAATTAATATCCCCTCCAAATTTAATTAACATGTCCAGTTGCTCTTTTCGGTTATTTGCAACGGTGAGGAACATCACGGGATCGCCATCACGATCTATTGTATTGGGGTTTGCACCGCCTTCCAGTAAAATCAAAAGCATTTCATCATCATCGCCTCTTACTATCATTCTGATAGGGCTACCTCCGTCGGAATCCGTAAAGTCTGGATCAGCTCCCAGTTTTATCGCCAAACGCATGGCGTCTTTATCTTTGTTTATGATGAACCAAAACAGTGGGGTAATGCCTTCGTTGCCGTGTACGTTTAAAGACAGGCCTTTATCAATCAGGCTACGGGCTTTCAGTTCATCGCCTTTTTGGATGGCGCTAATGAGTTCGATCATATTGGGTTCAAAAAAATTGGAGAGTTTCATGGTGTTTCCTGTGAGTTCGCAACTGCTGAGTAAACTGAGTAATAGGGTAAGGCCAAGGGTTCGTATTTTTTTAAATGTAAACATGTGACGGTTTCCTTCGTTTTTTTGTTTTTCATGGGCGATTCTCTTGTTTATTTCAGTGACGCATGGTGTTTTTTATTTTACAGAATTGGCGGTTAATTTTTTCTTTTATTCCTATTGTTTCTTCCCATTCTACGATTTTGATTGGGTTCGGTTAGGGGTTTTTCTGAGTATGGGGTATTTATGTCTTCGTTCTCTTGCGCTTTGAGCAATTGAACCATGTCTTGATGGCTTTGAGGGTTGCCTTCGCTGCAATAACGGGTTTTGTTAAGATCATCCTTGGGGTCAAGTTGTGTTTGCGTGCTGGGCGTGAGTGTATTTATATCCTCTTTCTTTTGTGCTTCAATGCCATCAATGACTTGATCCATGCCGTGACGATCAATTGGGCTACCGCCGTTAACGCTGGGCAGGGTTTTCATCTCGCCCAGTGCTTGGGGAACGTTCAACACGGTATTTAGGGCAAGGCCTGCTGCGAGACCCAATGGCCCTGCTGCCCACGCTCCACCACCCATTAACGCGCCGCTCAGTGCGGTGTCGCCATGGCGTTGTGCGCCGGTTAATACCTCACCTTTTACGGCGCGGGTTTGTATTAGTTTTAATGAAGGTTGATTGGGCTGAGGTGGTTTTTGGATAGGGGGAATTTGGATTGGATTTTTTTACCCCCCCCTATCAGCACTAAAAAAAGTTAACCTGAAAAAACCATTTAAGGGTTCAGTCCTCTTTTCCCTAGTTTTTGCGGGTTTCAGATAGGGCGGGAGATGCTAATTTAATTAAGTTGATGACAAAAATTCTTTTTGAACATATTCAATAACTTTTTCAGGGCCTGTTATGGATAGTCCGATATAAGTTTCTGCTTCTATGGTAATATTATGCCCGAAAAGAGAAACTGTTAAAGTCTCAATATCTTGAGAGCCTGCAATCTGTTGTGTTGTGTTTAAAATAATGGCATTATTTGTTTGTAAAAAATGCATTAATTTTTCTCGAAGTTTGTCGTCATACTCATCTCCAAGAATTAAAGTTTTTTGCTTAGTTTTTTGTGTCATTTTAATATCCTAAATCTTTTCCACCAATTCTGGTTGCTGATTCAATAATCTGATCCCAAGTTTTCCCTTTTTTCCGTAACCAATCAACAGTTGGGCCGAGTTTATCATCGTATTTATCTAAGTTTCGAGCATATATTTTTTTAAGTTCACTTTCGGGAGTAAGGTCTTTATATTTAATGCCTAAATTTCTTCTATCTTTGTGAAGCTCACGGGCAATTTTTTCAGAATTTAAATTTTCTTTTTTCATTTGATCAGCTTTTAATTTTAAATTATTGACTTCTTTAGCATATTCCCCTCGTATATTATTTTTCCTAACTATATCATCTTTCTCACTGTCTTTATTGTTGTCAGCAGTCTTATTGATTGTTTTTGTCACATTCTTCGTGGTCGGTAAGTAGTCAAGTACTGGCTCAAGAAAGGTGCCTTCCATCATGGTTGCAATTATATCCAACGGACTAACAATAGGTTCGATGGCTCCACTGCCAAAATCATCAGGAACGTTAGAATCACTGCTTGCAACCTGAACAGGCTCTACACTCTTATTTATGCCAAAGTCTTGAGTCACTTTCGTCTCATTCTTCCCAAACCCACCAAACTCCCCAGTCTTAGCTCCCACCGCCATGTTGTCAAGGCTTGCCTTGGCTTGAGAAGCGCCACCTCCGCCCGCATTCATCTTAACCATTCCCCCTTGGATGGTCGTGATGCCTTGGCCTTTGAGGGTGATTTTTGTTCCGGCCACGGTAATTTGGGTGGGGGTCATTTTAATTTGATTGGCGCCCAGATTAAACTCGATAAAATCCTTAGCGGTGATTTGGATGGATTTGGCTTTTTTTTCACTGGCTTGAATCACGTTTACTTTGAGTTCGCCTTCTATTTTAACGATTTCGTTGTTTTTTATCCGTCGTCTGTAGTCTTTTTCGGCGTGGACGTAAATTTCCTCTTCGCCTTTTTTATCTTCAAACCGCAGTTCGTTAAAGCCTGTGCCTTTGTGGGTTTTGGATTTAAGGCTCATTCTTGTTTTGTGTTGGGGCAGGGCGTGGGGCAGTGGGTTTACCGCATCGTGGGTGCGTCCCATAATAATCGGTTGGTCTGGGTCGCCCTCTAAAAACTTAACCATCACTTCTTGTCCTACTCTGGGAATCGCCATGTTTCCCCAGCCTGCGCCCGCACTGCCTTGTGAGACGCGAACCCAACAACTGCTAAAATCATCGTATTGGCCTTCTAAATCCCACGGAAACTGCACCT
>JAKISK010000008.1 GCA_021648625.1 Thiomicrorhabdus sp. | reverse complement strand
TGTTAAATGATGATTATGATGTAGAAATCATTGAAGGGCATCACCGTCATAAAATTGATGCGCCTTCTGGTACGGCTTTGCGAATGGGCGAAGTGGTTGCAGAAGCACTCGGTAGAGACTTAAAAACCTGTGCCGTGTATGGTCGTGAAGGCATTACAGGCGCACGGGATCCAAATACCATCGGGTTTGCAACCATTCGAGCGGGGGACATTGTAGGCGACCATACCGTGTTGTTTGCCACCGAAGGCGAGCGAGTAGAAATTACCCATAAAGCCTCTAGCCGAATGACCTTTGCCAAGGGCGCCGCACGCGCTTGTGATTGGCTAATGAAAAAAGAGAAGGGCTTATTTGATATGCAGGATGTATTGAATTTGCGATAGTTGTTCTGATTTTACCCCCCCAATAAAAAAGGCTCTAAAAAGAGCCTTTTTTATTGCTGAAATTTGAGCGTGTTTATTCAGAAAATCTTTAAAGCGCTTCAACTCCAGTTTCTTCTGTACGGATTCGAATGGTTTGTTCAATATTAGTGATGAAGATTTTACCATCACCAATTTTTCCTGTTTGCGCGGCATTAATAATGGCTTCAGAAGCGGCATCGACAACCTCGGATGCTATCGCAATTTCAATTTTTAATTTGGGTAAAAAGTCTACCACGTACTCTGCGCCACGGTACATCTCGGTATGGCCTTTTTGACGGCCATAGCCTTTGACTTCAGTAACGGTCATGCCGTGAATATTAATATCATGCAGTGCGTCACGCACATCGTCTAATTTAAACGGTTTTATGATTGCGGTAATTAGCTTCATGTTAACTCCTTAACTAATGGTTTTAAGTCTGTCATCTTCCATGATCTCATGTGCGATATCGTCAGAAGGGTCTTGTTTGATGCTCGGGTAGCTTGCTAAATGCTCGCCCATTTTGATTGGGGTGCCTGCAATGATTTGCCCTAATTCTGGTAGTTGATTTTCTGGCGTTAAGAGTACCACAGTTGAGCCCATATTAAAGCGACCAACTTCATCGCCCTTGTTAAAGGTCAAGTTTGCGTCTGAATAATCCCAATGTTGGATGGTAGGTTGATACTCTGGGGTGATTTTTCCCTCCCAAACGGTTTGCATACTGCCTACGAAAATTGCGCCGACCATGATCAGGCAAAATGACCCACGTTCATTTTCAAAACGAATCACGAGTCGTTCATTGCGTGCAAATAGGCCATCAACATTACGAACCGTAGCAGGGTTTACGGCAAACAAATCTCCAGGTACGTAAGTCATCGAGAGCAGTTTCCCAGCGTCTGGTATGTGGATACGGTGGTAATCTTTTGGTGAAAGGTAAATTACGGCGGCTTCTCCATTGTCAAACGTTTTGGCATAGGTGATGTCCCCACCTACAAGCGCTTCTACGGTATAGGGGTGACACTTTGCTTGAATAATTTGGTTGCCATTGATGTGTGAAGATTGGCTGATAACGCCGTCAACGGGGCTAACCCACGCATTTTCGGTAGGGTCAATCGGACGCGCTTCGGGTTTTAATGCTCGGGTAAAAAAGTCGTTAAAGTGGCGATAGCTGGTCAAATCTTCATTTTCGGCTTCGCTTACATTAATGCCGTAAATTTTAGTGAGCAGTTTAATGGTATTGTTTTTAATCCATGGGGTTTCCACCTGCATAAACCAGTGCATTCCAGATGATAAAAGGTGTTTGGGAATAAAATATTGAGGGGTGACTTTAATAAAATCTGAAAAACTGATCATTTTTGATGGCTTCCGAAGCGCTTGAGGCGCTATTTATTGATTATAATTGAGTAATTTTAATGTATAATTCGCGCAATTAATAGAAGAATTCGATAGGAAAAAAATAATGCCCGAGATTAAAAAAGTTGTTTTGGCTTATTCTGGTGGTTTAGATACTTCCATTATTGTAAAGTGGTTGCAAGATGAATACCAATGCGAAGTGGTCACATTTACCGCTGACATTGGTCAAGGTGAAGAAGTAGAGCCTGCTCGCAAAAAAGCCGAAGCGATGGGCATTAAAGAGATTTATATTGAAGACTTGCGTGAAGAGTTTGCACGTGACTTTGTGTTCCCGATGATGCGCGCTAATGCCATTTATGAAGGTGAGTACCGTTTAGGAACCTCAATTGCACGTCCATTGATTTCAAAACGCTTGGTGGAAATTGCGCAGGAAGTGGGTGCCGATGCTATCTCTCATGGTGCAACGGGCAAGGGCAACGACCAGGTTCGTTTTGAGTTGAATGCGTATGCACTTATGCCTGATGTACATGTGATTGCGCCTTGGCGTGAGTGGGACTTACTTTCGCGTGAAAAACTGATGGCGTATGCCGCTGAGCATGGCATTCAAGTTGAGAAGAAAAAAGGTCAAAAATCGCCCTATTCAATGGATGCAAACTTATTGCACATCTCTTATGAAGGTGGCGTAATTGAAGACCCTGCTAATGAGCCGGAAGAAGATATGTGGTTGTGGACAGTCTCTCCTGAAAATGCTCCAAATGAAGCCACCTATATTGATATTACTTATGAAAAAGGGGACATTGTTGCCATTAATGGTGAAACTATGTCTCCAGCGACGGTAATGGAGTATTTAAACAAAGTCGGTGGTGCAAACGGCATTGGACGTGATGACATTGTTGAAAACCGTTTTGTTGGGATGAAAGCGCGTGGTTGTTATGAAACACCAGCGGGAACGATTATGTTAAAAGCGCACCGTGCCATGGAATCTTTAACACTGGATCGCAATGCCGCACATTTAAAAGATGAGTTAATGCCTAAGTATGCAGAGATGATTTATAACGGTTTTTGGTTTGCACCAGAGCGCGAAATGCTGCAAGCGTTAATTGATAATTCTCAAACGTATGTGACAGGAAATGTGCGCCTTAAACTGTATAAGGGCAATGTGATAGTGGTCTCTCGTACTTCTGAGTACAGTTTATTTGATGAGAAAATTGCTACGTTTGAAGAGGATGATGGCGCTTACGATCATAAAGATGCGGAAGGGTTTATTAAATTGAATGCGCTACGCCTAAAAACAGCAGCAAAAAGACGCAAATAATATTTAGACCCTAATCCCCAGATAGAAATGCGAATTAGAGTGCAAACGGTTGATGTGCATAGTGAACTCAAAAAAAACAATGTCACCTTATTGGTGATGCGTCTTTTTTTGAATTTACTAGGTGCGGCAAGGGTTTGTGCTATAAACGTATTTTCTATCTGGGGATTAGGGTTAGAGATCTTTTAATTCATTTTTGGTACTTTTGAACAAAAACAGCGTTAATTTAACGCTGTTTTCGTTTGTAACAGAGTTTTAAGCAATGGCACAAAAAAATCCCCCCCCCCCTGTTCCAAGTATGGCTGATTTACTCGCTAAACCTGTGTTATTGCTTGGCTTTGGTTTTGGTTCAGGCTTGGCTAAAAAGGCGCCTGGAACGGCAGGGACTTTGCTGGGCTTACTGCTTTTTCTTCCCGTTTTATTATGGAGTGAATGGCTGGCATGGGGGGTCTTATTATTAGGCACACTGTTTGGCAGTTTTATTTGTGGTCAATCTTCCAAATTATTGGGGGTGCATGATCATGGTGGCATTGTTTGGGATGAATTTATTGGCATATGGCTAGTATTAGTGTTGTTGCCTGAACAAAGCGTATTGTATTGGGTGTTGGCTTTTATCGCCTTTAGGGTATTTGATATTTGGAAACCTTGGCCTATCAATTGGATTGACCAAAAGGTACAGGGTGGGTTTGGAATTATGTTAGATGACGTATTTGCAGCACTGTTTGCTTTGATGGCAATATGGACAGCTCAGTGGTTAATTATATAACGATTGCGTAGGAAGTGAGTTAAATGGCACGTTTTTTAAAATTCATTATTGGTATCTTACTGGTTGTGCTGATTCTCTTTTTTAGTGTTTTTAAGCTGATGCTTAAGTTGCTGAGAAATGTTATCGATTTAGGGCGCAATATTTATGGTTCCGTTAAAGACAGCAATGGGTTTGCGGATGCGTATAAAAACTTTTCAAGCAACGAGTATTCAAAAAGTCGTTTATCCATTCCAGAAGAGGTGATTGCGTTAATGGCCAAAGTGGCTAAGAGCGACGGAAAAGTCAGTAAAGTTGAGGTGGAGTTTATGAGCGACACCATTAAAACGATGCTGGCAGGGATGAAGCAGGCTCGCGTGCCAACGGTTTTAATTGACAACACAAAACGAAAGCTGTTTGCTTTGGCCAATAAAGCAAAAGATGATGTACAGTCGATTCAATACTATTGTCAGTCATTAAGTAAGACTAATGAGCAGGTGCGAGCGGGTGTGTTTTTTCAGCTGATTACCTTTGCATCATTAGACGGTTTGTCGGATAACACGCGAGCGGTGGTGGAAGAGATCGGTCAAGTATTAACCTTTACCGATGAACAAATTAAAAATATGATTAGCCAGGTGATGGGAGGTGGGCAAGCAGGTGCCTACCCCTTTGATAAAGATCCTTATAAAGAGCTAGGCTGTACCGAAGAAGATGAATTTACAGTGATTAAAAGGGCGTACCGAAAGTTAGTCAAATCGCATCATCCAGATTATATGCATGGGCAGGGTATGGACGATGAAGAAATTCGTAAAGGTACCGAAAAGATGCAAGAGATTAATGCAGCATTTGAAGAGGTAAAACGAAGAAAAAACATTTAATATTAAGGCAGTACATTGAAAAAGAAAAGTGGTTTATTGTTGGTTTTGGCATGGGTTTTGGGTGCCATTGGGTTGGTTTTAGGCATCTGGTTAGAGCCATTATGGTTCGCTCGTTTTGGAAGCTTGGTGGTGTTGTTGGCCGCAATGAGTGAGTACCGTTTGTTGCACGGCGAACTGGATCGTTTATATGACCGCTTAGAAAAAGTGGATGCGGACATGGATATGCCCGATTTAACCCCCTCTAAATGGCACATGAAAAAAGTATGGATTTCACACGTCACCTTGGTATTGGGAACTTTGATCTGGGGCTTTGGGGATTTGTTGCTTTAATTTCCCTCCCCCTCCATTCGTATCAAGGTCTTGATATGTTAGAATACCGCCAAATTAAAATCTTATTAGGAGAACTTTACCATGTTAGATTCTTACCGTAGTCATGTTGCCGAACGCTCAGAAGAAGGCTTGCCGCCGTTGCCTTTAAATGCAGAACAGACGGGGCAGTTGGTTGAGTTAATCAAAAACCCTCCTGCGGGTGAAGAAGCATTTTTACTCGAATTATTAACGCATAGAGTACCACCTGGTGTCGATGAAGCTTCTTATGTTAAAGCTGCTTTTTTAGCGGATATAGCGAAAGGAAAGGTATCTGTTTCATTTGTTTCAAGTGTTGACGCGGTGGTTTTATTAGGCACCATGCTGGGTGGTTATAACGTACAACCATTAATTGACCTATTGGACAGTATAGATACTCAGATTGCCGAAGCGGCTGTTGCGGCATTATCTAAAACGTTACTGGTTTACGATGCGTATCATGATGTGGTTGAAAAATCGAAAACCAATGATTACGCCATGCAAGTGATGAAGTCATGGGCAGAAGCCGAGTGGTTTACGTCAAAACCTAAAATGCCTGAAGAGATTACGGTCACGGTCTTTAAAGTAGAGGGCGAAACCAATACCGATGACCTTTCCCCTGCAACGGCCGCTTGGTCGCGCCCAGACATTCCACTGCATGCGAAAGAGATGCTGAAAACACGCATTGAAAATGTAGAAAGTGTGATGGAAGCGTTAAAAGCAAAAGGGCACATGGTCGCGTATGTGGGGGATGTGGTTGGAACGGGTTCCTCTCGTAAATCAGCGATGAATTCGGTCATGTGGTTTTTTGGACATGACATTCCTTATGTCCCAAATAAACGCCAAGGTGGCGTGGTGTTAGGCAGTAAAATTGCCCCTATTTTTTTCAATACAGCCGAAGATTCTGGTTCACTGCCTATCGAATGTGACGTAGAAGCGATGAATATGGGGGATGTGATTACGATTCATCCCTACACAGGAAAAGTGACCAATGAAGCAGGCGAAACGATCTCAACGTTTGAGTTGGCACCTGATACGATGCCTGATGAAGTACGTGCAGGTGGTCGAGTCCCTCTGATTATTGGACGTGGTTTAACCGATAAAGCACGTGCCGATTTAGGATTGGTACCTTCGGATGTCTTTATACGCCCTCAAGATAAATCCCAATCTGACCATGGTTATACACTGGCACAAAAAATGGTCGGTAAAGCGAGTGGCATTGAAGGGGTTCGTCCTGGAATGTATTGTGAGCCACACATGACAACCGTTGGCTCTCAAGATACCACGGGCGCGATGACGCGTGATGAGATGAAAGAACTCGCTTGTTTAGGGTTCTCTGCCGATTTGGTTATGCAGTCGTTTTGTCATACTTCGGCCTATCCAAAACCCGTCGATATTCAGTTGCAACACTCCTTACCAGACTTTATGACAAGCCGTGGTGGCGTGGCTTTGCACCCTGGTGACGGGGTTATTCACTCATGGCTAAATCGTTTGTTACTGCCTGATACCGTTGGTACCGGTGGTGACTCTCACACCCGTTTTCCAATTGGTATTTCGTTTCCTGCTGGCTCGGGTCTGGTTGCCTTTGGTGCCACCTTGGGTGTTATGCCGTTGAATATGCCAAAATCGGTTTTAGTACGTTTTAAAGGCAAAATGCAACCAGGTATTACGTTACGTGACTTGGTGAATGCCATTCCTTATAAAGCGATTCAACTGGGATTGATGACGGTTGAAAAGAAAGGAAAAAAGAACGTTTTTAATGGTCGTGTATTAGAAATTGAAGGGCTTGAACATCTTAAAGTTGAGCAAGCGTTTGAACTATCCGATGCGTCAGCAGAGCGTTCGGCAAATGGGTGTGTGGTTAAACTCTCTGAAGGGCCCATTATTGAGTATTTAAAGTCCAATGTTACGCTTATTAACTGGATGGTGGATAATGGCTACGCTGACGCGCGTACCTTATTGCGTCGTCGTGATGAAATGCTAGCTTGGATTGCGAACCCTGTTTTATTAAGTGCTGACTCCGACGCTCAGTATGCCGAAATAATTGAAATTGATCTTGACGAGATTAAAGAGCCAATCGTAGCGTGTCCAAATGATCCTGATGACGTGAAATTATTATCAGATGTGGCGGGTACGCCAATTGATGAAGTCTTTATTGGCTCTTGCATGACCAATATTGGTCATTTTCGTGCCGCAGGTAAAGTCCTTGAAAACATGGGCACGGTTCTTCCAACACGTCTTTGGATTGCACCACCGACTAAAATGGATGAGCGTCAGTTGATTGAAGAGGGATATTACAGTATCTACGGTAAAGTAGGTGCGCGTACAGAATCTCCAGGTTGCTCTCTCTGTATGGGGAACCAAGCGCGGGTTGCCGCGGAGTCTACCGTCTTTTCTACCTCAACACGAAACTTTCCAAATCGTTTAGGTGACGGTGCAAATGTTTACCTAGGTTCGGCGGAACTGGCGGCGGTGTGTGCGGCGTTAGGTAAGCTACCAACGAAAGAGGAATATCTAAAAGAGGTGGGTCTACTCGATACGATGGCCGATGATGTGTATCGTTATTTACAGTTTGATGAAATTGCGACCTATGACGTAAAGTCGCCTAAGTCGTTATCTGAAATAGGGGTGGCCGTTGGTTAACATTTTATTTGTGTTACCTAAATAAATTAAAAATCCACATTGAACCTTCGTTCTATGTGGTTTTTTTTAGTTTGAATAAGTGATTTTATGCATGATATGTCATAGAATATGTTTTAGTTTTATTTTTAGGCCTTTTTGTACGAAAGGTCATTATCTGATAAGTGATATAAAGGTTGGTTATGAAGCTTTTTAAATTAACGGTTATTTGTGGTTCGATTCTCTCTTTGGCGGGTTGTTTTTCTGCGCCTACAAATCCAGACACAACATATAAACCTGCTATGTCCCCAGCGTACGTGGATTTATTGATTGAAAAAGCCAAGGCAGAAGAGCGTGCTAGAGTAATGGCGGAACTTGCAGAGCAAAACCAAGATGATAAACGTTTTTCTGAGATTAAGATTAATCAATTAGAGTCTAAAATAGATACACTTGAGCAGCCAGTTCAAGATGCTAATAACCTACCGAGTGTTGCTTCGACCCCATCCGTTACCGAAACATTAGAACAAGAAAATACTTCATCAGATCCATTGTTAGAACAATGGAAAAATATTTATGCACAAACAGAAGAGCAACCAAAAACCGCTGTTGTCGTTGAAGAAATAGCACCGCCTGCTGAGGTTGCGCAAGTGAGTGAAGAGGTTTATAGTGCGCCTGTTGATGAGGAGGTAAGCGAACCGTTTGTGGCATCAAACCAAGAAGTGTCTTACGCAAATCAAGAAGTCTCTTATTATAGCTCTCCAAGTACACAATCATTTGATACTGTTATTAGGCAATGTGTTGCGGGTCAAACGATTCCAGGTTCTTATTCAGGCTCACTGCCAGAAATACTTAATTCAAATGCGCAAGCAGGAGATTCCATTCGTTTGCCTACCTTGTGTAAGTGGAGTCGCAGTCCTGAAATTATTAAACAGTTACAAATTTCTTTAAGTGAGCAAGGTTTTTTAAAGCCAAGCCCGCCACATGATTTAGAAGTTATTGATGGTATTTGGGGGGTTAACACCTTAAATTCATTAATTAATTATCAAAAATCAAAAGGTTTGGCTTATGGTCAATTAAGTATTGAATCATTGGTTGATTTAGGTGTTTTTCAATATTCTGATGTTGTAAACCGTAAAGGTTCGAGTAAGCTTTTGAACTCTGAAGTACCACCAGATGTTGGACAAATTGAAAAAGCGGAGCCAGTATTTGTTCCGCCAAAGCAAGTAGAGAAGCCTGAACCTAAACTTTCTCAGCCCTCTATTGTTCCTGAGCCTAACATAATCCCTGAGCCACAAAAAATTGTTGTACCAGAACCTAAACCTGTCGTTATTCCTAAGGTTGAGCCAAAAGCGGTTCCTGTTCCTAAGGTTGAACCAAAAGTGGTTTCTGTTCCTAAAGCTGAGGTTACAGAGGCGCTTAATGCTACGGATACCCAAAACAGTACACCAAATGTTCAGTTTGAAACATCAGAAACTAAAAACTGTTATGTTAATCAAGTCATACCAGGTGACTATAAAGGTCGAATTCCTGAGCTGGTTAAAAACAGTAAAGAGAGTAAGGTAGGCTATGTTCAAGAGCTACCAACGCTGTGTAAAAAAGACCGTTCAAAAGAAATTATTACAAAGCTACAGCGTAGCCTATATGGTTCTGGTTATTTAAAAGGCGGTGCTTCTGCCATTAATGGGACTTGGAATAAAAACACCTTAAATGCAGTTAGAGCATACCAAAAAGCCAATGGTTTGGCGTATGGTCAATTAAGCATTGAAGTCTTGGAATCTTTAGGGGTAATGTAAGGTTTTTTGTTAAACGTTAAAGATGGAATTAAAAAATTTCACTTTAACCGCGTAGCAAAAATATTGGAGGCTTGCTTTCGATAGTTTCGTTATGCGGTTAAAAATACGGCAGTAGGTTAAACCTGAAATAGGTTTGGCGCCTCGCTTTCAGGTATAGACTTAATGCTTCATGTTAGTAGGGCGTTTTTTAGAGGTAGATAACGTAAGTTATTAGTGGGTTTAGAATGTTTTTTTAAAAACGCGTACCATGGATTAAAAAAAAATTTCAAAGGCTCATTAAGGTGATATGATACTTTTTTAATTCACTATGCATATCAATTGCTTGCACTTTTATTTTGTAGGGGGAATGGTTGTTTTTAATAAAATGTGCAAAGTTAAGCATATTGAATTGTGTTTACGGTATATCGCCGCTATAAAAAATTAAGAATTTAGGATGTAAAGGTATGTTAAAAAGAAATATTAAACAGTTGTTGGTTGTTGGGTTTGTTGGGTTTACACTGGTGGGTTGTAGCTCTACGCCAGAACCTACTGAGGGTGCAGTAGATCGAAACCAGATCATTAATGATCTTCCTGAACAGGTAGACCAGGATATTAGTGAGGTAAAGCAGTCTAAAATTAAGACCTTGGCAGAGCAAAAAGCAGAATTACTGGCAATTGTTAAGCGTGAAGTGGTTTATTTTGATTTCGATCAATCGGATTTGGCATCTCAGTTCTATAGCACAATTAAAGCAAATGCAGACTATATGGCATTGGAGCCAACTGCGACAGTGACGATAAAAGGGTATTGTGATGAGCGTGGTACACGAGAGTATAATATTGCTTTGGGAGAGCGTCGTGCTAATTCGGTTCAGCGTGCTTTGATTGCTGAAGGCGTAAGTCCTAGCCGTATTGAAGTGGTTAGCTACGGGGAAGAGAACCCTGCGGTGGATGGACACAATGAAGCTGCATGGTCTAAAAATCGCCGTGCTACTTTTTCATATTAAAACTTAATTCCCTTTTGTTAGGGTTTTCTTTTTTTAAAGCCTTTTTATCCTGATGGATAGAAAGGCTTTTTTGTTTATTGAGATTTGTAAATGACAAAACTTACTGCTGAACAACCCCTTAAAACGCATTATTTAAACGCATACCAAGCACCTGAATTTGAAATTGAATCGGTTTATTTAGAGTTTGAGCTGCACCCTCAAAAAACAATGGTTACAAATACCATGCAGTTTCATCGAGTATCTGGTGAGGGACGTGTTCAGTTGAATGGCGAAGGATTGACGTTAGTCTCTGTGCTCTTGGATGGCAAAGAGGTGATTGATCTTTGCCAGTGTACGGAGTCTCTTTTGTTATTAGAGGTGAGTCAAGTAGATTTTGAGTTAGTGATTGTGACTCAAATCGCTCCCGAAAATAATACGGCTTTGGAAGGGCTTTATCGAACCAGTGGTAATTACTGTACTCAATGTGAAGCCGAAGGTTTTCGAAAAATAACGTATTTTTTAGACCGTCCAGATGTGTTAACGCGCTTTACGACTAAAATTATTGCAGACAAGTCGCATAATGGTGTGTTGTTATCGAATGGTAATTTGATTGAATCAGGTGATTTGGAAAATAACCGCCATTATGCCATCTGGGAGGATCCATTTAAAAAGCCTTGTTACTTATTTGCATTGGTTGCGGGAAATTTAGCGTGCATTGAGGATACGTACACTACAATGGATAACCGAACGGTTGCGTTAAAAATTTATGTTGAATCGCGTAATTTAGATAAATGCCAACATGCGATGGCGTCGCTTAAAAAATCGATGGCATGGGATGAACAGCGGTTTGATCTTGTTTATGATTTAGATATTTATATGATTGTTGCCGTGGATGATTTTAATATGGGCGCCATGGAAAACAAAGGGCTGAATGTATTTAACTCTAAATTTGTATTAGCCAAGCCCGAGACAGCAACGGATGCGGATTATGAAGCAATCGAAGCGGTGATTGCGCACGAGTACTTTCATAATTGGACAGGAAACCGAGTCACCTGTCGAGATTGGTTTCAGTTAACCTTAAAAGAGGGGCTAACGGTTTTTAGAGATCAAGAATTTACAGCAGATATGCTTTCCCCCTCGGTCAAACGAATTGAGGATGTAAAACGCTTACGAAGTAATCAGTTTCCTGAAGACGCGGGTCCTATGTCACACCCCATTCAACCTCAATCCTACATTGAGATGAATAACTTTTACACCATGACCGTGTATGAAAAGGGGGCAGAAGTGGTGCGACTTTACCATACGTTGTTAGGCGACTCTGGTTTTAGAAAAGGAATGGATCTTTACTTTAAGCGCCATGATGGGCAAGCGGTAACCGTTGTTGATTTTAGAAAGGCGATGGAAGATGCAAACCAAGAAGATCTGTCTCAAATGCATCAGTGGTATATTCAGCCAGGTACGCCCGTGCTAAAAATTGTAACGGAGTACAACGAACGGCAACAAACCTATCGTATTACCTGTCAACAAGTTTCCTCAACCCCCCCAAAAACAAAAAAACCTTTGGTTATTCCCGTTCGTTTTGGCTTGCTGTCTAAGTCGGGAGAGTCCGTAAGCTTAATACCTGACACGCCAAGTCAATCTAAAGTAACGGGGTCTGAATTTGAATTGGTGTTGATGTGCTCTGAGCAAACGGATACGTTTTTATTTACAGAGGTTAAAAATGAGCCAGTTCCCTCTTTTTTAAGAGGATTTTCGGCACCCATTCATTTGGAATATACGTATTCAGATGAGGAACTTAGCTTATTAGCCCGTGCAGATTCCGATAGCTTTGTTCGCTGGGAAGCGTTTCAATCGTTGGCTCTGAAAGAGATAAAAGAAAATATTTGTTATTATGAAAGTAAGCAACCTTTAACCTTATCAAGTACCTTAAAAGCGGTTTTTTTGGGCGTGTTGAACAACGCATCTGAAGACTTCGCCTTAACGTCATTAATGATCACGCTTCCCGATTTAACCTATATTGGAGAGCAGTATTTAGAGATTAATGTGGACGCTGTTTACCATGTTCATCTGTGGTTAAGAACCGCGTTGGCTCAATGTTACGGGGATGAACTACGGTCTCTTTACCTGCGTTTAGAGGGAGGGGAGAAAAAAATCTATCGATACCATAAAGATGACATTGCACGTCGTAAATTAAAAAATGCTTGTTTGCGTTATTTAAGCTTATTGCCTGCGGGCTTTGAGCTGGCAAGATTGCAGTATGAACGTGGTCATAATATGACGGATGTGTTAGCGGCTTTAGAAGCCATTTCACATACGGATCATGCTGAGCGTTCGGCTTGTTTACAGCATTTTTATGAAAAGTGGAAGGACGATACGCTTGTTTTAGATAAATGGTTTGCCTTGCAAGCGGCGTCACATCATCGACACGCGCTTGAGCACATTAAAGAACTGGTTAAGCACGAAGACTTTATTTACACCAATCCTAATCGAGTACGCAGTGTATTAGGTGTTTTTGGGCGACTCAACTTATTGGGTTTTCATCGGTTGGATGGCAAAGGGTATGAGTTTTTAGCCGAGCAAGTTCTTAAATTGGATGGCATTAATCCTCAAGTGGCGGCACGAATTGTCGCCCCCTTTACACATTGGCAACGTTATGACAAAGAAAGACGTATTAAAATGAAATCCGCATTAACGCAGATTTTAAATCATTCAAATTTATCAAAAGATGTCTATGAAATAGCTTCCAAGTCACTGGCTTGATTTTTTGTAACGACTCAGTTAACCCCTGAAAAAGGTCAACTCTGTGCTAAAAAATGATCATTTACAGGTGTAAACTCACATTTTTTGCCTTGATTTGACCATTTTCAGACGCCATCTGAGCAGTTACTATACATATTGACTACTCGCTGAGTAGTTACGATTTTTTAGAGTGTTAGAGGTGTGATGATGTATGTGATGAGGCATTTAGCGGTTATATTTTCAGTAGGTTGCTTGATGTTGCCAACGGCAATCTTTGCCAATGAACGTGGAGAGTGGGATGAACTTCTGACCCCTTCCATGCCTTATTCTATGAGCTGGGAGCACACTGAACGTGAGCAGACACACCACGAGTCTGAGCAAACGGTTGAAGACCAGCTTATCAGAGTAGAGCAAGAAATCTTGATCTTAAAAGCAGAGCTTGCTTATCAAAACAGTGAACACAACGAGTTAAATAACTACATTCATCAGCTTAATTCCATGGGGATTCTTCCACGCTTTAAGGAGCGTGTAGCCCGTTTAAACATATTTTTAACCCAAAATAAGAACACATTAAGTGATACTGGTACGATGATCGAGTCTTACCTTACGGTAACGGGTATTCAGCCATTACAATTTCCGAGAGGGGGGGGGGGGGATTCTACCATAGCCGTTTTATTGCCTTTAACAGGCACGTATGAACAAGTGGGTAACCAGATTTTAGAAGGGCTAACGGATGCACTGACAAGCGCCGATTTTGTTGGAACACTGGTGGTTCTGGATACGGCGCTGTATGCAAATGCATTTGAGGTTTGGCAACTGGCAAAAGCCTATGAACCCGATTTTATCTTTGGGCCGCTTCGTAAAACCATTGCCAATCAATGGCAGTCCTTAAGTACGGGAATTCCGACGTTTTATTTTAATGAGATGAGATTTTTAAATGGACATGAAAGAGCACTTTCACCCAGTAAAGTGAAAGGCGTTGAAGTGTTAATGCGTTTTTTAGAGGCCGAGTCTTATCAAAATATATTGGTGTTAACGGATAATCACGCGGCGTCTGAAAAACTAGAGTCGGCTTTTTATTCGTTGTGGCACACCTCGGAACACACAGGAACGTATCAACAACAGCATATTGATAAAACGGTAGGCGAGGCCGTTGAAATTGCCAGCAACCGAGAGCATTCAAAGGCACGCCAGTTGTGGCTTCAATCATTGGTTGATGTAAATTTGTTCTTTAAGCCAAGAGTCAGAAAGGATATAGATGTGGTGATCTCCTTTCTTTCTGAGCGTAACGCGATACAAGTTACCGCAATTTTAGATTTTTACGGGTTTAGCGATATTCCTCGTGTCTGGTATCCCGTTCAAGTACCTCGAGTTTCCTTTTTTAAGAAAAACCTCTCTTCACTGCACGCCTCTTATGCCGTGTTACCCGCGTATGTTCAACCTAATCTTTCTTTTTTTGCTCAAGAAAAAGATGCGTTTTCAGGTGAAAATAATCAATTTGGTCTGTTTTATGCTTTAGGTCAGGTGGCAGTTAAAATTGTAAACAACTCCGCTATTTCTGATGGCTTAGAGTTGTATATCGAAACGGAGTTTGGTGCGATTCGATCCAGCTCTGTTGGGCAGTTTTACCTTTTACCGATGATGTATTGGGTGAACCAAAACGAAACTGAAGTACTTTCTAAAATAAACTTAGAAACTAGGTAACTATTCAGCTAGCCCCTGAAAAAGGTCAACTCGGTGTTAAAAAATGATCATTTACAGGTGTAAACTCACATTTTTCGCCTTGATTTGACCATTTTCAGGAGCCATCTGAGCAGTTACTATACATATTGACTACTCGCTGAGTCGTTACGAAACTAGCGAAGAATAGTTCTTAAGTGCGTATTTAAAAATAGTTTAGTGGCGTAAATTTCACCTGTTTTTTTCGTTAAGGAAATCGAGAGTGGCAACTTCAGACGAAACCATTGATCCAAATGACTTAGACAGTATTGATGCTTTGCTTGATGAAGCAGAGCTGGATGTTGTTGAAAAAAATGACACCTCCACGTCAGAGGCAGAGAAAGATGCAATTGACTCTTTATTGGATGACGTAAAATCGGATTCGGAGACCTTGCCGTTGTCAGAGCCAGAAAAAGAGGAGCCGTTATTCTCTGAACAGGAAGAAACGCCTGTTGAAGAACCGGTTCAAAAAAGTGTTTCAGAGGTAGAAAAAAAACAACCCGACGTTAAAAAAACGGTTTCTGATCATGAAAAACCGTCCTTAAAAAAAGCCCCCCTAAAGACAGAAATGACGGTGGAAGAGATGGATTCTATAAAAAAACTGATTATTATTTTTGGAGCCGTCCTCACGGTATTGGCCTTGATTGGAATAGGGATTGGAGTTTGGAGTGCTTTAGCGGCGAAAAGTTCGGCGCTGGATGAAGAGACTTTGACCTTAATTGAATCGATTCAAGTGAACACAGAGCGTGTTGCCGTAAACGCCGAAAATTCAAACCAATCCATTAAAACGCTAGAGAAAAAACTGGATGCACTTAACTTTCAGCTAGAAGGGGTGACAACCGATCTGTTAGAGGCGCAAAGCACAGCGCCGTCTGATCAAAAAATAGCAATCATTGACCCGCTTGGCCTGAATGAATCGAGCACTCATATCGTAAGTACAGCAAAACCCACACCTGTGGAGGTGAATACCGATGCCAAATTGGTTCAGCAGGTTGCATTAGCCGATTCTGAATCGCTTAAGCTTGCAACGTCGGTCAATAAAAAAATGATTTCGGCTCAAAGGCGCATTGATGAAGTTAATCGTAGAGTAAAAGACATTCAATCTAAGCATAAGGCATTATTGTTGAGCATTAAGAGCCTTGAAAAACAGATGCTTTTGCAACAAAAGAAACTCGCTTCTAAAGAGCGAGTGGCAACAGAGTTAAAGCAAAAACAAACACATAACCCCTATCAATACAGTGCACCAGACGATAGCTATTATGACCAGTCAGTAGGTGATTCCTATCCTTAATGAGTAGGTTTATTTAAAGAAATTAACCAGTTGTTAGCAAATTGATGACGTTAGTGTATAAGAAAAATAAAAAATGGAGAGTAGGGCAATGAAAAAACAAACTGTTCTAAAATTAAGTATGGTTGGCTTAGCCAGTGTTTTTGTATTGAGTGGTTGCATTCAAAGCAAGTCTTGCTGTTCGGGTACCGAGGTTAGGACTCAGCATAACCAAGCAGCAAGTGTTGTACAGCCCGCACAAGCAAGTAAGCCAGAATTAATGAAAATTTCAGGCATTGGCTATGGTGCCGAAAGTACATTTGGTGCTTATACGCCAGGGCAACGCCGATTGATGGCCATTCGAGCCTCTAAGTTAGATGCTTACCGTGCGCTGGCAGAGCAATTACATGGTGTTAAAATAGACAGTAACACGTCCATTTCAACGTTAACGGCCAAAAGTGATAGCTTTAGGGCGCGTGTTAATGCAGTGGTTCGTGGTGCTAGGATTGTGAGCGTAACGCCAATGGCCGATCGAAATTACGAGACCGTTTTAGAGGTGTATGTAGACAAACGCTTCTTTGAGCAAACCTTTATTTACAGTGGTAGCAAGGCAAAAATACAAAGCCCTGAGTCCGTTTATCAAGTAAGCTCTTATTAACGGATAAGCGGTATTCGTTGGGAGGCCTCAATTTATGACTATGACAAAATATAAAATAATCATTCCCTTCGTTCTAGGGTTATTTGTATGGCAAGGGGTGGCTGATGCAGCAAGTATCAGTACTCGTGTTCGAGTTTTAGAGGGCAAGGTTGCCAAGCAAGATCGAGCGATTAAAAGTTCATTAAAGTCACTTCAGTCAAGAGAGTCTAAGGTCGAAAAAAGCTTAGCGAAAGTGAATGCATTAGAAAAGAAGGTTGATGGACTTTTAAATAAAAAAGGCAAAAATCACCGTTTAGAGCGTGCTGATAAACGTTATGCTTTTCCTTAAAGTACCCCCCCTAATGTTTTTTTATTAAACGAACGATAAAGTCGTTATTTAGACTTTTATTTAGAGGCTTTAAGGTTATAATACGCCCGAACTTTTCGAGTTCATTCTTTTTTCGGGGTGTAGCGCAGCTTGGTAGCGCACTTGACTGGGGGTCAAGTGGTCGCAGGTTCAAATCCTGTCACTCCGACCAATTCTTATTTTTTATCTTGAGTGGGTAACGCTTTGCCACTAATTTGATAAGCAAAAATCAATACTTGTACAATAGATTCGTACAGCTCTTCTGGAATTTCATGGTTAAGTTCTACCTGGCTTAATAGCCCAACCAGTGCGGTATCTTTCTGAATGGGAATACCTAACATGGTTGCTTTTTGAATGATCTCTTCAGCCATATACCCTTTACCTTTTGCCGTAACTTTAGGCGCACCAGAGCCCGCGCCTTCATACTCGATTGAAATGGCGACTTTATCGGCAAGGGTTTGAGGGGTTTGCTTCATGATCCGAATCTCTATTTGCAGAGAAATTTAAGAGGGGGGGGGGGATAATTTTTTAAGATAAGATGAGTGTTTGAGATAACCCCAGTTTTTCAGCACTGGTTTGTATGATCTCAGGTGTGTTTTTCCAAGAGATTTTTTTGTCATTTTCGGCACTGTTTTTAATCAAAACAAGCAGTGTTTGCAAGCCTGCACTGTCAATGCTTTCCACTGCGGAGGCTTCTATTTCGATCTCGCTCTCAGCATCACTAAACATTTGATTAAGCGTGTTAAAGTGATCTTCAATGTGATGGATGGTAAGGTTTTCAGGAAGTTTAATTTCAGTACTCATGGTTTCTTTCCTTGTGTTTTAGCGCAGTGAGTTTAGACCACTCGGCTAATAACAGACAATAATTTTTCAGGGCTGAAAGGTTTTACTATCCATCCTGTTGCGCCAGCGGCTTTTCCTTTTGCTTTCATATCGCCCGAAGATTCAGTGGTGAGACAAAGTAGGGGGGTAAATTTATAGTTTGGCATGGCTCTTAACGCGGTAACCAGTTCAATTCCGTTCATATTGGGCATGTTTATGTCCGTTACGACTAAATCAAACTGCTCTTTTTGTGCAATGGCTAGGGCAACGGCACCGTCTTCGGCTTCCGTTACATCATGTCCCGCAGACTTTAAGGACATGCTTACCATTTGTCTCATTGATTTAGAATCATCTACTGCTAAGATTTTTGGCATCTTGTCTTCTCGCTATTTAATACTTGTTAAATGGTAACGACTCAGCTAGCCCCTGAAAAAGGTTAACTCTGTGTTAAAAAATGATCATTTACAGATGTAAACTCACATTTTTCGCCTTGATTTTACCATTTTCAGGCGCCATCTGAGCCGTTACTATACATATTATCTACTCACTGAGTAGTTACGTTAAATGGTTATTTTTGACAACATTATACATAGGGTTTATATATTTAATGATTTTTTGATTTGGGCTAAAATGCCTTCGTTTATCAACGGGTCAACACGAAGAATAACAATGAGTTTTTCATTAATGGTAGCCAGCCCCTGAATGTAGTCAGACTGTACTCTTCCAGACATCTCGGGTGCGGCTTGAAGTTCTTTTGGTTGAATGGTGTATACATCCGATACGCCATCAACCACTAAACCAATAATTTTTTGAGTTCCCACCGCGTCTTCGGATCTTACGATAATCACTACGGTTGTATCGTCGTAAACCATCTCTTCTAAGCCAAAGCGAATTCGTAGGTCAATAATGGGCACAACCGCCCCACGAAGGTTAATGACCCCCATAACGTATTTTGGCGTATTGGGAATGGGGGTTGTGCGCTCCCAACCTTTAATTTCTTGAACCCTCAATATATCAACACCGTACTCTTCTTGCCCCAGTATAAAGCTTAAGACTTGATCGTTATCATCATTTTGTTGATCAATTTGCGCTTGGATGGAGTCTAAATTCTTTTCCATAGGATTGGCGTCTCTTCTGTAGTTGACAGGATGAGTTTCTAAACTAACCGATTCGTTTTAAAAGGTCTAGTCCCCATCACTAAAATTGATTAAAAAAATGCATATTTTAGGTTTTTTTTATCAGGCTATTCGAACTTATCCTTATCATAATGGAGCCTTTTTTAAATATGAATATCGATTAAAGCAACTTGCGTGGTGTGTTGAGTTGTTACGGGTTTTTGTTGGATGATTTGGATACTGCTTACAGGGAGTTCATTGTCTGAAAAGGATTGTGTTAATGTGGTTAATTGCTTTTTTATTCGGTTTTCTAATGCTTGGGTTTCACACCAAAGAAAGCAACTTATTTCCCCTTTGGGGTTCATGAGCAGTTTGGTCGAAAGCTCACCTTGAGGCAAAGAGGTGTCAATTAACACCTCCCATGAAGCAGGAATGGTGTGATTGTTTTGACGAAGCTCAATGGTGCTTTTATGCAAGCTTTTTTCAGACTCAAAAGGGAGTTCTAAAGGGGTTACGAGCGGGTTCTCATACATTTGTAATTGTTGGACAGTCAGGCGATTAATGGCTTGAGTCAAAATACTGGTAAGTTGCAGCAGCTGTGGAGAAGGGGTTTTTGCGCTGAGCGATTCGCTTTGGTGTTTAAGCGTGAGCAACTGCGCCTTTAAGTCTTTTTGAACGTTGGGCGTGTCGCTATTTTTGAGTTTAGACTCTAAAAAAAGGCCGCTTTGTTCCAGTTTGTTCTTAAGCTCTTTTCCTGATAACGGGGTACTTGATTTGAGCATTTGATCCAGTAATTGATTAATAGGTGAGAGCAAAGAAGGTGGAAGTGACTGTAACAAGCTTATTTGCTGAAACGCTTGCGAAATATTTGTTTGTGCAGGCATTAGTTGCCGATAACTTGCCTGGAGTACTTGTTGCGCTTGATTGGTAGACGATGCTGGCTTGTTGTTTGAAACAATGGATAACACAATGGAAGGTTGTGTTTGTTTAACCTGTACTTGTACTGAGCCTGTTTGCAATTTGTTTTCTGAGGTACTTGCCGTCAGTGTTTGGTTTCCAATACTGAGTTGTACTTGACCTCCTTGGGTGGACTTAATGGTCGCATTGAGTATTTGTCCCACATGTAACTGCATATTTTTAGACGAGAGGGCGTTGGCGGGCGAGTTAATGTTAAGTGCGGAGGGGGTATTATTAAGAATATAAACCATTTCTATTTGCATCTTGCTCAATTACGATTATATTGTTTCTCATGATGAGACCTTTGCACGAAAGGATGCACGGATGAAAAAGGCTAAAATATGCCTGATTTTCGTTAAAAACCTTGCGAATAGCTCGCTATTCCCTGCGATTTTCGCCTCAATCAGTCAAATTTTATCACTTTTTCCTCTCGCGCCCTTTTCGTGCAAGATCTCATTATGACAGATTAGCGACGTGCTTCTTTAAAAAAAGTGAGAGGAAAACGATGAGCGAAAGAGAGTTTGAATTTACAGATAAAGATTTTAAACGTGTTCAAAAAATTGCTTACGACTTTGCAGGAATTGACTTAAATGATTCTAAAAATAATTTGGTGTATAACCGCTTAGCAAAACGCATTCGTTTTTTAGGGCAAAAAAGCTTCAATGCGTATCTTGATTACGTTGAGCAACAAGGTGAGTCGGAATTTATCCACCTGATTAACTCCATTACGACCAACTTAACCTTCTTTTTTAGAGAGAATCATCATTTTGAATACTTGGCAGATACCGTAATTCCTGAGCTAATTAAACAAAATGCAGCGACCAAAAAAATCCGTATTTGGTCTGCGGGCTGTTCGACAGGGGAGGAACCCTATTCGATTGCCATTGTACTAAAAGAGTGTGTACCCGCGGGCTGGGATGCAAAAGTGATTGCAACCGATTTGGATTCGAATGTGGTTAACACAGGGCTTTCGGGTGTTTATAAAATAGATCGCTTAAAAGGCGTTTCTGAGGCGCGTAAAACTCGCTGGTTTAAGAAGGGAGAGGGGGCTAAAACGGGGTTTGTTAAAACGAAGGATGAGCTACAAAAAATAATTGAGTTTGGGCAGTTAAACTTAATGGATAGCTGGCCTTTTAAAGAAAAGTTTGATGCTGTTTTTTGTCGTAACGTGGTGATCTATTTTGATAAACCAACGCAAAGTAAACTGTTTAACCGTTATGCAGACAGTCTGCCGATGGGCGGGCATCTTTTTGTCGGCCATTCAGAGTCGCTTTATAAAGTATGTGATCGTTTTGAGTTATTAGGTCAAACCATTTATAAAAAAACAAAATAAAACGATATCACTATTTAAGCTAAAAGGAAAAAATGTGAAAAACCCCATTAAAGTTCTTATTGTTGATGATTCTGCTTTAGTCCGACAAATGTTAGAAGATATGCTTTCTTCAGATCCTGAGATAGAGGTGATTGGCACGGCGTTTGACCCTTTTGATGCACGAGAAAAAATTAAAGCACTTCGCCCAGATGTTTTAACCCTTGATGTTGAAATGCCTAAGATGGATGGCGTGACTTTTTTAAGAAACTTAATGCGATTACATCCCATGCCCGTTGTGATGGTGTCGACCTTAACCGAAAAAGGTGCAGATGTTACGTTTGAAGCGATGGACTTAGGCGCTGTTGATTTTGTGACGAAGCCTAAAATTAATCTAGAAAATACCTTTGAAGCTTATACGCAAGAAATATGCGGCAAGGTCAAAATCGCCTCTAGAGTAAGAAAATCGACATTGGAGCATCAGTACAACCGTTATGTTGCAAATTTAAATGCCCCGCCAGCGGTGGCTCAAGCTCGCTCAATAGGCAACAGTAAGCAAAGCGTGGGAGCCGTTACTCCTTTAACGTCTAAGCGAGTGAATGCATCAAATAAAATTGTTGCATTGGGTGCTTCAACCGGTGGAACCGAGGCAATAAAAGAAGTTTTAATGAGATTACCTGCTAATACCCCCGCAATTGTCATTACACAACACATTCCCGCTTCATTTAGTTTACCGTTTGCAAAGCGAATGAACACCGTTTCTGAAATGACGGTCTTTCATGCCAAAGATGGTCAGCCCATTTTATCGGGCAATGTGTACATTGCACCAGGAGATAAACATTTAATGGTGGCGAAAGAAGCGGGTGGGTATGTTTGCCGTTTGCATGATGGGCCACCCGTAAATCGACATAAGCCCGCGGTGGATGTGATGTTTCGTTCCGTAACTAAAAATGTAGGATCAAATGCCATTTGTGTTCTATTAACAGGAATGGGAGCCGATGGCGCGGTTGGAATGAAAGAGATGCAAGAAGCCAAAGCCGCAACCATTGCGCAAGACGAAAATTCAAGTGTGGTTTGGGGAATGCCAGGGGAAGCGGTGAAGTTGGGTGCGGCCGATTACGTACTGTCCTTGAATAAAATTCCAGAGAAAATTTTAGAACTGGTGTAGTGTGTTTTTTTGGCATTAAATCTGCTGTGTTGCTTTGGCGTAGATTGATTTTTTAGAAAAATTAAATCATTCCGAATTCCCCAGACAGAGATGCAACGTGGGGTTATGTTAGAACGTCAATGTCACTTAAGGAAACGAAACATGCCATATATATTAACTGCATATTGGCCAGCTTGGCTTGCAACGCTAATCGCTGGAGGGGTCACCTTATTTAACCTTCCTTTTCTAGGGTTTATAGCGGTCATATTGGTCTCCGCTGTTTGGGCGGTACTTGTGGCAAAAGTTGCCAACCGTTCTGATGTTCCTGTTAAGTTGGCAATGGAGGAAGCTACCTCACCACAAATAACGGTGCCCTCTTCTCAGCTTAATGAAGCGGTTGTAAGAGTCACGGTTGCAGACGAATCGTTGCAATTGATTATGAGCGATGTGGATTCCGTAGTTGAAAATGAAGTGGATGTGGTTCGAGATGAATTAACCCACATAAAAGAGCTTATTGGGGAATCCATTGAAACACTTAATGGAAGTTTCTCTGGCTTACATGAGCAAACGCGTTCTCAATATGAACTGGTCTTATCCTTGTTAGAAAACCTTGGAGGAGAGGGTGGGCCGAGCGACGAGATGAGTATTAAACAGTTCTCGATAGAGATTAAAGAGGTCTTGCAGTACCTCATTAATTTATTAATTGAAACCAGTCAACGTAGTAATCAGACGGTTGAAAAAATTGATGAAATGGTCGGGCAAATCGAATCCATTTTCCATCTTTTAGAAGACGTAAAAGGCATTGCAGACCAAACCAACTTGCTTGCATTAAATGCCGCAATCGAAGCCGCAAGAGCGGGTGAAGCGGGTCGTGGATTTGCCGTGGTTGCGGATGAAGTTCGCAAACTATCCATTAACTCCAATGTATTGAATGAGCAAATTCGTAAGCAAGCCGAAGCGGCTAAGTCGATGGTCAATCAAGTACGAAACAGCGTGAGTGAAACCGCTTCAAAAGACATGGAACATGCCAACGCCTCTCAAACAAAAATGAATGTAATGTTAACCGACCTGGATGATATGAATGATGGTATCTCCAATAAATTAGGCAGTTTTTCTGGCTTAATTACCGGTATTGAAGGCAGCGTGTCTGACGCAATGCGAGCATTACAGTTTGAAGATATCGTACGCCAATTGGTTGATCAAGTCGCGAGTCATTTAGACAACTTAACTCAGTTTTCAAGTGAAATTAACGAGTTTTTAGAAGAAAATCGTGCAAATCCAACGTCTGATGAAAACGAGTATAAACAACGAGTAGAAATATTCCGACAAAAAATTCATCAAAAACGCAAAGAAATTGAAGAGTCTCGAATGAAACGAGTAAATTTAGAGTCGATGGATGAGGGGGAGATTGAATTGTTTTAAATTCGCATTATACAAATGCAATGAATTCTAAGCGGTTAATAACTTAACCGTTTTTTTTTGCCTCGTGTTTTTCGTTGTTTTTTTTTGAATCCATGCCTTTATGATCGAATGGGTTGAAAAAAAAGAGTGTAACCCTTATATTTTGAGTATTGAATAAAAAGGAACTTACCATGAAAAAATCGATGAAAAAAACATCACTGTTCTCCACGTACTTAATTAGTGTACTGTTTATTATTCAACCCGCTATCGTCTGGGGAGAAAGTGCGACAAACTCCGTTCCATCTGCGGCAGCGTTTGGGTTGCCTAATTTTGTCACCTTAGTGGAAGAGAATCGTCAAGTAGTTGTTAACATTAGTACGACCAAAGAATCTGCCACTGTGCAACATCAACTTCCGCCACAGTTTAGAGGCTTGCCCGATGAGATGCTGCGTTACTTTTTTGGAATTCCGAAAGGAGAGCTTGATGGGTTTAGAGGGCGTGGCGACCGAGATTCGTATAAGGGGGAAAAGCGTTCACACTCACTCGGTTCAGGGTTTATTATCAGTAAAGAGGGCTATATTTTAACCAATCATCATGTGGTGGATGGTGCTGATGAAGTCTTAGTGACGTTATGGAACCGAAAAGAGTTAAAAGCAGAGGTGATTGGGTCAGACAAGCGAACCGATGTGGCACTGTTAAAAATTAAAACCACCGATTTACCAGAGGCTAAAATTGGCTCACGAAAAAATTTAAAAGTGGGGCAGTGGGTCTTGGCGATTGGCGCACCGTTTGGGCTGGATTACACCGTGACCCATGGTATTATTTCGGCACTGGGACGTGCCTTGCCAAATGACACCTATGTTCCTTTTATTCAAACCGATGTCTCCATTAATCCAGGTAACTCTGGCGGCCCTTTGTTTAACTTAGCGGGTGAAGTGGTTGGCATTAACTCACAAATTTACAGCAGCAGCGGTGGCGCAATGGGATTGTCTTTTTCGATCCCCATCGACATCGCCATGAACGTTGTAGAGCAACTTAAAGCCAATGGCAAATTTGTTCGTGGCTATTTAGGCGTATTGGTACAAGAGGTAACCAGCGAGCTTTCGGAATCATTTGGTTTAGATTCTCCCAAAGGGGCGCTGGTTGGTCAAACTTACCCAGAGACACCCGCCGAAAAGTCAGGCATTCAAGCGGGCGATATTATCTTAGAGTTTGACGGTAAAAGCATTCAAAAATCAACCGACCTTCCGCCTGTTGTGGGTATTACACCTGTGAATAAAACGGTTGTGGTTAAGGTGTTGCGTCAAGGTAAGTTAAAACAGTTTAATGTGACCTTAGCCGCCTTAGATAGCGGTAGTTCCAACGTAATTGCCAGTCAAAAATCCTCTGGAACTTCAAGTAATATTTTAGGCGCAGAGATCAAGGCGCTAGACAAAGAAACCTTGATCGCATTAAATATTCCATACGGAGTAGGCGTTGTAAAGGTTTTTGGTGACCCCGCAGAAAGCGCAGGTTTACAGCAGGGGGACGTGATTGTTACCATTGGGTTTAAAGCCGTTAAACACAGTAAAGGCCTAAAAAAGTTACTGAAATCACTGCCCAAAAATCGTTCGCTTCCCGTTCGAGTGATTCGAGATGGCCGTTCAATTTTTTTGCCACTGGTTTTAAAAGGTTAAAAAGCTATAACCCTAATTTAAAGAAAGAGAATAACGTTTATTTTATTATGTGGGGGGGATTAAATTTTCTCCCCCCCCTGTTTTGAAAATGACCTACCTTAAGCTCATTATTGGCCACTGGTGTGCTTTTGCAAATTTAATCAGCGTTTCATCGCCATCAACGACCACTGGGTAATCAACACGTTTTAACAGGGGTAAATCGTTGTGCGAGTCGGAGTAAAAAAAACTGCCTTCCAGTGTTTCACCTTCTTGTTTTAACCAAGCATTTAAGCGGGTAACCTTGCCTTCTTGAAACGTTGGAATACCCGATACTTCGCCAGTGTACCGTCCATTTTTAATTTCCCCTTCTGTCCCTAGCAGCTCCGTAATGCCGTATCGCAAGCCAATTGGGCGAGTAATAAACGTATTGGTGGCGGTAATGATGATGACTCGATCGCCGTTTTCTTTATGTTTTTTAACCAAATCGTGTGCCTTGGGCAATAAAATTGGCTCAATGTACTGTTGCATGAATTGTTGATGCCATTGTTCAAGTGTCTCTAAGCTTTGTTCGCTTAAAGGCTTCAATGCAAATCGTTGATAGGCTGTAATATCTAAGCAGCCTTGTTGGTAATCTTGATAAAATTGAGTGTTTTTTTGCGCAAACTGCTCGGCATCAACGTAGCCATTGGCCACTAAGAATTCGCCCCATAAAAAATCACTGTCATTTGCGATGAGTGTGTTGTCTAAATCAAAAATTGCAAGCGCCATAAATTGTTAGTCCATTTAAGAATTGACCTAATGCTAAACCAAATGGCGTGACTCGACAAGGTGGTTTTCTTAGAATTATTTAATTATAGGATTGAAAATTACGTCATTATTAGGCACTATGTACTCATAAAAAATTAAATAAATTAAGGTTACTATGATCGATGTAGATGGTTATAGGTTTAATGTTGGCATTATTATTGTCAATAAAGAGGGAAAACTGTTTTGGGGGAAACGTATTTATCAAGATGCGTGGCAATTTCCTCAGGGGGGGATTCGTGAAAATGAAACACCACAACAAGCACTTTTTAGAGAGTTAAAAGAGGAGGTAGGATTAAACCCTACGGATGTTCGCGTGTTAGGGCGAACAGAGGAATGGATTTATTATGATCTACCTAAACACTTGATTCGCCATCACAGTCGTCCGTTATGCCTTGGGCAAAAACAAATTTGGTTTATGCTTGGACTCGAAGGTGAATATGACTGCATTAACTTAAACTGTCATGAAAAACCGGAATTTGAAGATTGGGCGTGGGTGGACTACTGGCGTCCAGTGCAAGAAGTCATTAATTTTAAGCAATCGGTTTACCAACAGGCGTTAACAGAACTGGAAGTGACGCTTGAGAAATTTTGGTTTCATGAGCATTTAGACCGTGATAAAACGCTCAAATAAAAAAGATCCCATTTTGTACCACTTTTTGCAGTGAACGCTTGGTTTTCCTAAAATTTCAATAGCTTACTGTTTTCTTCTAATTATCCCTGTATTGCAGAGGACGGTTTTCACCTGAATCTCTTATAAAAAAATGTTATCATTCGTCCACTTTATTTGTCTTTTTGATGGCAGTGTTTAGCCCTCAAAAAGAATACAGAATGATCCAAACCATGAGGTACTCTTTAAATGAGCGAACAGTTTATCGACCAAGATCCACAAGAAACACAAGAGTGGATTGACGCTTTAGAAGCCGTTGTTTCCTTTGAAGGAAGCGAGAAGGCACAACATCTTATTGCCACGCTAATTGAAAAAGCACGTGTACATGGTATTGATATGCCTTACTCGGCCAACACGCCGTATATCAACACCATTTCGGAAGAGCAACAGGTTAATTACCCTGGTAATGAAGATCTTGAGACTAAGATTCGTGCTATTTTGCGTTGGAATGCGATGGCGATTGTGTCGGGTGCCAATAAAAATACCAGCGTGGGCGGGCATATTGCCTCTTATGCCTCAAGTTGTACCTTATATGAAGTGGGGATGAACCACTTCTTTAAAGGGCCAAAACATGAACTGGGTGCCGATCTGATTTTCTTTCAAGGTCACACCGCACCGGGCATGTATGCACGTTCGTTTATGGAAGGGCGTTTAACCGAAGAGCAGTTAAGAAATTACCGTCAAGAAGTTGATGGTAATGGCTTGTCTTCGTATCCGCATCCTTGGTTAATGAGCGATTATTGGCAGTTTCCAACCGTCTCTATGGGGCTAGGGCCTTTGATGGCCATTTACCAAGCACGCTTTATGAAGTACATGGAAGCGCGTGGATTAGCCAAAACATCCGGTCGTAAAGTGTGGGCGTTTTTAGGCGATGGCGAGATGGACGAGCCAGAATCACGTGGTGCGTTGCAGTTGGCCAAACGTGAAAAATTAGATAACTTAGTGTTTGTGATTAACTGTAACTTACAACGTTTAGACGGTCCCGTTCGTGGTAACGCCAGTATTATCCAAGAGTTGGAAGGTGTTTTCAGAGGCGCTGGCTGGGCGGTAACCAAAGTCATTTGGGGCGGTGGCTGGGATCGATTGTTTCAAAAAGATACATCAGGCAAGCTGATTAAGAGAATGGGCGAAGTCGTGGACGGAGAGTACCAAGGCTATAAAGCAAAAGACGGTGCGTTTGTCAGAGAGCACTTTTTTGGAAAATACCCAGAAACAGCGGCCTTAGTGGCCGACATGAGCGATGATGAAATCTTTAAACTCACGCGTGGCGGACACTCGCCACGTAAAGTGTATAACGCGTACAAACGTGCCGAAGAGATAAAAGGGCAACCCTCCGTTATTTTAGCCAAAACGGTTAAAGGATACGGCATGGGGCCTTATGGTGAATCGGCCAATAACGCACACCAACAGAAAAAACTGGACAATGACGGACTGAAATATTTCCGTGACCGTTTTGCGATTCCGTTCTCCGATGACGACTTAGAAAAGCAAGTGCCATTTTATGTGCCGGATGAAAATTCTGAAGCCATGAAGTACATGAAAGCGCGTCGTGAAGAGCTGGGTGGCTCACTGCCTGAGCGAGTGGATAATTCTGAGCCTTTGCCAGTCCCCGATCTCTCAACCTTTAAAATGCTTACCGATGGAACGGGCGAACGTGAAATGTCCACCACCATGGCGTTTGTTCGTATTATCTCTATTTTATTGCGTGATAAAAAACTCGGCCCTCGCGTGGTGCCTATTATTCCAGATGAAGCGCGTACCTTTGGTATGGAAGGGCTGTTCCGTCAAGTGGGTATTTACGACCCAGCGGGTCAGTTGTACGAGCCAATGGATAACGACCAATTGATGTGGTACAAAGAGTCCTCACACGGTCAGGTATTTGAAGAGGGCATTAACGAAGCGGGTGCGATGGCAAACTGGATCGCCGCTTCAACCGCTTATGCTAATTATGGCGTGAGCATGATTCCGTTTTACATCTATTACTCCATGTTTGGTTTTCAACGTATTGGAGATTTGGCGTGGGCCGCAGGCGATTCCCGAGCGCGTGGTTTCCTAATTGGCGGCACCGCAGGACGCACCACGTTGGAAGGAGAAGGGTTACAGCATCAAGATGGCCATAACCTTATTCAGTACGATCACATTCCAAACTGCTTAAGCTACGATCCCACCTTTGCCTTTGAAATGGCGGTGATTATTCGTGACGGAATTAAGCGCATGTTCAATCAAAAAGAAGATGTGTTCTATTACATTACAGCGATGAATGAAAACTATTCACACCCTGCGATGCCTGAAGGGTCGGAAGAAGATATTCTAAAAGGACTTTATTCGTTTAAGACCACAACGTCTAAGCATAAAAATAAAGTTCAATTAATGGGCTCTGGAACGATCTTCCGTGAAGTGATTGCCGCGGCAGAAATGTTGGAAAGTGAATGGAATGTCGCCGCCGATATTTGGGGCGTACCCAGCTTTAACCTATTGCGCCGAGACGGCATTGAAGCCGTTCGTTGGAATACCTTACACCCAACCGATACGCCTAAAGTACCGTTTGTAACCGAAAAACTTTCGGGTGCCAAAGGGCCGTTTATTGTCGCAACCGATTACATTCGTGATTTCCCAGAGCGTATTCGTCAATACGTTCCAGGTGAATATTATGTATTGGGAACCGATGGGTTTGGTCGTTCGGACACACGAGAAAAGTTGCGTAGCTTCTTTGAAGTCAACCGTTATTATGTGGTGGTTGAAGCGCTTAAAGCCTTGGCAGATGCAGGCAGTATTAAGCCTGAAGTGGTCGCTGAAGCGATTACTAAATATGGAATTGACAGCGAAAAACCTTTTCCATTGCACGTTTAATCATTAAAAAACGATGATGATTTTATAAATTTTTCTCCCCCCCCCTTTGAACATATAGGGGGGGGGAGAATTTTTCTAGGAAAAATACAGTATGGCGACACAGCAAATTAATATTCCAGATATTGGTGACTTTGATTCGGTTGAAGTGATTGAAGTATTGGTTTCAGAGGGCGACGTGGTTGCTATTGACGACTCTCTTTTAACCTTGGAATCGGACAAGGCAACGATGGAGATACCTTCTCCCGTGGCAGGAAAAATCACCAAAATTTCGGTTTCAGTCGGCGACGACGTTGCGGAAGGCGACTATGTTTTTGACATCGAAGTCTCCGCCAGTGCATCGGATGACGATTCTGCCAAAGAAGCGACGGCTGAAGCAACAAAAGAAATCACTTCAGAGGTGGCGCCACCCGCACCCGTGGTAGAAGCCCCGAAAGCCGCACCTGCTCAAACACCTGTTTCAAATAGCAAGCCAGTGAACGCACAATCTATGGGGGCGGCATCACACGCATCGCCGTCGGTACGCGCGTTTGCACGTAAACTGGGTGTTGAGCTTACTCAGGTAACGGGAACCGGACCAAAAGGACGTGTTCAGCAAACCGATGTAGAAGGGCTTATTAAGTCCGTCATGCAGTGTTCTGGTAGCGCTTCTGGCGCAACCAGTGGCGCGGGTATTCCACCCATTGCGACCATTGATTTCAGTAAATTTGGTGAAACCACCACCGAAGCCTTGGGACGCATCAAAAAAATATCAGGTAAATTCTTACACGCCAGTTGGTTAAATGTACCGCACGTAACTCAGTTTGATGAGTGTGACATTACCGAGATGGATCAGTTCCGTAAAGATCAAAAAGCCACGGCCGAAAAAATGGGCATTAAGCTCACGCCATTGGTGTTTGTCATGAAAGCGGTGGTAAAGGCGTTGCAAGACTTCCCAAGCGTTAATGCCTCTCTGTCGCCAGACGGTCAATCTATCATTAAAAAACAGTACTACAACATTGGTATTGCCGTAGATACGCCTAATGGTCTAATGGTTCCTGTGGTGAAAGATGTCGATAAAAAAGGCATTTATGAACTCTCGCGTGACTTAATGGAAATTTCAGGCAAAGCTCGTGAAGGTAAATTGTCTGCGGCGGATATGTCCGGCGGAACCTTTACCATTTCCAGCTTAGGCGGCATTGGTGGCACGCAATTTACGCCCATTGTAAACGCACCAGAAGTCGCGATTATGGGGTTGTCTAAAGCAAAAATGCAACCCGTTTGGAATGGCGCTGAGTTTATACCTCGTTTAGTAATGCCGTTCAGTGTTTCTTACGACCACCGCGCATTAGACGGTGCAGAAGGCGTACGCTTTACGACCACAGTCGGTCGTTACCTTTCTGATTTACGTCAATTAATTTTGTAGTAGGAAACCCAACATGACAAAAATTGTAGATATTATCGTCCCTGATATTGGGGATTTTGCCGAAGTAGACGTGATTGAAGTATTAATCTCAGCAGGCGAAGAGGTCGCTCAAGATGACTCCTTGCTTACCTTAGAATCAGACAAAGCGACCATGGAAATTCCCGCACCGTTTGCGGGTAAAATCGTCTCTTTTTCGGCCGAAGTGGGCGATAAAGTGGCCGAAGGTTCCATTATTGGAACCATGGAAATTGCCAGTGCCGAAACCATTGCAAACAATGTGGATGTTTCTATCGGAAAGGCCGAGTCACCTGCTAAAGCCGAAAACCCCGCGCCCGTTGCCGTCTCATCAGCCAGCTTGCCAGAGGCCGATATTCAGTGCGAAGTGCTGGTGTTAGGCTCAGGGCCAGGGGGGTATACCGCCGCCTTTAGAGCCTCCGATTTAGGCAAAAAAGTGGTGATGGTCGAGCGTTACAGCAGTATTGGGGGCGTTTGTTTAAATGTTGGTTGCATTCCGTCCAAAGCCTTATTGCACATGTCCGTGGTATTAAATGAAACCCGCGAAATGTCAGCACACGGCATTACCTTTCAAGAGCCAGACATTGATATTAATAAAATCCGTGCGTTTAAAGACGGCGTAATCAATAAACTCACCGGCGGGTTAGCTGGTTTAGCCAAAGCCCGTAAAGTCGAGATTGTAAACGGCTACGGTAAGTTTACCTCCGCGAATACGATTAGTGTAGAGCTGGCTGATGGTGGCACCCAAACCATCGCCTTTGAAAGCGCCATTATTGCCGCCGGTTCTCGCGTGGTAAAACTGCCGTTTATTCCGCACGACGATCCAAGAGTAATGGACTCAACCGATGCCTTAGCACTGGAAGAGATTCCGAAACGCCTTCTCGTGATAGGGGGGGGAATTATTGGGCTTGAAATGGCACAGGTTTATGACTCGTTTGGCTCCAGCATTACCGTGGTCGAGCTGGGCGACACCATTATCCCCGGTGCCGATAAAGACATTAGCAAACCGTTACTGAAAAAGATTAAAAAACAGTACGAAAATATCTACCTTAAATCCAAAGTCACCAACGTTGAAGCCACCGATGCGGGCTTAGTGGTCTCGTTTGAAGGCAAAAATTGCCCAGAAACCGATACCTTTGATCGCGTCTTGGTTGCCGTAGGCCGTTCACCCAATGGCAACTTAATTGATGCTGAAAAAGCGGGCGTGGTTGTAAATGATTGGGGCTTTATTGAAGTAGACGAGCGTCAAAAAACCAATGTGGATCATATTTACGCCATTGGCGATATTGTGGGGCAACCCATGTTGGCGCACAAAGCGGTGCATGAAGGAAAAGTAGCGGCCGAAGTCATTAACGGTATGCCAAGTGCCTTCACCCCAATGGGCATACCCTCCGTTGCGTACACCGACCCTGAAATTGCTTGGGCGGGTAAAACCGAACAAGAGCTTAAAGACGAAGGCATCGAATACGAAAAAGGCGCATTCCCATGGGCAGCATCCGGTCGTAGCCTAAGTTTAGGACGCGATGAAGGGCTAACCAAAGCCATGTTCTGCGCCAAAACACACCGTCTACTAGGTTGTGGAATTGTAGGGCCAAACGCAGGTGAACTCATTGCCGAAGCCATGCTGGCGATTGAAATGGGTGCCGACATGCAAGACATCGGCCTAACCATTCACCCACATCCAACCCTATCAGAAACGCTCTGTTTTGCCGCAGAGATGGCAGAAGGCACCATTACCGATTTGATGCCACCTAAAAAGAAAAAGTAAGAGTACTTAATCTTTAATGTTTCATTAAAAAAGCCCCGTTTACTTTCAAAGTAAACGGGGCTTTTTTATAGGATTGTTTGGTGCTTAAACTGATTGATAGGGGGGGGGTAAAAATTTGCATTCTAAATTTTCTCCCCCCCCCTTTATGGTTCTATGATCAAGTAAACATCATAAAATAGAGCAATATCGTTAACGAATTCACGCTGTAAATAGGCGGGGAATTTAGGTATAGAATAAATGGCTGTTTATCGCATTACGCCTTATAAATCAAACCCGCCCTTAATTATAAAATTTTGAAGCAAGTTATCAATTTTCACGTTTACCTTAAATATTGAAAGATTGCCGCCTTCAAGGGATTCAAAATAGGCTTTTGCTTTGACTTTGTCCACGCTGCTTTTTAGATCATCAAAACGACCAAACTCATTGATATTCTTGCTGTTTACACCGGTGTTCATCAATTTATTGAGTTTGTCAGTAAATTCAGTTTCATCAACAGCAAACTCCTGAGCCACTGCCATAATTTGTGCGTTTTTAGCACCATGCATATATTCGGTAATGTACTCCCTAAAGGTCTTTCCTTTCTCTAGTTTTACATCGCCCCGTTGCACATCATTGAGGAATATATTGGCGTATTTTTGCTCTTCTTGCGTTAGCGTAGCAAAGGATTTATGCAATTCATCTATATCTTTTTGGGTTTGCTCACGATCAACGCCTGCTTGGGTGAGCGTTTTAAGGTATTTATCAAAGCGACTATTCATATAGTCCGCATCAATCACCCCCGTGTCGATTTCGGTGATATAACCATCAATCTCAAACGGCACACCATCCGCTCTACTGCCATCACCGTCACCGCCGCCACTTGATAACTCTTTGTAACGTAACACCAGCGTTAAATAGGTTTTTTCATCAAGGTCAAGTGTTATCTTTGATTTGGTTTTGCCTTTTCCAAAGGTATAAGTAGACTTCTTCCAAGTAAACCCTTGAATTTTAGCCGCTTCTAAATGTTCATTAAACGCTTTAAACAGTTTGGCAAATTGCCCACGCACTGCGATGTCACTGGGAAGTTTTTCAAAGTTGGTAACTCCCGCATTATTAAATAACTCAGCGATGTCAGCATAAATGACATTTAACCATTTTAAATTGCTCTCAAGTTTTTCAACAAAAAGCCCAATGTCTTTGTCGCCAGAATAGAGCTTAACCGCCGCATTAATATTGCGTTCCATTGTGTGCGGTTTTCGATAGTAGCGTATGGTGCCAAAGGGTTTTTCATTCTCATTATAGAGTCGATTGGTGCGTGAAAAGGCTTGAATAATGTTTTCATATCTTAGCAACTTGTCCAGATACAAGGTATTGAGCCACTTAGAATCAAAACCGGTGAGCATTTGATCGACCACAATCAATAGGTCAATCTGCTGTTTGGGCATTGTGCCAATTCTTAAATACGGTTTTTTGTGAGCAAGTCTTGCGGCAATGTCTTTTTTAAATTTACCGTGGCTTGCCAGTGTAAAGTCTTGTTCATAGCGTTGGTTGTAGTCCTCTATGATTTCCACCAAGCCCTCTTGTTTAAACAATACACCCCCGCCATTATCAATATTGGGGTCAAACAGAGCGGTGACTTTTAGCTCAGGCTGAGCCTTTTTTAGTAAGCGATAATAATCGATGGCTTCAGGGATACTATGCGTGGCAAAAATTGCATGAAATTGACTGTCTTGGCTCAGCGTAACCCAGTTTTCAACAATGTCTTCAACCACCTTGGTTTGATGTTCCTCGCGGCCGTATTGTGATGCAGGCAACTCATCTTCAATGCCTTTGATGTAGTTGCCTTTGTCATCCGTATGCCCCGCCATGCCAACCTTGGTTTTATCCATATAGCGGTTAAAAATTGCTTTTTTATCGGGATCAGACAAGGCTTCGCTTGGTGTCGTTGCCTTGGCTTTTTGCAGCGCCACCGCTTGGCGTAAATCTCTGTCTTTATAGGTCAGCACCTTGTAAGGGTCAAAGCCCAAGACATTCTTATCACGGATACCATCGGCAATGCTGTAACGGTGCAGTTCATTGCCAAAAACGGTGGAGGTGGTACTCTTTTTTTTCTGATTTTCTTCATGAATTGGTGTACCAGTAAAGCCAAAAAATATCGCCGAGGGAAAGGTCTTTTTAATGGTAACCAGCATGTCGCCAAAAGTAGAGCGATGGGCTTCGTCAATGATAAACACCATCCGTTTGGCATTTATCTGCTCAATGTCATGGCTTTGCAAGCCTATTACCTTATGATCGCCTTCGTCACGACTGCCTTCATTGCCATCTTCATTGATATTACTCATTTTTTGAATCGAGGTAACAATCAAGGTATTTGCAGGATCGGTACTTTTTAGCTTGCTAATTAACACCCCCGTATTTTCCGTGGCCTGCACCTCTTCGCTGTCACTGGCAAAGCCTTGATATTCGCGTAACGACTGCACCCCCAGTTCAATTCTATCCATTAAAAATATCACCTTATCGGCATCTTTAGAGTGGGCAATTAACTGAGCCGATTTAAAGCTGGTCATGGTTTTACCCGACCCCGTGGTGTGCCATACATACCCCCCCAAACGGTCTCGATCTGCCCAGTTGGTTTTTGCAACCTTATCCGAGATGGCATTGGCGGCATAATACTGGTAGCTGCGCATCACTTTAAGCACACCGTCCGAGCCATCGGCCACGGTATAAAAACCAATAAGCTGATGCGCCATGGGGATAGACAACAAGCTTGAGGCAATGCCTTTCCAGTGGTTAATTGGCTCGTTATTAAAGTCTGCCCACTTAAAATAAAAATCTTTATTAAACTTGCCGTCCACTCCGGGGTTGGCAAAGTAGCGGGTCTCGTTGGGTTCCATCGCCACAAATATCTGTACCAATGAAAACAGCCCACTAAAAACACCCTCTGCCGAGTATTTTTCTATTTGATGAGTTGCCTGACTCACTGGCACACCGCTACGCTTTAGTTCAATATGGATTAAGGGCATCCCGTTAATCAGCAACAGCACATCGCCACGGCGGTTATTTAAGATTTTAGATTTTGTGGTAAATTGCGGTTGTTGCACAATTTGGTAACGGCTTTGCCCAGCGGCAATCTCTTGACGGTCGTAGACTTTAAGGCTGACCTCTTTACCCAAGTGCAGGGGGTCGTTTGGATTGTCACGGGTAATGGCAACCGTTTTGCCATTAATAAAGCCATTGAGTTTAAGCGGGGTTTTTAGTTCCGTGATTTGCTCAATAATTTGCTGCATTTCGCTGTTGGTGAGCGGTACATCGTTTAAGCGATCAATATCTCGGTTGTTTTCAAACAAAATTTTTGCCCAGTTGTTGAGCAAGTCGGCTTCGGTAGGGTTTTTTAGCACCTCACTCTCCCAGCCTTTGTTTTTTAACTCATTGATAAGGGCGGTTTCAAACTCGGCTTCGGTATTAAACGTCACTTTTTGCCTTCCATCTCTTCGGTTTTATAAAGGGTATAGCCTTCATAGTAATAGCTGGCATCAATGCCTTTCATGTAAATGGCACTGTCATAAATTTTGTCTGTTAAGGCTTGTTTGAGTAACACTTTAATTTCCACATCTTTAACAGGACTGCGCTCCATTGCCAGTAAGTAGTCATTTTTATCAACACGGCTCCAGTCAACCACTTGTTGCAGTTCGTGTTTTAAGATGAGATCCAGCCAAATGCGTGTAGTGCGTCCATTGCCCTCTCTAAAGGGGTGGGCAATATTCATTTCTACATATTTTTCAATAATTTCATCAAAAGTGGATTGCGGCATGGTTTCTATGTTGTCTAGAGCCACCTTTAGATACATGACAGGGGCAAATCTAAAATTGCCTTTTGCAATATTGACGGTGCGAATTTCACCTGAAAAATCATAAAGCTCCTCAAAAAGGCAGCGATGAATCTCCAATAATGCTTGCACACTGCCTGCCTTGAGCTTGTTTAAAAAGCCGCTACTAAACAATTGATGTGCTTTGGCTTTGCTGAGTTTTTCTTCCACCCTTGCCAGTTCAACCGCATCGGTGATATTTAATTTATTTTTTAAGGTCATGAGTGCATTTCCGCGGTATTAGACAAACATCTTAGCCAAGCAGGCTTGTTTGATCTGTTTGAGTTTTTTGAGCTGGCTTTGGTGTTGGCTTAGGAGGGTGTCTAGGGTTTTGAAGAGCTTGCCTATTTTGGTTTGTTCTTCATGCTTTGGAACAGTTGTTTTTAATTCTGAAAATTCTTTTTTATTTACAATTTGCATTGTCCCAGATGCAGCAGTTCGTTTCATTTGGTTGGACCATAAAAAACTTAAAGTAAATAGAAAATATGGATTATTTTCACTTTTATGAGGAATCAGCCCATTAATTTGCTGATTAAAACTACCTAAAGTTCCAAGTAAAGTATTTTTGCCAATACTCGCAATGCAGGTAACTAATATTGTATTTTCAGGAACTAAACGAGCTACTTTTCCTCCAAACTCTGACAAATACTTAGCTGTCTGGAAAGTTACATTTTGTGATATATCTGTTGGTGTTACCCATGGAATTCCATCATTTGAATAATACGTTTGATTTTGTGTCGATGGTGTTGAACCCGTTACAACCTCACCAAGCATAAAAATATTTTTATTTTCCCACGCCCCACTAAAGCCCTTAAAACGAATTTCAGGTTCGTTTTTTCCCTGTTTGGGAAATATTTTTTCGAGCAGGGATTTTTTAAGGTTTAACAGCTTGTCATGCTTTTGCTGATGCTGGAAAATAAGGGTATCGAGCTGTTGGAAGTAGTTGCCGATTTTGGTTTGTTCTTGGAGTTTAGGTTTGGTAATTTCAATATCTAAAAAATCACCATTTCTAATATGAACTTGTGTGGAGCCATTTTTTTCTCTAGAAATAATCTTTCTAAATAACCGACTGTTAGAATACGAAATCAAAAAGTTTTCATCTGCGTTTTTTAGAAGTGCAATTTTATAAACACCTTGAGGCATTAAAAAATCTTCTTTGGGTTCTTTTATCTTTACAACTCTACCCATACTTGGAGCGGTAGGAACCAGATCACGTAAAGACGTGACCAAATCCCCAGAAGAAACCTTACTTAAAATATTTTTTCCATAAAATTCTAAAGATATATATTTGCTCCCAGATAAGTCAGCTATTCCTGAAGAGTTAACAGCCCCTTTTGGTATTGTTCTTTTTCCTTTTTCTTGATAATCATCAGGTTTAATAGAAGCACCACCTGACAGGTTTGCTATAATATCTTTAATTTTTCTATCTTCCCACTCCCCACTAAACCCCTTAAACCGAATCGCAGGTATGTTATTTTCAACACTCATCTTTAGTTACCCTGTAAAAAGGTTTGAAACTCAGCCAGTGCTTGCTTATCAAACGCGTTACCTTCTAGCTCGTCAATCAAGCTTGCCAGCTGTTTTTCACTTTCTTGAATGTCGTTGGCAATATCGCCATAGGTGGTGACGTATTTATCGGCTAGGTGTTGCACTTGGCGGGTGAGTTGGTTGATGAGGTCATCGGGCAGTTTGTTCAGTTCGGCAAGCAGTGGGCTAATCCATTTAAGCTCTAGCAGTTCATGCACTTGCTCATCGCTTAAGTTTTCAATGGTGGTTTTGGTTTGCAGGTGCAGTGCTTCGCTATCGGCTTTGAGGGGTTTTTTAAGTTTTTTCTCTTCGCTAATCAAGGCATCGACGTTTAGAATTTTGGCTTCATAGCTTTCGGCTTCAAATGCACCGTTGCTTTTTATTTCGGCCTTGAATTGCTTGGCGGCTTTAATTACGGCGGCATTGATAAAGGCATCGTTGCTTTCTTTGATGGTGTCGGCTTCTTTTTCTTCTTCAGAGAGCGATTCTAATAGGGTTTCAAATTCGGCACTGATTTCGGCCAGTCGATTTTCTTGTTGCTTGAGTGCGTGCAGTTCGTCACTCAGGTAAGTGCGTTGCACTAAATTAAACGGCAGTATATGTCCTTGCCAGCCGTCTTGTACTTCGGTGTCTTTGCCTTTGACTTTTTTAGTGACCATGTGCGGGTCAACCTGTTTACTAACCGCAAAGCCTTCGCTTTGCAGTATTTCTAAATCGGTGGCGATGGTTTGCCAGCTATTGTCTAGCAGTTGATAGGCTTGGTATTTGTCGATTAAGGCAATGGGTTTTAAGCGTGTAA
>JAKISK010000007.1 GCA_021648625.1 Thiomicrorhabdus sp. | reverse complement strand
TTGAGTCTACTTTTTTTATTTTAATGTCTGGCGTGTTGGCGGTGGTGCTGTTTACGGTGGCACTGTCGCAGTTTCGAAATGCGTTTTCGCCATGGGTTATTTTATTGAGTTTGCTGGTCATTTGGGCGGTTGATACGGGGGCTTATTTTAGTGGTAGGCGCTTTGGGAAAACAAAGTTAGCGCCGTATGTGAGCCCTGGAAAGACGTGGGAAGGCGTTTGGGGAGGCGTGGCACTTGCGTTTGTTATTAGTGTACTGAGTGTGCTTTGGTTATCGGTTGAACTACGTGTTTCTGTTGGCGTTTTTGCGGTGTCTTTAGCGTTGATTGCACTGTTTTCAGTGTTGGGTGATCTGTTTGAAAGTGTTTTGAAGCGTCAAGCGGGCTTGAAAGACAGTGGCCGTATTTTACCCGGACACGGTGGTTTACTCGATCGTGGTGATAGCCTGTTGATTGCTGTGCCCATGATGTATCTGTTATGGCATTTTGGAAGCCTAGTTTAAATGACGGTGTTATGGTCTATTTTAGGGTTTATTGTGGTCATGGGGTTGGTGGTTACCATTCATGAATGGGGTCACTATCAAGTTGCTCGTTGGTTTAATATCAAAATTAAAACGTTCTCGATTGGGTTTGGCAAAAGCATTTATGAAAGACAAGGGAAAGAGACGACCTTTAAAGTTGGAATCATTCCACTGGGGGGGTATGTTCGTTTTTTGGATGAGACCGCAGAGCCGGTTGCCGAGAGTGAGTTAAATAGAGCGTTTAATCGCCAAAGTGTGTATAAGCGTTTTGCGGTGGTTGCGGCGGGACCTCTGATTAATTTGATTTTTGCATGGTTGGTTTTTTCCATTATGTATGTGGTAGGCGTGTCGGGGTTTAAACCGGTTTTTAATGAGGTGGAATTGGCATCACCAATTGAGCAGTCTCTTTCGGATGTTTTTTTTAGAGACGAATCTGAATGGGTTGTATTTCAAGTGAACGGGGAGGAAACGGCGAGTTGGCGTAACGTTCATCAGGCACTTTTAAAAGCGAGAGTGCATCATCAGAATAATGTTGAATTTGTGATTGAAAAAATAGACACGGGCGAACGATTAATTTTAGACAGAGTGTCTATTGATGGATTGGATTTAAATCAGCCTGAGCAAAATTGGTTACAATTGATTGGATTTAAGCCGTTTAATTTTTCTCTCCCCCCAGTGCTAGGAACGGTGTTAGCTGATGGCCCTGCTCAAAAGTCAGGGTTAATGCCTCAAGATGAAATTGTTGCAATTAATGGTGTGATCACGCAAGATTGGAGTGATTTAGTTGAACAAATTCAAGAGGCTCCCAATCAGATCGTGGATGTGGGGTATTTAAGAGAGGGTGTGTTGTATACAACAACGGTCTCTTTAGGGCAGAAAAAAATGGACTCTGGTCAGTTGGTTGGAAAAATGGGCATTGGGGTTTATGTTTCTCCTGAACGTTTAGCGCCCTATACTGTGATAAACCAATATGGTGTTATGGATGCAGTTGAACAAGGTTATCAACGCAGTGTTGACCTGTTTAATATGAGTTTGGTGATGTTACAGCGTATGTTTTTTGGGGATGTAAGTCTGCAACATTTATCGGGACCCATTAGCATTGCTCAGTTTTCAGGGCAGGCGATGCAATCTGGACTGGTTACCTTTCTGGGCTTATTAGGATTGATTAGTTTAAGTATTGGTTTGTTAAACTTATTACCTATTCCTATCTTAGATGGTGGGCATTTGGTATATTATTTGATCGAAATGGTAAAGGGTTCCCCTGTAAGTGTTCAGGTGATGGAAGTCGGTCAACGGATCGGTATTGTTTTAATTATAGGGCTGACGTTTGTTGCTCTATTTAATGATGTTTTAAGAATTTCTAATGGTTAATATGAAGCAAGTAAAGTTTAAAAAAACGGTAATTTCAGGGGTTGTATCCTGCTTATTTCTTTTACCGAGTTTTGCGCAAGCGTTTATGGTAAAGGACATTAAAGTGGAGGGCGCAAACCGAATTGATTTTGCAACCATCAGTACTTATTTGCCTATTTCAAAGGGGGAGTTTTTAGACAAAGAACTTTCCCAAAAAAGCATACAAAGTTTGTATAAAACAGGTTTTTTTAAAGATGTTTCTCTGTATCAAAGAGGGTCGAATACGCTTGTCGTTAAGGTTGTAGAGCGCCCCTCTATTTCTGAAGTGACGATTGAGGGTAATAAGCTGATTGACAGTGAGACCTTAAACGATGCATTGGATTCTCTAGGGTTAAAAAAAGGTCGAATTTATAATCATCTTGAACTAGAGCGCGTTGTGGTTGACTTGAGCCGCCGTTATCAAAACCAAGGGTATTACGCTGCAAAAATTGATATTAGCAGTGATGTGTTGCCCCGTAATCGTGTGGCTTTAAAGGTGACGATTGTAGAAGGAGAGCCTGCGACTATTGGGCGTATTACTTTGGTTGGTAACAAGGTTTATTCCGATCAGCGTTTAAAGTCGTTATTGCAAATGTCGGTTGGGGATGCGTATTCTAAAATGGCACTTCAAGGCGATATTGAAACGTTGAAATCGTATTATATGGATTTGGGGTTTGCACGGTTTCAAGTGTCCTCTTTTCAAGTGAGTTTATCGACCGATAAAACACGCGTTTTTACAACGATTAATATTGACGAAGGTGAGCAATACTCCATCTCAGATATTCAATTTATTGGTGAAACCATATTGGATAACAAAACGCTGAAAAAGTTGATGGGGTTTGGTGTTTATGATGTTTTTTCACGTTCAAAAATTGTTTCAGCGGTCAATGGTATTCGAGACCGTTTGAGTGAGGAAGGGTATGCGTTTGCTGACGTTAGACCCGAAACCGCGCTGAATGAAGAAGATAAAACCATTGCGTTAAACTTTCATGTTGAGCCAAAAAATAGAGTCTATATTCGCCGAATTCTGATTGAGGGAAATACGCGTACGCGTGATTATGTGATTCGAAGAGAGATGCGTCAGTTGGAAAGCTCGCCTTATTCATTAAAACTGGTTCGTCAATCCACCTCTCGTTTGACGCGCCTTGGTTTTTTTAAAACGGCCGATATTCAAACCAAGCGAGTGAGTGCCGACCAAGTGGATTTAGTGGTTAAAGTTGAAGAGCAGTCTACGGGATCATTCAGTGCGGGTGTCGGATTTTCTCAATTAGACGGTGTAAGTTTTAACATTGGTATTTCAGAGCGAAATGTTATAGGAAGTGGTAATAAATTAGATTTTAAGGTTGCAACCAGCTCGTCTCGAAAAACGGCAGACATTGGTTTGACAAATCCATATTTTACTGCGGATGGTGTAAGCTTAGGGGCAGGATTTTATTTAAGTGAAATTAACGCAGAAAGGCTTCAAATTGCCGATTTCACAACCAATAACCTTGGTCTGCGTGCTTCATTAGGTTATCCATTAAGTGAAAATGACCGTTTAACCTATGGAATTAAGCTGGACTCACAAGAGTTGGTGTGTTCGGATGATTTTAAGGTTTGTAATGATCATGTGACTGAGTTTGGTAAAAACTCTACTGCGGCGATATTTAGTATGGCTTGGAGTCATAATTCAACCAATTCATTTTATTTTCCCTCGAAAGGGCACCGAACCCGCCTTGCTCTGGAGTCGGTTATTCCAGGAACGTCTGATGAATCGTATTATAAGTTGTATGTGGATGAGGCTTTGTACCTTCCGTTAACGGAAAATTTAACGTTTCAGTTAAAAGGAAATATAGCCTATGGTAGTGCGTTTGGTAAAGTAGATACCCTGCCGTTTTATCGAAATTTTTACGCAGGGGGAATTGGCTCTGTTCGAGGGTTTGAGCCGAACTCTTTAGGGGTTAATTATGTAAAAAGCACGGATGGAACAGACCGCCCTGTGGGCGGGGCGGTTAAAATTGCAACAACCGCTGCTCTAGTGCTTCCGATTCCCTTTATTGAAGATTCCAGTAATATTCGAATGAGTCTGTTTTTGGATGCAGGAAATGTGTTTACAGGTGTGGGTAGCGTTGAGGCGGGTGAATTAAGATCGGCTTTTGGGGTTGGTTTTTCATGGATAACGCCTGTAGGCCCTCTTTCATTTAGTTTTTCTCGACCTGTAAGTTATGACTCAACAGATGAGTTGCAGTCATTTCAGTTTGTTCTAGGAACAGGGTTTTAGCTTATGTTTCTACCCAGAAATTGGAAAAGAGTAGGCGTCTTAGCTTAAGGTTCCTATACCAACAATTGTTTTTTAAGGTACAATTCTGAAAAGTTGTTTATTTTTATAAAAAATGGAAAGATTTGATGCGTAAATTCTTTAAAGCCTGTTTGTTATCCGTTGCAATGATTTCATTAGCGACTAATGCTTGGGCAGAAACGCCAGTTAAATTAGGCGTGGTTAATGTCGCACTTCTTTTAGAGCAGGCGCCACAAGCTAAGACCGCGGATGCACGGCTTAAAAAAGAGTTTGAGCCCCAGCAAGCTGAACTGAAAGGATTGGCTGGAAAGTTAGAGCAAAAACAGGCTGAATATCAAAAAAATAAAGCGATCATGAGTGATTCTCAGCGCGTGACAAAAGAGCGTGAAATAACGATGTTAACACGAGAAATTCAACGTAGACGTAATGATGTTCAGGAGCTTTTAAATCTACGACGTAATGAAGAGCTGGCAACGTTGCAAAATATTGTGAATGATGCGATTAAAGCCATTGGTGAGCAACAGTCCTTTGATTTAATTTTATATGAAGGGATTGCTTATACCAATAATCGTATTGATGTGACGAATGATGTTCTGTCCCATTTAAAAACAGTGAGTAAGAAGCAACGCGCCGAATTTAACAAATAACCTTTAGGCTTTTTCGTGAAATTACGAAATATTGTCAGCCAATTACGCCAAGATGGTATTGAGGTTATTTTAATTGGTTCGAAAAATGTTGATATTCAGGCTGTTTCAAGCCTGAATAATTCGAACGAAACAAAAATTTCTTTTTTTAAAGATAAAAAATATCTTTCTTCCCTTAAGGAAACGTGTGCGGGTGCGGTTATTTTAGCGCCAGCCTACCAAGCGTTTTGCCCCGTTCCGATGATTGTCGTTCAAGATCCATATTATGTTTATGCGCTTGTTGCACAGTTATTAAACCCGTTACAAAAGACGACTCAGCGGCATCCTGATGCAAGTATTGATGATTCTGCACAATTGGCTGACTCTGTTGGCGTGATGGCGCAGGCCGTCATTCAGTCTGGTGTTACGATTAAAGATGGCACGTTGATTGCGGCTGGAGCAATTATTGAAGAAAATGTGACCATTGGAAAAAACTGTCGTATTTTATCAAACGTTGTTATTAGTCATGGTTGTATAATTGGTGACAATGTGACGGTTGAAGCAGGTGCGATTATTGGTGGAGATGGTTTTGGTTGGGCGAATCACGAGGGAACATGGGTTAAAATCCCTCAGGTAGGTCGAGTAATTATTGGAGATGATGTCTCGATAGGCAACAATGTGTGCATTGATCGGGGCGCAATTGAAGATACGATCATTGAAAATAATTGCATTATCGATAACATGGTGCACATTGCGCATAATGTTAAAATTGGGCAAGGTTCTGCCATTGCAGGTCAAACAGGGTTTGCAGGCAGTACAATACTGGGGGAAAATTGTACCGTGGCGGGTCAGGTTGGTTTTTCAGGCCATATTACAATTGCCGATAATACGCATTTTTTAGCAAAATCGGGTGCGACCCACTCAATTAGTAAGCCAGGCGTGTATTCTGGGTTTCCTGCAATTCCTGTCTCGGAGTGGCAAAGAAACAGCGTGAGAGCACGTAACCTAGATAAAATGGCCAAACAAATTAAAGCATTACAAAAACAAGTAGATGAGTTAGTGGATAGAGACTAACCCGCGTTATAAATTACGATTGGATGAATATTGAATGATGGAAGTAAAAGATATTTTTGATTATTTACCGCACCGCTATCCCTTTTTATTAGTGGATAGAGTAACGGAGTTTGAGTCGGGCGTTATGTTGAAAGGGTATAAAAATATTACATTCAACGAACCACAGTTTACGGGGCATTTTCCAAATCATCCGATTATGCCGGGCGTTATGATCCTTGAAGGTATGGCGCAATGTACGGGGATTTTAGCGTTTCGTAGCCAAGGTGTTAAGCCTGATGGCAGTACAATGTATTATTTAGCGGCGGTTGATAACTGTCGTTTTAGGCAACCTGCGGTGCCTGGTGACCGTTTAGATTTTGAAGTGGTTACCTTGGGGAATAAGCGTGGTATTTGGAAATTTAAATGCACAACAAAAATTGATGGAAAATTAATCGCATCCGCCGATCTTTTGTGTGCAGAACGAAAGGTATAGCGCCTTGATTCATTCAACAGCGGTTATTGATCCCAGTGCAAAGATTGCGTCTGATGTGAAAATTGGTGCGTTTTGTGTCATTGGTGCAGACGTTAGCATTGGCTCTGGTTCTATTTTAGAGCCACATGTAGTGGTGCAAGGACCAACGGTTATTGGCGTTAATAATCATTTTTTTTCATTTGGTTCTATTGGTGCGGCACCCCAAGATAAAAAATATGATAATGAGCTAACCCAATTGTTGATTGGTGACAACAATACCTTTCGAGAGAATGTGACCGTTAATCGTGGTACGAGCCAAGATTTAGGAAAAACCGTTATTGGTGATGATAATTGGGTGATGGCGGGTGTACACATCGCGCACGATTGTATCATTGGTCATCACTGTATTTTGGCAAACGCAACGGCTTTAGCGGGGCATGTTACGGTGCATGATTGGGCGATACTGGGGGGGTATACCTTGGTTCATCAGTTTTGTCATATTGGAGAGCATAGTTTTTGTGGTATGGGCAGTGTAATTAGCCAAGATGTTCCTAATTTTGTGATTGTTTCAGGAAATTTAGCCAGCCCTAGGGGTATTAATCTTGAAGGATTAAAGCGGCGAAACTTTACACGGGATCAATTAAGTTTGATTAAAAAATCCTATCGAACACTGTATCGGACTGGAAATCGTTTTGAAGACGCCATTCAAGAGCTCGAAAAATTAAACGATGAGCAGGATACTTTAGGTTCTCTGGTGCATTTTTTGAAAAAATCGGAACGTGGTATTGTTAGATAAGCAAATGCAACCAGATAACGGTGCGTTGGTGATCGGTATGATTGCTGGCGAAGCCTCGGGCGATACGCTGGGTGCGGCATTAATGGAAAGTTTGCAGGTTCGCTATCCTAATGCGGTTTTTGTCGGGATAGGGGGGGCAAAAATGATTGCGCTGGGGTTTCAAAGTTGGGTTCCAATGGAAAAGCTCTCTGTTATGGGTTTTTTTGAAGTATTAAAGCACCTGTTTGAACTCCTTAAAATTCGAAAATTGATTATTAATAAATTTTTAACCATCAAACCCGATGTTTTTATTGGAATTGATGCGCCTGACTTTAATTTTAAAGTTGAGGCTGAGTTGAAAAAAAATAAAATTGCCACCGTTCATTATGTTGGACCGTCCGTTTGGGCGTGGCGAGAAAAGCGTCTTGAAAAAATCCGTCACTCTGTTGATGGGGTTTTGGTTTTATTTCCCTTTGAACCGCCTTATTATCACCGTTATGATATTCCCGTTAAGTTTGTTGGTCATCCTCTCGCCAATCAGTTTCCTGAAACCCCCGATACCCTTTCAGCTCGTGCAGCCCTTGAAATTGAAGCGCTTACGCCCGTTACCGCCATTTTTCCAGGTTCTCGTATGAGTGAAATTAACCGCATGGCCGATGTTTATATTCAAAGCGCTAAATTACTTGCAGATATTTATCCTAAGATGCAGTTTTTGATTCCTTGTGTGCATGATAACGCCAGAGCGAGAATTCAAGAGGCGGTCAATCAATTTGGCAGAGGCATTAATGTACGCCTTATTGATGGGCAATCTCGTCGAGTACTCGAAGCGTGCGATCAAGCATTGGTCACTTCTGGAACGGCAACCCTTGAGTGTGCATTAATGAAAAAACCTTTGGTACTTGCGATTAAAGTACATCCCATCTCCTACTGGATTATGAAGCGCCTTGCGACCACAAAGTGGATTGGGTTGCCAAATATTTTAGCCAACCAATCGCTTGTTACAGAGTTGATTCAGGAAGAAGCAACCCCACATAAAATTGCGATACAGATGGGGCGTTTAATTATGGACACGCGATTAAGAGAACAACAGATTGATGCGTTTAAACGGCAATATACCTCGCTAAAGCAGAATGCATCAGAATTGGCTGTGGATGCGATTGAGGACTGGGCAAATTTAAGTCAACAACATGCAAAGTAAACTGTTTTTAGAAGAACAAAGCCCTGAATTTTTCTCCTTAACAGGGGAAACGGTAGGGGTCGATGAAGTTGGGCGGGGGCCTTTAATTGGGAATGTTGTGGCGGCTGCGGTTATTTTACCCATCGGTTGTAAATTGCCATTAAAAGATTCCAAAAAGCTTTCTGCTTCTAAGAGAGAGGCGTTGGCTTTTTTAATTAAAGAGCAGGCGGTGGCCTATGCTATTGCCGTTGCAACGCCTAAAGAGATTGATGCGTTAAATATTTTGCAAGCCACAATGCTGGCAATGCAGCGTGCCATCTTACAGTTGGTTGAAGGGGGGGAGAAAATTTCTTATGTGTATGTGGATGGTAATCGCTGTCCTCAAGTTGCACTACCCTGTCAGTCCATTGTTAAAGGGGATGATAAAGTAATGGAAATTAGTGCGGCGTCTATTCTAGCCAAAGTCTACCGAGATCAGCAGATGTTTGAACTGCATCAACAATACCCTGAATATGGCTTTGATCAGCATAAAGGTTATCCAACAGCAAAGCATTTGTTGGCAATTCAGAAATACGGTTTAATTGAAGGGTATCGTTATTCATTTAAACCGGTAAAAAAAATGTTGGAATAGTTCCTTCTCATTTTGTTCGTAATTGGGTTAAATAATGTGTTTTGTCTGGCTTTGTTTTAAGTTAGAATTGAAACGTTTACAGTGATTTAAGGTGTTATCCATAAATCTTTCTCATTGTGTTAGTAGTTTTAATAGGTAAGGCGATAGGTTATGAGTACTACTTTAGAGCAAGTTGAAAAAACCGCACAGTTAAGTAAAAACAACCAAATGAGTTTGATGATTTTTCAAGTTCAGTTTTCTCAATCTGATGATGAACCACCTTATTACGGGATGAATGTTTTTAAGGTTCGAGAGGTGCTAGAAGGCCGAGCTTATGATATTGCACCCATGCCAGATCATAACCCATTGATTGAAGGAATGATTGAGTTGCGTGGTGTCTATTTACCTGTGATTGATCTGCCGAAATGGATGTCATTTGATATGACTGATGAGGAGCGTGAAAAGTCGATTATTATTGTTGCTGATTTTAGTAATAATTTTATTGGGTTAAGGGTTTCACATATTTATGGGGTGGAAGAAAAAAATTGGTCTGATATTCATCCAGCAGGCAACTACAATGTCGACGTGAACTCAAATCAAATTGTGAATCATACTTATTTAGAGAACAGTGAGACGCTTTGTTTTATTTTAGACATTGAAAAATTGTTAATTGAAGCGATGCCAGCCGTTGCAGAAAAAATTTTTGCATCCGCCAAAACGGTTGAAAGTACAGATGTTCACTTTAGTGATGACATGTATCAAAAAACCATTTTGTTTGCAGAGGATAGTAAATCCATTCAAAAATACATGGGAATGGTCTTTTCTCAGTTAGGGCTAAAATATCAAGGTTTTGATGATGGTCGTCAACTATTAGATTATATTGATGAGTTAGAGTCTTTAGAGGGGGTTTCAATGGTATTTACCGATCTTGAAATGCCTGTTGCATCGGGACATACTGTTATTAAAACACTTAAGGCTAGCCCACGAACCAATAAAATGCCGATTATTGTTCATACATCAATGACGAGTGATAATAATAGTCGAGAAGTCCTAGGAATGGGGGCTGATTATTTTATTGGTAAGGTCGATACGGATTTAATCATTGAAACGATTCAAAAAGTAGAGGGGAGTTATGTTGAACCAGATATTGCATCTGTTGGTTAGTCGTAGAGTTTTTTATAAAATAAAAATATAAAAAAAGGCGCCTGATCAGGGCGCCTTTTTTGTTACAGCAAAAAAACCTAAAATTAACGCTGACGCGCTTTAAATTTAGGGTTTGTTTTGCAAATAACGTAAACTTTTCCACGACGCTTAACAATTTGGCAATCTTTATGGCGTTTTTTAGCTGATTTTAATGAAGATAAAATTTTCATGGGATATATCCGTTCTTTTTATTGGGTCGAATGTTTAAAACTAACTCGACTTAAGTTCAAATTTGAAGTCGCGGATTATAACGGCTTAACCATTTTATGTCTAGTTGATTTTAAAAGAAAGTGTTTAAAAGGGTTGTTTGTGGGGCTCTTAACGTATAATGGTTACACTTTTTATAGCCTAGGAGCTTGTTCAAGAACTAGAGTCGATTTTTAGTTCTCGGACAAGCCTCTAAGAAACGGGTGTTTTTCAGCATGTCTTTAACGTCGTCAGAATCTAAAAAATTGAATGCAAAAGAGAAGCCCGTTACAGGCTTAAAAATTGATGAGGTGATGGATGAAGCAGGCACGCTTTCTGAGTTGGTCGGAGGCTATCACGCTCGCGCACCTCAAGTAGAAATGGCGTATGAGATTGAACAGCTGATTGACGCGGAAGAAACCTTGTTGGCTGAAGCAGGGACAGGGACTGGAAAAACCTTTGCGTATTTAGTGCCCGCATTGCTGTCAGGCAAAACGGTTATGGTGTCGACAGCAACAAAGACCTTACAAGAGCAGTTGGTTCAAAAAGATCTCCCTATACTTTTTAAAGCGTGTGAAATAAAAGGTAAAGCTCGAATTTTAAAGGGGCGGGACAATTATCTTTGTCCTCAGCGCTTAGAAATTACAGAAACCGCTGAACAGCACAGTCGAGCGGACTGGAAAAAGCTGGCACTGATTCGGGACTGGGCAGAAAATAAGACCAAATCGGGTGATAAATCAGAATTGGAGGCGGTGGCAGAAGATGATCCTATTTGGCGTAAGGTGTGTGCGCGTCTAGAATTTTGTCAGGCCGCGGAATGCACAGCAGACTCGGGGTGTTTTTACCCTAAAGTAAAGCAGCAAGCGGCGGAGGCACAGGTACTTGTAGTGAATCACCACCTGTTTTGTGCGGATTTATCTTTAAGAGAGCAAGGCTTTGGTGAACTTTTGCCTAATATGGAGGTGTATGTTTTTGATGAAGCGCATCAGTTGCCGGATATTGCGGCTCAGTTTTTAGGGTTTTCAATTACACGTGGTCAGTTGGATGAGTTAGTTCGCGATATTAAACAGGCACAAAAGCTCGAATCACCCGAGTCGATTGAGTTAACGGATCAAGCGAATCATTTGGCGGAACAAATTAAAGTATTAAATGAATCATTAGGGAAGTGGGAAAAGCGCTGGACTTGGCAACAGCTTGAGAGTGAGTCGGCGTTTCAATTGATTATGAAACGCTTTATGGATTGTTTGTCGTTATTGATTGAAAATCTTAAATCAATTGCCGAAAGAGGCAAGCAAATCACCGCAGTGTATAAGCGTGCGAAAGATTTTGAAGGTCAGTTTAAAGAGTGGATGAGTGACAAGGCTGAAAATAAAATTCGTTGGATTGAGTCATCACAAGCTCGTTTTAAACTGAATTTAACACCTTTGAGTGTTGCTGCTCCGTTTAGTCGCCAAAGAGAGAGCATTGGCGGCGCATGGTTATTTACGTCTGCGACCTTAAGTGTGCGTGGTAAATTTGATTATTTTGCAAATCGACTTGGATTGGGTGAGGCAAATACTCGTCACTGGGCAAGCCCGTTTGATTACCCTAACCAAGGGGTTATTTACCATCCTATTGGGTTACCTGAGCCTAGAAGTGAGCAGTATATTAAAGTGTGCTTAAGAGCCGCATGGCCTCTGCTTAAAGCCAGCAATGGGCACGCGTTTATTTTATTTACCAGTCATCGTGCCCTGCAAGAAGCGAAGGCAATTCTTGAAAAACACTGGGAGGGCTCTCTTTTGGTTCAGGGAGACCTTCCAAAGCTTGTGTTATTGCAACGCTTTAAAGAAGCAGAGCAAACCATTTTGCTGGGTACCAGCAGTTTTTGGGAGGGCGTTGATGTGAAAGGGGATGCGCTAAAATTGGTGATTATTGATCGCATCCCTTTTGCCCCCCCTGATGACCCAATTGTGCAAGCAAGAGAAGCGTATTTAAAGGAAAAAGGCTTAAATGGTTTTGTGCATTTTCAGCTTCCAGAGGCGGTTATGGCAATGAAGCAAGGGGCTGGTCGGTTGATTCGAGATTCGAATGATCGTGGGGTTCTTATGTTATGTGACCCAAGGCTTTCATCAAAAGGCTATGGTGCGACCATTCGTGATAGCTTACCTGATTTTCCGTGGGTGTATTGTGCGGAAGAAGCGATTGAAAAGCTTACGTAATGGAACGCGTAACGACTCAGCGAGTAACACAAACTTATTTAATTTTATGTGGAATATTATGTGACCATGCAGACCCTTTCTGTTTTAGCCGTAGAGACCTCTACCGCCGCTTGCTCAGTGGCATTAATTTACAATCAAAAAAACTATCAACGCGATGAGATTTTGCCACAAAAACATGCGCAACGTTTATTGGCGATGGTGGATGAGGTACTGACTGAAGCGGGGTTACTTGGATCCGATATTGATGCGTTAGCGTATGGTGAAGGACCCGGTGCTTTTACTGGCGTTCGGATTGCAGCGGGAGTGGTTCAAGGGTTGGCGTTGGGTTGGGATAAGCCTGTGTTTGGCATCTCCTCTTTGGAAGCGATGGCTGAGCGAGTATTGAGTGAAACGGTTTTAAGAGAATCTCAATCGTTGACCGAAATTTCGTGGTGCGCCTTAATGGATGCTAGAATGAAAGAGGTTTATATCCAGTCAGGTAGCTTTAATGTAAAGCACAATACTTGGCAGGCATCAGAGCCCTGTTTGGTTTCACCAGAGGAGGCGAAAGTGCGAATTAATGCTTTAGCGAAGAATTGTATTGGTTTAGGGGATGTGGAAAGAGAATACCCTGAATTAACGAAATCATTTTCTCAATGGTTTGATACGTTGCCTTCGGCAAGCGCGGTGGCAAAATTGTTTCAGCGGATGAGTTCAGGAGGTCAAATAGAGTATCAAACGCTTGCTTTGCCTGTTTATTTAAGAAACGATGTGGCAGATACGATTGCAGAACGAGCGCAAAAGCGTTTAAAAAAAGAGACTTGATTAAAAACTAATCAGAATTGGATAAGGCTAGGAATTTATTAAAATTTTCGGGTTTAATCGTGCATTACACACAAATTTATCCACAATTTTTGTGCATAAGTGATGGCGTTTGTTTTAAAAAAATTAGGAGTGAAAGGATGGAAAATTATCAACGAATTTTAGTTGCCACCGACTTTTCAGAGCAAAGTATGATGGCACTCATGAAGGCTACGACCTTGGCTGAACGTTTTAATGCGAAACTTGAGTTGTTACATGTGATTGAAATTCCTATCTACCCTGTTTTAGAAGACGTAGCGGTGATGGGGATGCCTGTTCTTTGGGATGAAGAATTGGCAAAAAACATTCAAAACAATGCCGATGCACAATTGAAAAAAGTGGCTCATCAATTTGATATAGCTCACTTTATGAGTGCGACGGGGAATCCCAGTGATGAAATTATTACCCTCGCTAAGGTGAATAACATTGATCTGATTGTGATGGGGTTTCATGGCCTGTCAGGCATTAAAAAACTAATTGGCTCAACCACTCATAGTGTTATTAATGATGCCCCCTGCGATGTTTTGGCTATAAAGCAACAGAGTGAATAAAAAACGGACATTGCTATAACCCTAATCCTCAGATAGAAAGTACGTTTATAGCGCAAGCCCTTGACGCACCTAGCAAATGTAAAAAAGGACGCATCACCAATGAGGTGATATTGTCTTTTTTACATTCACTATGTACATCAATTGCTTACACTCTAATTCGCATTTCTATCTGGGGATTAGGGTATAAGCGTTATTGTGGGTCTTTGTATTATTTATTTGTCATGCTGGTAGTAGGTGTTGTTTAAGTAGTCGGCCAATTCCTCTATTTCATCGTCAAATAAGCCGATACCAAGATTGTCGTTACAAAAGCGGACACTTTTTATAAGCTTGGGGTAAGTGTCGGTTTTTTGTGGGTTGTAGGGTTTGTCGACATGACATTTTAAGCAGTTATTGTCTTCATGCAATACCTTTCCTGGATGAGGTTCGGCAAAGGCAGTACTTGATAAAAGTAAGGTACTGAGTGCTGTGATGGTTAGACAGAGCGCGGATTTTTTCATAGTAATTCTCTTTTTATCGAAATTTAGAGGTTGATTCTACGCACTTTTAGTCAATATATTAAATTAAATAAAACAGTGCAACAACAGAATCAGTTTATAGCGGTTGTGATTCTTACAATAAAATAAAGGCATAGGAGCAATAAGATAGTGAGTGAGTTAACTTATATTAAGGGAAAAGATGAGTGCTTGGAATCCTCCATTGCAAACATGCAGCGTATTTTAAAAGACGTTGGCTTTGATATTGTCGAAGCTTCTTGGTTAAATCCAGTAACCAATGTATTTTCATTGCATATTTATGATGCGCGTTGCCCTGGGTTGTTTACTAATGGTAAGGGAACCAGCCGAAAATCAACGCTTGCGAGTGCGCTAGGGGAGTATTTAGAGCGTCTTTCAACGAATTATTTTTTTTCAGATTACTGGCTTGAATCGAAACCCGATGAGGCAAAAGAGGGGTGGTTGTATTATCCGACCGAAAAATCATTTGATGAAGCGCAGTTTAAAGCGTGTTTAAATGATGAGCTATGGTCTTTCTACGATGAAAATAATGAGGTAGAGTTTGTTGATTTACTGAGTTTTAATGACACTCAAAATAAGGTTCGCTCTATTGCTATGCAAAATGCAACCACGGGCAAAACGGCTTATTTTCCGATGAATTTATTTAGTAATTTGTATGCAAGTAATGGGTTGTCCGCAGGAAACACGGCAGCAGAAGCCCAAGTTCAAGGGCTGTCAGAGATTTTTGAACGTTGGGTTAAAAATAAAATCATGCGTGAGAATATCTGCCTGCCTGAAGTGCCTGATGAGATTGTACAGCTCTACCCCGATGTTGTTGCAGCAATTAACGCACTAAACAAAGAGGGGATTGCGCTCTCTATTCGTGATGCTTCACTTGGCGGACAGTTTCCAGTCATTAATGTTACCTTATTTGAGCAAAAAACAGGACGTTGTTTCGCCTCCTTTGGTGCGCATCCTATGTTTGAGGTGGCTTTAGAGCGTACACTGACCGAATCTTTACAGGGGCGACAGTTGGGTAATTTAGATGGCTTTCAAGTGCCTGTTTTTGACACTTTTGTGGTTGCCGAAGATGAAAATTTAGAGAATCACTTTATTGATTCCAGTGGTTTGATTCATGCCCACTTCATTTCCGATGGTTACGATTATGAATTTGTGCATTGGGACTTTTCAGGAAGTACCGAAGAGCAGTGGACACAGCTCTGTGATAAGGTAGCACAACAGGGGTGCACGGTATATGTTGCAAATTATAACCACTATGACTTTGAAGCCTGTCGTATTGTTGTACCAGGGATGTCTGAGGTGTATCCCGTCGCTGAGTTGATTGAGAGCAATCAAAATACAGGACGTATTTTACGTGAAGCTTTGTTGTCACTCGATCAAACCAACGATTTTTCAGAGCTGGTAGCGTTAATTGATGAGCTTGGGTTAAGCGATCATCAAGGCGTGGCTTCTTTGATTGGCTTAATGCCTGATCCAAAAAGTTTTTGGGCGGAATTAAAGGTCGTTGAATTGAAGTTTTGGTGTTATTTAGCATCAAAATCGTATGAAAATGCATTGGAAATGGTGCAAGATGCACTGTACTTTATGTCCCCAAGCAATCCTTGGATGCTGGCTTATCGAGCATTGCAATATGGCATTGAAATGCAATTGAATGAGGAAGTAAATACGTATTCAATGGAATGTTTATTTGGGTCAGAGGTGAGTACGCAAGCATGGTTGAATCTTCGTGGAGAGCAAACTTTGTGGGATGAAGCCACTGGACTTGATATATTTAAATCGAGTGCACGTCATCAGGCATTGCTTTCAATTTATAAAGAGACGCAAGCCGTTAAAGCGCAAAAAATAAAGGGGTAAGTGTTTTTTTGAAAGGTAGTTTAAAGTTCAAGGCCTTTGTAAATAAAATACAAAGGCCTTTTTTTATTTAAAAATCGTAAATTAATGTAAGCGTTGTTTGAGTGTCTGTTTCTTTAGTGCCCGCAGCGGGGTTGTTATTGTGTCTATACTTATAGCCCAGTTTTGCATTCATGTTATCAGCAATTTTTGCTTTCAATCCTGTATTGGTTTCAATTTTAGTACGATCAGCACCCGCTAGAATAATAAGGTCCTGAGAGAAGGCTAGTTGAGCATTAATTTTGTGGTTAAAATCAAGCTTTAAGCGAGCAATGGTTTGGTTCGTTGTATCCCCGCCTGCGTTTTTGCTTAAGGTTGTGGATTGATAACCTAATCCAATTTCCCCTGTTAGGGTTGTATCATCCGTTTGATACAGCTTTTTACCTAAACCAAGTGAAAGTGTTGCGTCTAAATCAATGTTTTCAAAACGGCTGTTCACAAATTCTCCTGCGATAAAGCTATAGTAACTGCGCTCAATATCGTAGAATTGGTTTCGCTGTAGGTCAAGTAGGTAACGTTCTTGTGTTGTAGTACCATCTTCAGATTTATAGTTAGCTTCAATGATTGATTTTATTTCAGAGCGTTCTTGGTTGTAATTAAGTTTGATTGCACCCAGCATGCTGGTCGTTGTTGTATTCCCTGTCGTGCTGTTATAGCCAGCCTCTCCGCTTCCTGAAAGTCCAAGTGGCAGTTCTTCTGCGGCAAGGATAGATAGAGGGGTGAGTGCGACGCCAATTAAGGCGATGGTTGTGATAGAGCGTACTGAAAACATAATAACGAACCTTGTTTATTGTTGTGAATTAAGGATACTACACGGAAGATAAGTAGTTTTACCTGTCAAGCTTATAGTATTTAGTATTTTACTGAAATTTTCTTTAATTACAAACGGTCGTTTTGTGCGTGGTATCGCTTTAGATTGATAAAAGCCTTTTATTTCTATGCATAGAATAGGGCAAGTTTGCTAAAATAACGCTTTGTGTGAAGTCCCAATTTAAAAAAGACGGAAATATAATGAAATTTGATTTTTTAGATTTTGAACAACCGATTGCTGAGCTTGAAGCAAAGATTGATGAGCTGCGCCATTTAGATGGTGGAGATATGAACTTGGTGCAAGAAATTGCTTCTCTTGAAGAGAAGCGAAAAAATTTAACGGAATCGACGTTTGAAAAGTTGACGGATGTACAGATTGCTAAGCTGTCTCGCCATCCACAACGTCCCTATTCTTTAGATTATATTCCTGAAATTTTTACCGACTTTAAAGAGTTACATGGTGATCGTGCTTTTGCTGATGATGAAGCCATTGTGGCAGGACTGGCGCGTTTAGACGGTCAGCCAGTTATGCTCATTACACAAGAGAAAGGGCGGGATACCAAAGAAAAAATTCGCCGTAATTTTGGTATGCCACGTCCAGAAGGCTATCGTAAAGCGTTGCGCTTAATGAAAATGGCTGAGCGTTTTGGACTTCCTATTATTACCTTTATCGATACACCAGGGGCTTATCCAGGGATTAATGCTGAAGAGCGCGGGCAAAGTGAAGCCATTGCCAGAAATTTAATTGAGATGGCGGAACTAAAAGTCCCTATTGTTTGTACTGTCATTGGTGAAGGGGGCTCAGGGGGCGCATTGGCCATTGGAGTGGGAGACGTGATGATGATGATGGAATACTCAACTTACTCGGTTATCTCGCCAGAAGGCTGTGCCTCTATTTTGTGGAAAAATGCCGCCAATGCACCCGATGCCGCGCAAGCACTTGGCATCACTTCAACTCGTTTAAAGTCGTTAGGATTGGTGGACGAAATTATTTCTGAACCGCTCGGTGGTGCGCATAGAAACCATCAGCAAGCGGCAGAAAATTTAAAGACGGCTTTAATTGCTCAGCTGGATGCGTTAAAAGAGAAGCCAGTTGATGAGTTGTTGGAAGCACGTTACCAGCGTTATATGGCCTATGGTAATTTTGAACTTTAGCTTGGTGACGTTCTTTTTATGCCTCCTGTGCTAACGGATGAGTCTTGCATTCCAGAGTCGTTGGGGTGTTTTATTCGCGCTTTGGAAGCGTTTATCGCTCAATCGTCAAGGTTTACTCGCATTACTATCGCCTACAGTGGTGGCTTAGACTCAACCGTTTTACTGCACTTACTTTCTTTGTCCCCTCAATTAAAAAATAGACTGTTCGCACACTATATCGATCATGGGTTGCAAGAAAAATCTACGGATTGGGCGGAGCATTGCAAAGTGGTGTGCGCCTCTTTGGGTATTCCATTTCAGGCAAGTAAGCTTCAATGGGTTTCTGTTAAGCGTCAAGGTATCGAGGCCGTTGCACGAAAATTACGTTACCAAGCATTGACCAAAGGTTGCCGTCTTAAAACGGACATTTTGGTCACGGGGCATCACCAACGCGATCAAGCAGAAACGGTTTTATTAAACTTAGTGAGAGGCTCTGGTGTTTCGGGTTTGTCCGCCATGCCCGTTATAAAAAAGATAGCGAGCCCAAAGGGTGAAGCGACTCATATTCGGCCTTTATTACACATCCCTTACTCAGCTTTTCAAGATTATGCACGCCATTTTAAATTAGCGTGGATTGAAGACCCAAGTAACCAAGAGACGCGATACCGTCGAAATGTAATACGCCAAGATGTACTTCCCGTTTTAACAAATTGTTGGCCAGAAGTTGAAAAAACACTTGCTAGAGCCGCAGAAAATATGTCTGAAGCACGTGCTTTATTGGAACGAATGGCAAAAAAAACATTGGAAGAACTCGGTTTTTCTAAGCACTATTTTGATTTTGAAATGTTGTCAAAATTTGACTGGTTGGAACAAAAAAATTGTTTGCGTTATTGGTTTTTTAATACTTTTCAACTTGTGCTATCAACAAAGCACTACGATTGGATTAGAGGGGTTCTGGCTCAAAAGAGTCAAAGTCAAAATGGTGCGTTTTCCTATCAAATGAAGCAGGGGGGGGTATATTTTTATCAATACCGCCTTTACTACCTTAAACAACCGTTACTCCCTTATTGTTTTCACGGTTTAGTTAACGTAACAAGTGATGGTCAAGATACATTGCAATCATGGGTTCTGGAAAGAGAAGGCGAACAGTTTAGTCTAGTACAGACGTCTTTATTAGAGTCCAATGTTTACTATGAATGGGAAGTCGCCACGCATTTAATGGAACGGTTTTCAGAGTTTGTCATTAAGTCCGTTTCGGAAGAGGATGTTGTAAACCGTAAGAAATTAAAGGCTTTTTTTCAAAAAAATAAAATCCCCGTTTGGGAGCGAAAAGTCTGGCCTGTTTTAGTTTACGATAGCGTGCTGGTCAGCGTGTTAGGCTGCACCTCTTGTTTGAAAGCTAATGTAGATTTAGGGATTGAAGGCACGAAGGGGGGGGAGAAAAATCCCCCCCCCCTTGTTCCTATTTTTATTTCTAAAGTGGAGTGCTATAAATTGATGGGTTATTCTTGTTGAAAATCACAAATGACATTGCTGGAAGGGGGCTTTTCGACTATAATCTCATCCCATTCTGATTACTCGAAAACCGACGGTTTCTAAACTTCTATAAAGTGTGCTAAATGACTAAATTTATTTTTGTAACAGGTGGGGTGGTGTCTTCTTTAGGTAAGGGGATTGCTTCGGCATCCTTAGGCGCACTTCTTGAGGCGCGTGGCCAAAAAGTAAGTATGCTCAAAATGGATCCCTATATTAATGTGGACCCAGGAACCATGAGTCCGCTTCAACATGGAGAGGTGTTTGTTACCGATGATGGCGCCGAAACTGATTTGGATTTAGGACATTATGAGCGATTTGTTCAACGCCATTTTACCCGACGCAATAGTTTTTCTACGGGGCAAGTGTATGAAACGGTCATTCGTAACGAGCGCCGTGGAGACTATTTAGGCGGAACGGTTCAGGTTATTCCACACATTACCGATGAAATTAAAAATCGTATTCAGGGCGCGGCGGCTGGGTACGATGTTGTTTTGGTCGAAGTAGGCGGAACTGTCGGTGATATTGAATCGTTGCCTTTTTTAGAAGCAATCCGCCAACTGAGCATTGAAGTGGGCAGAGAGCGTTCTCTGTTTATGCACCTTACCTTACTGCCTTACATTGCGGCAGCAGGTGAGGTCAAAACGAAACCAACACAGCACTCTGTTAAAGAACTGCGCTCGATTGGTATTCAGCCAGATGTTTTAATTTGCCGTTCGGAGTTGGCATTACAGGCCAGTGAACGACGAAAAATTGCGCTGTTTACCAATGTTGAAGAGAAAGCGGTCATTAACTCGTTAGATGCCAAAACCATCTACTCTGTTCCTAGAATGTTGCATGAACAAGGTTTGGATGATCTTGTGATGAAACGTTTAAATATTGAGGCAAAATCACTTGATTTAAGCGACTGGGATGCGGTAGTCAATGCACAGTTAAACCCCCAAAAAACGGTTGAAATTGCCATGGTGGGTAAATATGTTGATTTAACCGAAGCGTATAAATCGGTGAATGAATCTCTAATTCATGCTGGCATTCACACTAATACCCGCGTTAATATCAGCTATATTGATGCTGAATCATTAGAATCTTTGGGTATTGCTGTACTTCGTGATAAAGATGCCATATTGGTTCCTGGTGGCTTTGGTGAACGTGGTGTTGAAGGAAAAATGCTTGCGATTCGATATGCCAGAGAAAATAATGTACCGTATTTAGGGATCTGTTTAGGCATGCAGATGGCGGTGGTGGAATTTGCACGTCATGTGGCTGGATTAAAAGATGCGCACAGCAGCGAGTTAAATGAGAGTACCCTTCATCCCGTGGTTGCATTGATTACTGAGTGGACGGATGAAAGCGGTGAAAAAATTCAACGCAATGAAAATGTTGACCTAGGGGGCACAATGCGCCTAGGGGGGCAAAATTGTGTGATTACTGAAGGCTCAAAAATTCAACAAGCATATGGTAAAACTGTCATTCGTGAACGTCACCGCCACCGTTATGAAGTTAATGATGGCTATGTGGCCAAGCTGGAAGAAGCTGGTTTGATTATTACGGGTCGTTCAGAAGATGGTAACCTAGTTGAAACCATTGAAATTGCAGAACACCCTTGGTTTGTTGCCTGTCAGTTTCATCCAGAATTTACCTCAACGCCACGTAATGGGCACCCGCTATTTACGGCATTTGTTCAAGCGGCGAATATCTATAAAAACAAAGGAGTATAGATGAAATTATGTGGTTTTGATGTCGGAATTGAACAACCGTTATTTTTAATTGCGGGGCCCTGTGTGATCGAATCTGAAAAGATGGCGATGGAGACAGCAGAGCAATTAAAAATATTGACGGAGTCGGTAGGTATTCCGTTTATTTATAAGTCCTCTTATGACAAAGCCAATCGTTCTTCAACCGCAAGTTTTAGAGGGTTGGGCGTTGAAGAAGGGTTGCGCATACTGCAAAAAGTAAAAGATGAAATAGGCATTCCTGTATTAACGGATGTGCATGAAGATTCTCCGTTGGATGAAGTCGCTTCGGTGGTCGATGTGATGCAAACCCCCGCATTTTTGGTACGTCAAACCAACTTTATTCAAAATGTTTGCCGTCAAGGAATTCCAGTCAATATTAAAAAAGGCCAGTTCCAAGCTCCGTGGGATATGGATCAAGTGGTTGCTAAAGCACGTGAAGTCGGTAATGAGCATATTATGGTTTGTGACCGTGGTACTTCGTTTGGCTATAACACCTTAGTATCGGATATGCGTGGCTTGGCTTCAATGCGTCGTACAGGTTGCCCAGTGGTATTTGATGCCACGCACTCGGTACAACAACCAGGTGGACAAGGGACAACGTCGGGCGGACAAAGAGAGATGGTGCCCGTGTTAGCACGTGCGGCAATTGCCGCAGGGGTTTCGGGCGTATTTATGGAAACCCATCCCGACCCTGCAAATGCATTAAGTGATGGGCCTAATATGTGGCCATTGGGTAACCTTAAGCCATTATTGGAAACCATGAAGGCGCTTGATGACCTGGTAAAACAACACGGATTTATTGAAAGTGATTTGCTGGATTAAGACAAAAGTTGTCATCTTAATGTCATAATTTCATAGTAGAATACACCACAAATGTTTTAAAAAATTATTTAAGAAAAAGGAAACAGAAAAGAATGTCATTGATTAAAGATATTAAAGCTCGTGAAGTAATTGATTCTCGTGGTAACCCAACCGTTGAAGCGGATGTTACTTTAGAGGATGGCTCTTTTGGTCGTGGTATTTCTCCTTCTGGTGCATCAACAGGTGCGCGTGAAGCCATTGAGTTACGTGACGGTGATAAATCACGCTATGGCGGTAAAGGTGTGCTGAATGCTGTGAATAACATTAATGGTGAGATTAAGTCGGCTTTGATTGGCAAGAGCGCAATGGATCAAGCGGCGATTGACCAGATTATGATTGATTTAGATGGCACTGAAAACAAGGGTCGTTTAGGCGCAAACGCCATTTTAGCGGTTTCGATTGCAACGGCTCAAGCCGCTGCCGCTTCGAAGGGCTTGCCTCTTTATGCGTATTTAAAAACAGGCGACTACCAAATGCCTGTTCCAATGATGAACATTATCAATGGTGGTGAGCATGCCGATAACTCGGTTGATTTTCAAGAGTTCATGATTGTGCCAGTTGGCGCACCAACCATTGCAGAAGCGATTCGTTATGGTTCTGAAATTTTTCATGAATTAAAATCTGTTTTAGCTAAAAAAGGCTATAACACAGCGGTGGGTGATGAAGGTGGATTTGCGCCAGATCTTAAGTCAAATGAAGAAGCGATTACCGTTATTTTAGAAGCGATTGAAAACGCGGGCTATAAAGCGGGCAGTGATATTATGATCGCTATGGATGCCGCGTCTTCAGAGCTTTATAAAGATGGAAAATACTTCTTAAAATCAGAAAATAAAACACTGACGTCTGAAGGCATGGTGGATTTATTAGGTGAGTGGGTCGATAAATACCCAATTATCTCTATTGAAGATGGCTTGGATGAAGCGGATTGGGATGGCTTTAAACTGCAAACAGAAAAATTTGGTGATCGCTTACAAGTGGTGGGCGATGACTTGTTTGTCACCAACCCTAAAATTTTTCAGCAAGGCATCGACAATGGCGTAGCGAACTCCATTTTGATTAAGATTAATCAAATTGGAACGTTAACTGAAACGTTTGAAGCAATTCGCATGGCGAAAGCAGCGGGTTATACTGCGGTCATTTCACATCGTTCAGGAGAAACTGAAGATACTGTAATTGCAGACATTGCTGTGGCAACAGGTGCGGGTCAAATTAAAACGGGTTCTCTTTCGCGTACCGATCGTATTGCAAAGTACAATCAATTGATTCGTATTGAAGAAGCATTGGGCAGCGAAGCGGTTTATCCAGGAATGGATGCGTTTTACAATCTGAAGAATAAGTAATTTACCTTGCTATAGCTAATTGAAACGTTATAGAAATAGATTTAAATAAGGGGCAAGGGTGTGAAAAAAGTGTATCTCGCACTGGCGCTTCTTATTTTGGTTTTACAGGCTCGCTTATTGTCCTCCGACGGAGGGCTGGGCGAGCTTTTTGCGTTAGAGGAACAGCTAAAAACACTCGAATCCTCTTTGGAGGCGCAACGTCAGTTAAATGCCACATTGGCTAAACAGGTTAAAGAGTTGCAAAATGAGCATGTATCGCTTGAAACTATTGCCCGACAGACGTTAGGAATGGTTAAAAAAGACGAAGTATTTGTCAAAATTATTGAACTGAAGCAGCCTGTCTTAACGCATAAGGAAGAAGAGTAATTGTCGTTTTTAAGAGTATGAGACCTTTCGTGCAAAGACCTCAGTATATTACCGCTTTTTTAAAAATAGATTTACCGCTCCCGCTCCCCCATCTTTCTCTGGTGTGCTGCAAAAAGCAAGGACACTATTGAGTCTTCTTAGTGATTGATTGACTAGGTTTTTAAGCACGGGAAATGCCTCTTCGGAGTTATACCCTTTACCGTGTACAATTCGAATGTATCTCAACTCTTCTTGAAGGGCAGCGTTGATAAAGTGAGTAAGTGCGCTGTTAGCTTCGTCACGCGTGTAGCCATGTAAATCAAGTTGCGCTTGATTGTTAAACGCGCCTTTTTTTAATTTAGCCAAATCCTGTAAGCGAATCCCTTTTTGATGAAAAATAATGGTTTCATGAGAGGTTACTAGAGGGGGTGAGCATGAGTCTGATTGGGACTCTAGGGGGGGGGGAGAAAATATTTGCTTTCGCTGTCTTTTTTTAACGTCCCTTACCGTCGCTTTTGCTTGTTTTTTAATCGCTTCTTGCTGGTATTGCAATGTTCTCTCTGCTGTTTTTAGCGGAGCTACGTCATTCATTTCGGCAAGAAATAAGGATTTATCTTCTTCTCTCATAATGGACACTATATAGTTTGTTTATTTTTTTAATACGGCAGTGGTATTTTACACGATGAAAATTCTTCTTTCTAACGATGATGGGTATTTTGCCCCTGGTATTCAAACGTTATTTAAAGCGCTTCAAAAAGAGGTGAGCTTTCGGAAGTTAGTGATTATGGCGCCAGAGCGCAATCGAAGTGCTGCCAGTAATTCGTTAACCCTGTTAGAGCCACTAAGATTAAATGAACATGCAAGCTTAACCGACCATGCTAACTGCAAAGTATACAGTGTAAACGGTACGCCAACCGATTGTGTGCATTTAGGTGTGAACGGGGGGTTGGACGAGCAGCCAGACATTGTTTTGTCGGGTATTAATGCCGGTGCAAACATGGGAGATGATGTGCTTTATTCGGGTACCGTTGCAGCGGCGACGGAAGGGCGCTTTTTGGGTAAGCCCTCTATTGCCATCTCTTTGTGTGGTGATCAGTATTTTGATACTGCAGCCTATGTTTTGATTAAACTGCTGAAAGACCTGCCTAATATGGCGCTGTTGAGTGATACCATTATTAATATAAATGTCCCTGATGTTCCCTTAAATGCATTAAAAGGCATTAAAGTCACACGTTTAGGTCGACGTCATATGTCCGAAGCTGTTGTAAAGCAGAACGATCCTAGAGGGTTGCCTATTTATTGGATTGGCCCTGCTGGCAGTGCGGCGGATGCGGGGGAGGGCACGGATTTTTTTGCGATTGAGCAAGGGTATGCGTCGGTAACTCCTCTTAAAATTGATTTAACGCATTACGAAATGATGGATGAGTTGACAGAATGGGCGGAGAGCCATTAATACATGACGACTTCTTTTAAACTGCCAAGCAGAATTGTTTTTCCAAATAAAGCGTTTGAGCAGAGTCAAGGCGTTGGAATGACCTCACAGCGAACACGTAACCGTTTAATTCAACGATTGCAGCAGTTAGGGATTGTGGATGTGAATGTGCTTAAAACGATGCTGGTTGTACCAAGGCACCTTTTTTTGGATGAAGCGATGTCCAGCCGTGCGTATGAAGAGACTGCGTTGCCTATTGGGTTTGGGCAAACTATATCCCAACCTTGGGTTGTGGCTAAGATGACGGAGTGGTTATTTGCTAACCATGCGCAAAAACCAGTGCAAACGGTGCTTGAAATTGGCACGGGATCGGGTTATCAAACGGCTATTTTAGCGCTACTTGCCAAACAGGTCTTTACGGTTGAACGTATTGCTCCACTGTCACATAGGGCGCAATCGTTACTTACACGTTTGTGCTTGCATAATATTAAATTTGAAATCAGTGACGGGCACTGGGGCTGGCCACATCCTTTGAGTGAATCCCCTTCGTCACCGTCAAAAAATCTGTTTTTTCAAACAAAAATTACCGCGACGCCCCCTGTCTTTGATGGTATTATTTCGGCCGCTTCGCCCGCAGAAGTCCCCGCTGAGTTATTGCAACAATTAAAAGTAGGTGGGCGGTTGGTTATGCCGATAGGTGAATATAAACAAGGTCTTTATGGCTTTATAAAAACAGAATCAGGTATTGTAAAAGAGCGTTTGGGTAACGTTCTGTTTGTCCCGATGAAACAAGGAGTTGAAAATTGAAATTATTTAGTACGCTTTATGAAAAAACATTGGTGTGGTCAAAGCACCGGCATGCCCCAAAGTACCTCAGTGCAATGAGTTTTGCAGAATCCTCCTTTTTTCCAATTCCGCCCGATGTTATGCTGATGCCCATGAGCTTGGCAACCCCTCAAAAAGCGTTCTATTTTGCATGGTTAACCACTCTTTTTTCAGTGTTAGGGGGGGTGTTAGGCTACGCCATTGGCTACTGGGCAATGGATGTTTTAATGCCAATGATTGAAAGCATGGGCTATGCCGAAAAAATTCAGCGAGGAGAGCAGTTTTTTGCAGAATATGGTGTATGGATTATTTTAATGGCAGGGTTTAGCCCTGTTCCTTATAAGCTCTTTACCATTACGGCAGGGGCGAGCAGTATGGCTCTGTTGCCTTTTATTCTCGCATCCATCATTGGGCGCGGCGCTCGATTTTTCTTAGTGGCAGGCATTATGAAATGGGGCGGTGCTAAGATGGAAGAGGGCATTCGAAAGTGGGTTGACTGGCTTGGTTGGGCGTTTGTATTGCTGGTTGCCGCTTATATTGGTTATAAAGTCTATTCTTAAGCGTGGTTGTTAAAACATGACAAAAAAATCCCCCCCCCTTATCACGTTACCTCTCTTAAAAGGGGTGGCGGGCATGCTTTTCGTTGTGTTGGTGGTGGCGTGCAGTTCCCCCACAAAATATCCCTTACGCACGCCATTGAAAGAAAATGTAAACAACGCAACCTCTTCAGCGATTGAAAAGCCTGTCTCTTATCGTATAGAATCATTAGAGGTTTCTCCTTCCGAGAGTGTTTGTGGGCGTGCTTATCGGGTTAAAAGTGGTGATTCATTAAGTGAAATTGCTCGCCAGTGTCAGGTTTCAATGAGGCAGTTGGCGGAATACAATCAAATTCTACCCCCCTATACCATTTATAAAAATCAGCGGTTAACCTTTCCACAAGACGACTCTAAACCTTATCAAGTGGCTGAAATACTCTCTGAACCCGTTGTGAAAGCCGTAACAAAAAGTTCACGTCGTGTGATTCAGCCAACGGCTAACATAGCTCCTTCTGTAAAATCGCATAAAAAAGACGTGGCGCACCAGGCTTGGGTCTGGCCCGTTCATAAAAGTTTGCCGTATCGTTTTATTCGAGATGAGGCTGGGTTGGCGGTTATTGAAATTTATGGCGTTGCGGGTAATGAAGTTCATGCAGTTGCATCAGGGCAAGTGGTCTACTCAGGGGATGGACTTATCAATTTTGGACGTATGTTGGTGATTAAACATGATGATAACTACATGTCTGTTTACGCGCATAACAGCGCTTTGTTAGTGAAGGAGGGAGATCGAGTTCAGGTTGGGCAACACATTGCCGATTTAGGCGCAACGGGCAATGCTCAAAAACCAACGCTTTACTTAGAGGCACGTTTTCAAGGTCGAAAAGTGGATATTAAGAAAGTGTTGGACGCTCCTAAACCTTAGAGAGGGCGAGCACGTCGAATTATCGTTGGTTGGGTTCTAATATTAACGCCAACAACACCTCACGATCTTCAGAGGTCAGGACGTTATAGGTTCGGCAAGCGGCATCGTTTGCCATCACCTCTAAGCCTACGCCTTTTGAGGCGCAGTGTGCAAAAAACTTGGGATCAGGAAATACCTGTTTTTCACCTGTGCCTAAAATAATCACTTCGGCATTGCTGTTGAGCAACTGATCCATTTGCTCAAAGGTTAGGTGTTGGATACTCTCACAGGGCCAATGACTTTCGGTGCTAAATTGCGTAATAAAAAAGCTTTTGTTAAACGTGAGTTGGTTCACTTTAACTAGATTGGCTTCATAATGTTTAACGGCAAAAACATTTGAGTCTCGGTGTTCGGTAAATTTCACTGAATGTTCTCCTTCTTTTAGACGCTTTTGAAGAACGTCTTTCGTGCGCCATTAAAGCCTATTTAAGAGAGATTTTCAATTGACGAAAAAAATATCTGCTGTATCATTATTGAATTTATGGCAATTCTCTTGTTATCAAGGGAGTAAATGGGGTGTTAAAACGCAGATATTTAGCGCGTTTTAGCCTCTTGTTTTTATTGAAGGCAACTTTATCGTGGCAGACGATTTTCAAAGAATAAACAGACTTCCACCCTATGTATTTAATATTGTGGGTGAGCTCAAGGCAGACGCACGTCGTCGCGGTGAAGACATTATTGATTTTGGCATGGGCAACCCAGACCAAGATACCCCTAAACACATCGTTGATAAACTTATCGAAGTGGTGCAGCGTGAAGGCACGCACCGTTATTCCGTTTCGCAAGGCATTCCTCGATTACGTAAAGCCATTTGTAACTGGTACAAAACTAAGTTTGATGTGGATTTAGATTCTGAAACAGAAGCGGTTGTAACCATCGGTTCTAAAGAGGGATTGGCGCATCTAGCCATGGCAACGGTTGATAAAGGCGATACCATTTTAGTACCAAACCCTGCGTATCCGATTCATCCTTATGGATTTGTGATTGCAGGGGCAGACATTCGTCACGTTAAAATGACGCCCGATGTTGATTTCTTTGAAGAGCTGGAAAAAGCCATTAAAGAGACATGGCCAAAGCCTAAAATGCTGGTGTTAAATTTTCCTGGCAATCCAACGACGCAAACCGTGGAGTTGGAGTTTTTTGAAAAAGTCATTGCTGTGGCCAAAGAGCATAAGATTTGGGTCATTCATGATTTAGCCTATGCGGACATTGTGTTTGATGGCTATCGAGCGCCTTCTATTTTAGAAGTGGAAGGGGCAAAAGACATTGCGGTTGAATTTTATACCCTCTCTAAAAGTTACAACATGCCTGGTTGGCGAGTCGGCTTTATGGTGGGTAATCCCACGTTAGTAAATGCTTTAAAGCGTATGAAATCGTATCTAGATTACGGTACATTTACGCCAATTCAAGTGGCGGCCATTGCCGCACTTGAAGGTCCACAAGAATGTGTGCAAGAAATTTGTGATATGTACAAAGTACGCCGAGATGTGCTTTGCAGTGGTCTGAACTCAATTGGGTGGGAAGTCACGCCGCCTAAAGCAACGATGTTTGTATGGGCGCCAATTCCTAAGGCGTATCTTGGCATGGGTTCCATTGAGTTTTCTAAAAAACTTTTGTCGGATGCCAAAGTGGCCGTTTCGCCCGGTATCGGATTCGGTGATTACGGTGACGATCATGTACGTTTTGGCCTCATTGAAAACGAACACCGCACACGCCAAGCCATTCGAGGCATTCGTGATATGTTTCGAAAAGACGGTTTCATTCAACAAAATTAAAATGGAAAACAACTCAAATGAATACGGTAAAAATTGGTTTATTAGGATTAGGCACTGTCGGGGGCGGTACGCTCAAAATTCTTCAAAACACATTGTCTGAAATTGAAAGACGTTTAGGTCAGCGTATTGAAGTGGTTATTATTGCCGTGCGAGATTTAAACCGTACTCGTTCAGTGGCAACCCAAGGTATTGCGCTAACAGACAATACTGCCGAAGTGGTGAATCATCCAGATGTGGAAATTGTGGTTGAACTGATGGGGGGCATAGAGCTGGCCAAAGGGTTGCTTGAAATCGCCATTAAAAATGGTAAGCACATTGTTACCGCCAACAAAGCCCTTATTGCCGAACACGGCAATACACTGTTTGCATTGGCCAAACAAAACAACGTTATCGTTAATTACGAAGCTGCCGTTGCCGGTGGAATCCCCGTTATTAAAGCGGTTCGTGAAGGGTTATCAGCCAATAAAATTGAATGGATTGCGGGCATCATTAACGGTACAGGTAATTACATTTTAACCGAGATGAAAAAACCTGGAGCCGATTTTGCCGCTGTATTAAGTGTTGCGCAAGAACTGGGCTATGCCGAAGCCGATCCCACCTTTGATGTCGAAGGGATTGACGCCGCACACAAACTCACTATTTTAGCTTCCATTGCTTTTGGCATTGAACTGCAATTTAATAAAGTGTACACCGAAGGTATTAGCCAAATTACTGCCGACGACATTCGTTTTGCCGAGCAGTTAGGCTACGAAATTAAACATCTCGGCATGGCAAGCCGTGTTGAGGGGGGGTACTCATTACGAGTGCATCCAACCATGGTGCCAAAATCGGTTTTAATTGCCAACGTCAGTGGTGTCATGAATGCCGTGATGGCTTTTGGCGATCACGTTGGACCTACTATGTATTACGGGCCAGGTGCAGGAGCGGGACCAACCGCCAGCTCCGTTGTGGCTGATATTATTGATGTGATTCGTTGGAAAAATCAGCCCATTGAAGACCGTGTTCCGCCGTTAGGTTTTGCTTTGGATCAGTTGCAATCCGCTCCCGTGGTCTCCATTGACAGCATTGAAACCAGCTATTATTTGCGCTGTTTTGCACAAGATCATGCGGGCGTGTTAGCTAAAATAACCTCTGTTTTGGCCGGTTCAAATATTAGCATTGAACATCTACATCAAGAGCCTTGTGCACAAAATGAAGGCGCGGCTACCTTAGTGATGATTACCAATACAGTAAAAGAGTCCCTGCTCAATGCCGCCATTGCATCCCTATCTCAACTGGAAGACATTGAAGGCGATATCATGCGTATTCGCATTGAATCTCTTGGTGCTTAATTTTAGTTTAACGGCTGTAAAAAACAGTTTTAAAAGTCGGGCTTGCTCGGCTTTTTTTATTTGGAGAAATTTAGCATGTCTGTTGCCGTGACCTTGTCCATTCCCGATTTATTTAACTCGTTGAGAGTGAAAGAGGCTAACAAGGCATTAGGCACGTTAAAATTGCCAGCGTTACAATCCTTATTGGCTAAATCTGATCGATTTTCCGTCCAGCCCCAGTCTCCTTATGCGTTGTCTAATTACCTGTTTCATCAGCCCGTCGTTTCAAGCGATAATCGATCGTTTGCGTCGATAATGGCGGCGGTCGAGCGGGATGATTACGATTCTAAAGCTTATTGGTTACGAGTTGACCCTGTTCAAATGATTGCCGATCGAGATTCACTGGTGTTAATTCCTGGTCACGATTTAGCCATAACAGATGCGGAATCGAACGCGTTATTACAAGCCTTTAACCAGCATTTTGAACAAGACAAAGTCGCACTAGAGTTTGTCTCAGCGCAACACTGGTATTTAAGAATGGCCTTTCCTGTCGATCTTCAAACACACACGTTGGATTCGGTCGCTTATCAACGCGTAGACGAATGTTATCCCACAGGCAATGCGGCGTCTCACTGGCGAAAATTAATGAATGAAGCACAAATGCTTTTTTTTAGCCATCCCGTGAATGAAGCACGACGAGAGGCTGGTATGCCTGAAATTAACAGCATTTGGTTGTGGGGCGAAGGGCAACTTAGTGAGTCAGCCATTATCGAACGACCTAACGCAATGGTGTGGTCGGATAATCTCTATTTAAAAGGATTAGCAACGCTGGCAAAATCAGCTCTCGCTTCCCCACCAGAAAGTTATCAAGCGTGGCAAAACACGCAGAACCTACAGCAGGAAGAGGGGGGGGGTGAAATTTCACATCACATGATTCAGTTGGACCCCCTGATTCAATCACTTGATGCTATGCAACAAAGTGATTGGCTCAATGCGTTAAAACAACTTGAAATAGCGTGGTTTGAGCCATTAATCAAAGCCTTAAAACAAGGTGAAGTTGACTCATTACTATTAGAACTTGGCGGAGCGTTTCGGTATCATATAAAGCCCGCGCACCTTAATCGTTTTTGGCGGTTTAAATCGGCTTTAAATAAAATTTGATAAACTGATCAAAACATACTTGGTTTCAAGTAATTACAGTTAAATAGAATCCATTTTTTTTGTATAATTTACTTCCCTAATCCCCAGATAGAAATACGAATTAGAGTGTGAACAATTGCTATGCATAGTGAATTCAAAAAAAACAAAGTCACCTTATTGGTGATGCGTTCTTTTTTGGATTTTCTAGGCGCAGCAAGGGTTTGCGGTATAAACGTATTTTCTATCTGGGGATTTGGGTACTTACATTAAATAATGAAACCTTTGTTAAGAGAAGGGTGCACGGATAAAAAAGGTTTAACCTCTTTTCTCGCGCGCGCCTCTCTCGTGCAAAGACCTCATAACGTCTATTTTGAAAGCTGATGGGGGTAATTTGCTTTTAGAATTTTCAGACACGTTATAAACTAATACCCTAATCTCCAAATAGAAATGCGAATTAGAGTAATATTAATTAAATAGGCACGGTATGAACTTTACTGAAACACGTGGCAACGACGGCCAAAAACCCAATTCTATCACTTTTTCACAAGCAATTTTAAGCCCCATGTCCTCTTTTGGCGGCGTTTACTCACCCGAAAGTTTACCATTTTTTGACGAAGCATTTTTTCAAGCGCACTTGAACTCAGGTTACAAAACGCTTGCTAAAGACGTATTAAATGCTTTTGAAATCGATATTGACGAGTCGGTTATTGATGATGCGTTAAGTCTATACGATGATTTTGATGACTCTAAAAACCCTGTGCCGTTGGCCAAAGTGTATGACGACCTCTATGTAAGCGAACTATGGCACGGGCCTACTCGTGCGTTTAAAGACATGGCATTACAGCCCTTTGGTAAAGTGCTTTCTTCTGTCGCGCAAGCGAAGAAAGAGAAGTTCTTAATCTTAGCCGCCACCAGTGGCGACACGGGTCCCGCCGCACTCGAAACCTTTAAAAATCGTGACAACGTACAAGTGGTTTGTTTGTATCCAGACGGTGGAACATCCGATGTCCAGCGCTTGCAAATGGTTACTGAAGACGCTAAAAACCTTAAAGTGATTGGAATTCATGGTGATTTTGATGACGCACAGAGTGCGCTTAAATCCTTGCTAGTCTCTGATAAATTTGCCGCAGCACTGAAAAAACACGACATCTCCCTTTCTGCCGCCAACTCCGTTAACTTTGGTCGTATTATTTTTCAAACCATCTACCACATTTACAGCTACATTGAGTTGGTGCGTATTGGCGCCATCAAAATGGGCGAAAAAGTCTACCTAAACGTACCCAGTGGAAACTTTGGAAACGCGTTAGGCGGTTACTACGCTTACAAAATGGGGCTGCCTGTTAAGCAAATTCACATCGCCTCCAACAACAATAACGTGTTAACCAAATTCATCAGCACAGGGCATTATGACCTGCGCAATGTTTCCGTTATTCCCACTACATCACCCGCAATGGATATTTTAAAGTCCTCTAATATAGAGCGTATTTTATTTGACCTCTTTGGTGCCGAACGAACCAAAGCGTTAATGTCGCAACTGGATAGCGAAAAATTTTATTCACTGAACGAAGGTGAGCTACAGCAAATACAAACGATCTTTGCCGCAGATTTTTGTACAGATGACGAGGGGTTAGAGTACATTAAAGAAGCTTTTGATGTGGGGTACTTAATGTGTCCACATACCGCAACCTGTTTTAAAGCCTACCACTTTTGTCGAGATGACAAAAATATTAAAACCATTGCTTACTCAACGGCTGAGTGGACTAAGTTCTCTCCAGTAATCGCTAAGGCTTTAACAGGAAAAGAGATCGAACACGACAGCGAGGCGTTGGAATTGATTGCAAAAAAAGCCAATGTCACCATTCCGTCTCAAATAGCGGAACTGTTCTCAAAGCCCATTGCTCAAAAAACAGTCATTGATAAACAAGAGATTGAAAAAGAGATTTTAAATTTTTTGAATGGAGGATAAGGTGGTCTTGAATTGGCATAACAAGTGCTGTTCAGTTTCCCTTATGGTGCGAATTCAAGAATTTTAAAAGTTCCTTAAATTTAAAATGAGATCTTTATGGAAAAACTATCCAGCTCACAACTTTATCGTTTTACTCAACTTCAGTCCGAAGACATTGCACCAGATAAAATAAAAGACAAGGATGCCGAAATTCTTGCGTTTATGCAGCATTTTCATCCGCGAGCGTATCAGTCCTTAAATTTTGGACTGCATTTAAAGCGTAAGCACAATCATATTTTTATTATGGGAGAGCCAGGGGTTGGTCGTATTGGTATGACCAAGGCCATGCTTAAAAAAGCAGCGGCACAAAAAACTCTGCCTTCGGATGTGGTGTTGGTGTCGGATTTTAGCGAGGCAAATAAAACACAGTATTTATATTTTGAAGCGGGGCAGGGCTATCATTTTAAGACGGCTTTAGAGCAGTTTGTAACACAACTTAAAACGCAACTGCCTGTTTTGTTTGATGGACATGCGTATCAATTAAGAAGTCAGCAGTTAGAAAATGAATTGGCCGATAAGCAAGAAGCGGCGTTAGGTCCTGCATTTGCTTTGGCGGAAAAATTGGAAATTGATATAAATCAAACTGAAAATAGTTTTGTGTTGCATGCGATGATTGATGGCAAACCTTATCGTATGGTGGATTTAAAAAAGCTGGATGATAAGCGACAAGAACAATTTTTAAATGCCTTTGATCAAGTAGAAGAGGCATTGAATAAAGGGTTAACACATTTTCCTTTTTTACAGCACGAATTTTTGGATGTGGGCAAGGCGTTAAATACTGAGGTGGTGAATGAGTACTTAACCCCCTTAATTAAAAAACTGCAATCACGATTTGGCCGTTCACCTGAAATCATTACCTATTTGAATGCACTGCAAGAGAGTGTGGTCTCTAAATTACACTTGTTTTGGGACCAACGAGAGGACCAGGTTACTTCAAGTGCGCAACCGAGCATGGAAGAGCTACTTTCTGAACAGCAAGGGCTGTCTGTTTTTGAGGTTAATTTACTGGTCGATCACCGTGGCTTAGCGCATGCGCCCGTTATTTACGAGCAAAATGCCTCGACACCTAAACTTTTTGGTTATACCATTAATTCGGCAGCGGCGTCCGGATTGGATACGGTGAGCCTCGCCATGAATCACCAGGCGGGTTTGTTACAACAAGCCAATGGCGGGTATTTAATTGTCAATATTCAAGCGGTCTTAAAAGATCCTGAAATATGGTCAAATTTAAAAGCGGCACTGATGAGTAAGCGATTAACGTTTGAAGTGCCTTCTTCGACCAGTGTGGTGCCGTATCATTTGCCCGATTTTCCATTGGATTTAACCCTAGTTTTAACAGGGCAAGCGTCACATTTTTATGCGTTGCAAGAGATTGATGCGCAATTTGATCGACTGTTTAAGGTTCAAGTAGAATTTGAGGTGGAGTTGTCCCGTACGCCAGAGCATGAGTTAACCTTGGCAAAGCAACTTTCTGCCGAAATTTCGGAGTGGGATGACCTGCCAGTTAAAAAATCAGCCTTTGAGCGATTAATCGAATACGCTTCTCGCATGGCAGAAGATGAAGGGCGACTTTATACCAATAAAGCGATTTTAAGAGATGTCTTAGCGGAGGCGAATGCGTTTGCACGGGCGAGCGGTAAAAAAAATGTCGACCGAAAAATCATTGAGTTAACGATTCAGCAGCGAGATTTTCATACGGGATTGATGGAAGAATACTACCATCGTGCCATTACTGAGCAACAGGTCTTGATTTCGACCATTGGTTCGCATATTGGCATGGTGAATGGTTTAACCGTTTTAACGGTGGGGCATCAATCGTTTGGACAGCCTGTTCGCATTACCGCTCAAGCGTCTGCGGGTGATGAAGGTGTTCTGGATATTGAAAGAGAAGTCGATATGGCAGGCCCCATTCATTCAAAAGGGATGTTGATTTTGTCTGGCTATATTCGTGGACGCTATATGAAAAAAAGAGCACTGGGCTTTAGTGGTTCTATTGTGATGGAGCAATCTTATAACGGAGTAGAAGGTGATTCGGCTTCTTCTGCGGAGTTACTGGCGTTATTGTCCTCTATTGCGCGGGTTCCTATGCGCCAAGATTTGGCCATTACGGGTTCTATTAACCAGTTTGGTGAAATTCAGCCCATTGGTGGCGTAAACGAAAAAATAGAAGGCTATTATAAAATTTGTTGTGCAAGGGGGTTAACGGGGGATCAGGGGGTCATTATTCCAAAAGCCAATGCGAGCCACTTGATGTTAAATGCTGATGTGAGAAAGGCGGTGAAAAAAGGGTTGTTTCATGTTTACACCATTACCCATATTGATGAGGCATTAGAGCTACTGTCAAACATGCCTTCGAAAAAGATCAATGCGAAAGTGCTATCGGCCTTAAAAAAGATGAATAAAAAACGTAATTACTCAGCGAGCTTCTGAAAAAAATCAACTCTGGTTAAAAAATGGATATTTACAGCTGTAATTATCCATTTTTCGGATAGCGGGCAATAAAAAAGGGAAAGATCAAAATGATCTTTCCCTTTTTTTGTTTTCAATGTGAATTAAATCACATTGAAAAGCAGAATCTTAGCTTAAAGTGCTACGATGTTTTCTGCTTGAGGTCCTTTTTGACCTTGAGTTACTGTGAACTCAACTTTTTGACCTTCAACAAGTGTTTTAAAGCCAGAACCAGAGATTGCGCTGAAATGTGCAAAAACATCAGGACCAGACTCTTGCTCGATGAAACCAAAACCTTTTGACTCGTTAAACCATTTTACTGTACCAGTAGTAGTAGACATAATTAGATATCCTATCTTTTTTCATTAGTAATTATTAAAAGCTCTCTTAAACTATTCAAGAAAACCGTAGGGGCTGAAATGTGTTGCGATTACTTATGAGTAACAGGATCGATCACTAAAACTAGTACATCGAATTGTGCATAAATATAAAACCGAAATTTCAAGCTCGAAAATGATTCTATAGTAATTTAAGGGAATGTCAAAGATAATTTTGGTTATTTATTTGATTAAAAACGACTGGAGCAATAGTGTGACAATATTTAGGGGTATTAGAAGGTTTAACCTTCTATAATCAAGGGTATTAAATATTGTGATGAGGGTATATATGAGCAGTTTTGGCGTTATGCTTCCTACCCATTGGATACGAAAAATAACGAAATACAGGGTCTGGCGTTTGTGTTGCTTTGATAGGTGGGGAGTGTATTTCGAAGCGTTATATTTATTTATCTTTAGTAGGTTCCTTTGTATCTTGGGTGTTGGTTTGAGTTATTTCTTGCTCTTTTTCGCGGTCGGCCTTAGAAATATAAGCGTTTTTATTTTTAGGTTGTTTTTTGGCCTGTGCTTGCTTGGCTTTTTTGAGCAGTTTTTTAATTATTTTTTTGCGACGGTTCATAGTATTGCGCTTTGGTTATGGGTAATGAGTTGAATATTGTATCAATAATTGACATTTTGATTAAAAAATCATGAACATAGACTGGTATGGTGTAAAATTTAGCCTTTATTTTTTTACTTGGAGCAAACTGTAATGGGCAGAGCTTATCAAAACCGCAAAGAATCCATGGCAAAAACGGCTGATGCGAAAACAAAAGTGTACGGTAAATATGGTCGTGAAATTTATGTCTGTGCTAAGTCTGGAGGAACCGATCCTGAGGGAAATTTAGCACTGCGAGGTTTGATTGAGCGTGCAAAAAAGAGCCAAGTACCCACGCATGTTATTGATAAAGCCATTGCGAAAGCCGCTGGTGGGGGGGGAGAAGATTTTGCGTTGGCTCGTTATGAAGGCTATGGTCCTGGCAATACAATGGTGATTATTGACTGTTTAACAGATAACCCAAATCGAACGTTTGGGGATGTGCGTCACTGTTTTACCAAAGTAAAATGTAAAATTGGTACTCAGGGCAGTGTAAGCCATATGTTTGATCATTCTGCTATTTTGGTGTTTAAAGGCGATGAAGAGCAAGCCTTAGAGGCTTTAATGATGGCGGACGTTGATGTATCCGATATTGAAAGTGATGGCGAGATGATTACCGTTTTTGCGCCTCATACTGAATATGGTAAAGCCAAAAAAGCATTGTCCGATGCATTTGAAGGCATTACGTTTGAAGTGGATGAGATTCAGTTTGTACCTAAAATAAGCACCCCTATTTTGGGCGAAGATTTAGATAACTTTAATCAGTTTTTAGAGTTTTTAGATGATTTAGACGATGTGCAAAAAATTTATTATGATGCCGAGTTTTAAGTTTAGATCGATTTAAAGAACGTTATAAAAAAAGCCAAGAAATAGTGTTTCTTGGCTTTTTTTGTTTTAGAGCAGGGATTGAAATTATGGGGTTTGAAGTATTGTCCAAGGTATTTCACACTCACCTGAGGCCGTGGCAATATAAGCGGAATCGCCAGTAATGGTTACGGAACAGTCCATTCCACGCTCTATAAAAGAGGCGAGTGTTTGTATATCCTGCCATGCAAATTGGTAGATGGATGCATTGAGCGTTTGCAGCTTGTTTTTGTTTTGTAACCACCAAACATCGGACTTATTGTTAAACGTATATACCTTGACTGCTTGTGCTTGTCGCGTGGATTTTTTGACTCGCTCAAAAGCGGGTTCTCCAATATCAATCCATAATAACAGTTGGTTGTCTAAGCTGCGTACCCATAAATCAGGTTCTTCAATCGCACTTAATCCCTTGGTAAATGTTAGGTTTTCTTGTGCATTTAAGCAAAAGGCTAAAACACGCATCATCATGCGTTCGGTGTTTTCGGAAGGGTGTTGTGCAACGGTTAAATTAAGTGAATCGTAATAGTTGCGGTTTAGATCCGACAGCGCAATGTTAAATTTATAGATGGTTGGTTTTAATGCCACGAAATACGACCTTGTATTTGGAGTGAGAGGACTTTATTGAATTGCAGGCTATTGTAAGGGTTTGTGAGGAACGAGATAGAAATATATAAGACAAGGGAGGGGGGAAATATTTGTATTTTCGTGCAAAGGTCTCTTACAGGCTTTATTTCGAATCGAAATAAAGCCTTGGAGAGTATTTTAGTCGGAAAGTCCTAATGAATTAGAGACCCCTTTTCCATATAAAGGGTCAGCCTTTAGACAGTTGGCAATGTGACGTTTTTGCACTTCAATACTGGCACCGCCCACGGAACGTGCGGTATTTTCAAACAGGACTTGTTGTTGTTCGGAGCTCATTAAGCGAAATAAGTCGCCTGCTTGGGTATAGTAATCGCTATCGTCTTCGCGATGATCCCAGTGGTCGGCAGAGCCAAATAAGTCCATTGGAGGTTCTTTGTGTTCAGGCTGTTCTTGCCACTCTCCTAAGCTATTTGGCTCATAGCCTTTGGTGCTTCCAAAATTACCGTCAACACGCATGGCGCCGTCTCGGTGGTAACTGTGATAAGGACAACGCGGTGCATTGACGGGGATTTGAGCATGATTAACCCCTAATCGGTAACGCTGGGCATCCCCGTAAGAGAACAGGCGGCCTTGCAGCATTTTGTCGGGAGAGAAGGCGATTCCTGGAACGATGCTGGCTGGGTTGAAGGCGGCTTGCTCAACGTCGGCATGGTAGTTTTCTGGGTTACGGTTTAGCT
>JAKISK010000006.1 GCA_021648625.1 Thiomicrorhabdus sp. | reverse complement strand
CGCCACGTGCATCGCCATCGGTTTTGGTTAAGATGACCCCGGTTAAAGGCAGGGCATCGTTAAATGCTTTGGCAGTATTGGCGGCATCTTGCCCTGTCATGGAATCCACAACAAACAGCGTTTCGCATGGGTTAATGCTTTGATGCAGGTTTTTAATCTCTTGCATCATCTCGTCATCAATGTGCAAACGACCTGCGGTATCTAAAATCAGTACATCCGCAAATTGTTTTTTGGCTTCGGCATGTGCATTACGCGCAATGTCAATGGGGTTTTGATCCGCTGACGAGGGATAGAACAATACATCCACTTGAGACGCTAAGGTTTCCAACTGTTTAATCGCGGCTGGACGATAGACATCGGCCGAAACCAACATGACTTTTTTCTTATCACGCTCTTTTAGCAATTTGGCCAGTTTGGCGACTGAGGTGGTTTTACCCGCCCCTTGCAAACCGGCTACCATAATGACCGCAGGTGGCTCAACATTAAAATTAAGTGGCTCGGCTTCTGCCCCCATCACTTCAGTTAACTGCTCACGAACAATTTTAATAAACGCTTGCCCAGGGTTTAAACTGGTGGAAACCTCTTGCCCCACCGCACGCTCTTGTACTTTGTCAATAAAGCTTTTCACCACAGACAGAGCAACATCGGCTTCTAACAACGCTCTGCGAACATCTCTTAAGGCATCTTTAATATTGGATTCGGTTAAACGACCTTGCCCTTTTAGGCTTTTAAAGGTCTTTGCTAAACGGTCCGATAAATTGTCAAACATTACGACTCTCCTAAAAAAAACCACTTTCATCAACGTATTTACGCTTTTCGACGCCAGTAGCCTTCAATTCAAAAAATAATTACGCTATTATAGCGGAAATAGGTCATACCGTAACTTTAAGGATTTGGTTTTTATGTTCATCAGTGTATCGAGTGCTTTACTAGCCAGTCTTTTATATTTATTGGCCAGCCGCCTTATTTGGCAAAAAATACAAGGGAACACCGACAGCAACATTCGCCCTAACGTGATTAAACTGGCCTTAATCGCAACGCTGGTGCATGCCTTTGCGCTAAGCATTACCTTATGGGGCGATCAAGCGATTCACTTCAACATGGGAAATGGTCTATCCTTGGTGGCACTTTTGGGCAGTGCCATTTTATTGATCACCTGCATTAATAAAAACACCGAAATGCTGGGAATATTTGTCTACCCCTTAGCCGCGCTCACGGTATTGCTGCCTATTTTCATGAATAATTTTACCCCCCTACCTTTTACACTGGGCATTCACGTACTGATATCCATTGCGGCTTACAGCATCATGGGCATTGCAACCGCACAGGCCATTTTATACGGCAGACAAGAGCTCCTGTTTCGTAAAAAGAAACTCTCCCGCCTTATGAAAGCTCTGCCTCCCTTGCAGGTAATGGAAACCACACTTATACAGCTCGTAATAATCGGCTTTATCTTTTTAAGCTTTGCCTTATTAAGCGGTGTCTTTTTTATAGAAGACCTCTTTGCACAACACTTAATTCATAAAACCTTTCTCGCCATTCTGTCTTGGTTGGTTTATGGTGCCTTTTTATTTGGTCACTTTAAGTACGGCTGGCGTGGCAAAAAAGCGGCTCGATACACCATTTGGGCTTACGTTTTACTGGTACTAAGCTTTATTGGAACCAGCATTATTTTGTCCTCACTAGGATACTAATCTGGGTACTAAACTAAGTGCTAAAATTATTATTTTCAACATTACATCAGCCTTTTTAAAGGCTTGTTAAACCGTTACAGAAGATAAACCATTAAGATAATCACCTTAGACTATTTTCAATCCTCATAAACCGTTATAATTCGCAGTTCATTCATAATCAAAAAAGACTGCCTTGAACTCGCTCGATATATCTATCCTATTTGGCATTTTAGCCCTTCTTATTATTCTTTCCGCCCTATTTTCTAGCTCAGAAACCAGCATGATGGCGCTTAATCGTTATCGGTTAAAGCATCAAGCCAAGTCTGGACATAAAGGCGCAATAAAAGCACAAAAATTACTTGAAAAGCCCGATCGCTTGCTCGGTGTGATTTTACTTGGCAACAATTTCGTCAATATTTTTGCCTCCTCCATTGCCACCATCATCGCCATGAAACTGATTGGTGAAGCAGGAATCGCCCTTGCCGCTGGGTTGCTCACACTGGTTATTTTAGTGTTTGCAGAAGTTGCGCCAAAAACACTTGCGGCACTTTATCCTGAAAAAATTGCTTATCCAGCGGCATTTATTTTAACGCCACTGCTTAAAATTTTTTCCCCCATTGTCTGGCTGGTTAACTTTTTTGCCAATGGCCTCTTACGCCTGTTTGGTGTTAACACCCAACACAACGGCGATCAACACTCGCTGTCCCATGAAGAACTGCAAACGCTCATTGATGAAGCAACGCATCAACTGCCTAAACACTACCGAGACATGCTTTCCAGTGTATTAAAACTCGAAACCGTTACCGTAGAAGATGTCATGATTCCTAAACAAGACATCTATGCTGTGGATGTCACACAACCGATTGAAGACATTCTAAAAGCCATTGAAAAATCACCTTATACCCGCATACCGCTTTATCGTGGATCGCTGGATGAAGATCTTGTTGGTGTGTTAAATTTACGCCGTGCGCTTCCCTTACTCATGCACAAAGATGCCTCACTAAAAGACATCATTAAACTGGCACGACCCGCTTATTTTGTACCTGAGTGCACCTCCTTAAGCGTTCAATTGAGGAAGTTTAATGAGAACAAACGCCGAATGGCCTGTATTGTTGATGAATACGGTGACCTACAAGGCTTACTTTCTATGGAAGATTTGCTGGAAGAGATTGTTGGCAAACTTTCAACCGATTCCAAAGCCAAACCTGAAACCGACAGTGTGGCACTGAACGATGACGGCTCCATGACCATTGATGCACTTGAGTTTATTCGTGACCTCAATAAAGAGTACAACCTAAACCTGCCAACCGATGGGCCAAAAACCCTTAATGGACTCATTCAAGAAGAACTGGAAACGCTTCCAACAACAGGTACCTGCATTAAAGTAGGCCCCTATATTTTGGAAGTAATCAAAACCTCTGACAACGCCATTCAATCCGTTAAATTGACCAAAATTAGTGAACCACAAAAGCGTAGCAATGAACATGAGCAATAACCCTTTTATTCAAGAAGCCAACTGGCAACGCCTAAAAAGTGGCATCATTCAACTTGCCAAAACAGAAGTGCTTGCTCGGTTTGAAAATGTGAGCGTTGAAACCAAACAAGATGGCTCGCTTTTAACAGAAGCCGATACCCAAATGCAGCTAAAAACCCAATCCTTTTTAGCTAAAAACTGGCCTGAATTTGCATTTTTAGGCGAAGAGTCTTCAACGGAGGCGCAAGAAAAGGCCATGAACAGCAAACAAGGGTGCTGGATTTTAGACCCCGTAGACGGTACCAGTAACTTTGCCATTGGCATTCCTGTTTATACCGTATCGCTGGCGCTTACGGTACAAGGTAACATTATTGCAGGTCTGGTTTATGATCCCTCACGCGATGAACTCTTTGCCGCCCGACAAAACATGGGCGCAGAGCTCAATCACCAACCCTTCACGGCCAAAACTGCTAAAACGGCCTTAAGCCAATGCAGTAGCATTGTGGATTTTAAGCGCCTACAGCCCGACCTTGCCATTCGCTTAGCCACCCAAGCCCCTTACGCCTCTCAACGCAGTTTTGGCTCCGTTGCTCTCGATTGGTGTTGGATTGCCGCAGGTCGCGGTCAAGTATATTTACACGGCTCACAAAACATTTGGGACTACGCCGCAGGCTGGTTAATCTTAGAAGAGGCTGGCGGACAAAGCCAAACCCTAGACCAACAAACCGTACTGCTCGCTAAAGTCGAAAAACGTTCTGCGGTGGCCGCCACCACACCAGAGCTATTTAAAGAGTGGAACGATTTTTTACAAAATTAAAATTTTTACCCCCCTTGTAATAAAACGCATTAAGAACAGGTCTTCATAGCACCCTCTTTAAATAAACAAGGTTTAACAATGAAAACCCTAATCATCAAGCTTCAACAGCTCATGGACACAAGCGTTCAATCGCTTTCCAGCGTTGCATCACTCGCCTTACGCCTTTACTTAGTGCCTGTTTTTTGGATTGCAGGCATGAATAAAGCCAACTCGTTCGATGACACGGTGGCTTGGTTTGGCAACGAACAGTGGGGGCTTGGCCTTCCTTTTCCAGAGTTACTTGCCTTTTTAGCCACATCCGCCGAAGTGGGTGGTGCCATCTTACTGCTCTTTGGCTTTGCCACACGCTGGGCAACCATTCCATTAATGATTACCATGGTTGTCGCCATGACCAGTGTGCATTGGCAAAATGGTTGGCAAGCGGTTCATGATTTAATGTCGCCTTGGGCATCTGAAAATACGGCAAGCGCCCTTGAGAGGCTTGAAAAATCCAAAGAACTTTTACAAACCCACGGAAATTACGACTGGCTTACCGAACACGGCAGTTTAATTGCAAGCAACAACGGCATTGAATGGGCGGCCACCTACCTTATTATGCTGTTTGCACTGTTTATATTAGGGGGGGGTAAATTTATCAGTGTGGATTATTGGGTTCGTAAACGTTGCATGCCATAAAAAAATGCCTGTTTAGGGACTCTAAACAGGCATTTTTACATTCAATTATTTAAAAAAGTAATGCGCTCTAAAAAATTAATACCTCCAAACAATTTGTGCACTGAAAATATTCACTGAATTATTGTACTCACCCACCAAATACTGAGCGTCATTAGTGGTGTAATTTACTTTGGCTTTATCCGCTGCCAAATGGCTGTAAGCCACATCCAAATTCAATGCTTTATTGAATCTATAACCCAGCCCAACCGAAAACCACTTGCGATCAACATCGGGGGTTCTAGGGCTTCTGTTTTCAGGATTAGAGACGGGGGTTTGATCGAATGCCACCCCCGCTCGTAATTTAATGGCATCATTTAATTGATAAATGCCACCTAACGATAAACGCCAACTGTCTTTAAAATCTTGTCTGGTTGCAGAATTTGGCTGTGTGGAATCAAATGCAACCACCAACTCTTTATAATCACTCCATTGCGTCCACGTTGCATCCGCTAAAATTTGCAACTTATCATTAACACCTTGGTTAACACTAAAGGATAAGCTTGCCGGTAAATTAACCGTAGCCTTAGCCTCTGCATCGACTAAAGAAGCCAATGCGCCAGCATTTGTTACATTAGTATAATCCACGTTACCTTTTGCAAAATGGGTAATAGACGAACGATACGCTAACCCTAAATCCGTTGTGAGTGTCGGCTGATAAAACAGTCCTAAATTATAACCATACGCCCAACTGTCTGCGGTTATTTCAGCGTCTCCATCGCCTGCCGCTGGGTTTCCTGCAAGCGTATTATCCACTTTACTTGATAAAACCAAATCGACATATTGCGCATTCAGGCCAAATCCAAATGACCATTGCTCATTCATCTTTTTTGCGATCGACGGGTTAATGTTTAAGGTTTTTAAATTGGTTTCAACCGCATGATAACGTCCAACCCAATCATCTTTATATTTAATTTTTTGACCGAAAGGGACATTAATGCCCAGCCCAACATCGTATCCGCCATACGCCCCCTTCCAATACAGGTTCGGTACAAAGCCATTGGTTGCACCATTATCATCATCCCCTGAAATGGGCGCATTACCAAGCGCTGAATTATAAGAACCTTCATTACTAAATTCAGATTTTGGCACAATAAGATGCCCAGCAAAAATAGCTTCACGGCCAGAAATCTCTGTCATTCCTGCGGGGTTAAACCACATCACGCTCGCGTCTTCGGCACTGGCCGCCGCACCCGCATAGGATAATCCTTGCCCACTGGCACTTTGCTCAATTAAAGCAAAGCCTGCGGCATAAACAGAAGGGGTTGCTAAGGCCATTAACATAGCCGCCGTTAACTTACGATTGCGCATAAAAAACTCCAAAATTAAATAAAACTGCGCACTATCTTAACATGTGAATAAAAGAGTATTGTCAAAAATCAAAGCACATCCAACGCTTGCTGCAAGCTCTTTACACCAATAACCTCCATATTGGGAATGCCATTTTTAGGCACATTCCCTATCGGCACAATCGCACGTTTAAAGCCATGTTTTGCGGCTTCAAACAAGCGTTCTTGACCACTGGGTACGGGTCTAATTTCACCTGCCAACCCCACTTCGCCAAACACAATCAACTCTTGAGACAATGGTTGATCTCGCATACTGGATAAAATAGCCGATAAAACGGCTAAATCGGCTGAAGTTTCGGTAATTTTTACCCCCCCTACCACATTGACGTACACATCTTGATCACTCGCTTGAATGCCTCCATGACGATGCATGACCGCCAGTAGCATTGCGATACGGTTTTGATCCAACCCGACCATCACGCGCTTGGGTGCGCCAAAAAGTGAATCATCGACCAAGGCCTGTATCTCAACTAACAAAGGACGAGAGCCTTCCCAGACGACCATCACCACCGAGCCTGAAGAAACGTCTTCGCCACGCGATAGAAAAATGGCGGAAGGGTTTTTAATTTGCTTCATGCCTTTGTCGGTCATCGCAAAAACACCGAGTTCATTCACTGCGCCAAAGCGATTTTTAATGGCACGCAGGGTTCTAAACCGACTGTCGGATTGACCTTCTAAAAAAATGACGGTATCCACAATGTGCTCTAACACGCGTGGCCCCGCCACCTCTCCCGACTTGGTGACATGACCGACTAAAAAAATGGCGATGTTATTTTGTTTGGCAAAGCGTGTTAAAAAAGCCGCCGACTCCCGTACCTGAGACACACCGCCCGCCGCACCCGAAACCTCTGCCAACTGCATGGTTTGAATGGAATCAACCACCATAATTTTAGGCGACTCTGCTAAGGCGGCATGTGCAATCAGTTCAACGTCCGTCTCTGTTAAAAGCCGTAACTTCTCATCGGGTAACTGCATTCGCTTGGCTCGCAATGCCACTTGCTGTAAAGATTCCTCCCCCGTTACATACAGCACATTGTATTCGGTGCTTAGCTGACACATCACCTGCAATAAGATGGACGATTTTCCGACACCAGGGTCTCCGCCAATCAACACGACCGACCCGGGTACAATGCCGCCGCCCAACACGCGATCCAGCTCTTTCATACTGGATGAAATTCGGGGGACTTCCGCAAGATTGACATCGGAAATATTTTTGACCTTGGCCTCAACCGCGCCCGAATACCCTTTTGCAGATGCGGTGGGTACAACAGGAATCGCACTGCCTTTACCTGAACTCAGTTTAATCTCTTGCAGGGTATTCCAAGCACTGCACACCGCGCATTGACCTTGCCACTGTGAATGGTCGGCACCGCAATCGGTGCAGACATAGGCAGATTTTACTTTTGCCATATTCGCTATTTACTCTCAGATACGTTAGGTTCTGTAGTTTCTACTGGAATGCCTTGAAAAGCAATAGGCGTCTCATCTGGAAAAATTTCAGAAAACGGCCGTGATCGACTGCTGTTCTGAACAATTCGAACATGCTGTCGTGTTAAGCCACGAGGCTCTGTCACGCCACAGGAGTGGGCAATCAATTCAACCTCATGAATTAAATTACGATGATAGTTCATGACACGTTGTGATTTTTTTTTCGGTGATAAGCCGCTTTGTAGACGCTCATTGTGAGTCGCAATACCCGTTGGACAGGTATCTTTATGACAGTGCATGGACTGAATACACCCTAAAGAGAACATAAACCCTCGGGCAGAGGTAATAAAATCCGTTCCTACTGCCAGCGCCCAAGCCACCATGGTCGGGTTGGTTAATTTACCCGAAGCAATCACTCGTACCTGATCACGAAGCCCGTACTTGGTTAAAATATCAATCACATAGGGCAGCGACTCGTTTAACGAAATCCCCACATCATCCATAAGAGCAACGGGAGCTGACCCCGTTCCCCCTTCGGCACCATCAATCGTAATAAAATCTGGCGCACTCTCCAACCCGACTTCATGAATTCGCTTGCAAAGGCTTTCAAGCCAATCAGGAGACCCCATCACAAATTTAAAACCAACCGGCTTACCAGTAACCTCTCTAATTCGAACAATCATATCCAACAGATCATCGTTACAACCAATGTCTGCATGACGATTTGGACTGAGCGAACTTTCACCCATAGGAATGCCTCGAATTTCAGAAATTTCTTTGGTAATTTTAGCCGCAGGCAACATTCCCCCCTTTCCTGGCTTTGCCCCTTGACTGAGTTTGATTTCAAACATCTTTACTTGATCTAATGCGGCCGCTTCACGTAATTTTTCATTACTCAAATCACCGTTTTTATCGCGATAGCCATATTTTGCGGTTCCAATTTGTGCAATTAAATCAGCCCCCCCTTCTAAGTGGTAAGGGGAAATCCCCCCCTCACCGGTATTCATCCAGCAACCTGCTTTTTTAGCGCCTTTACTTAATGCCAACACCGCAGGCTTAGATAAAGCACCGTAACTCATACCAGAAATATTAAAAATTGAGGTGGCTTTAAAAGGCGTTTTGCAATTTGGTCCAATGACAAGAGGGGGGGAAGAAACAGAATCTTTTTCTAATAATGGAAAAGGACAGCTCGTAAACAATATTTTACCTGGCGCATGAATATTTCGAGTAGAACCAAATGCTTCGGTGGTGGATAGATTTTTTCCTGCTCGATACACCCAGCTTCTCTGTGCACGGTTAAACGGACGTTCATCTTGGTCTGCTGCGAACATATACTGGCGTAAAAAAGTGCCTAAATATTCAAATAAATATCGAAACCGTGCAATCACAGGATAGTTATGTCGAATTGCATGTTCTGTTTGAAAACGATCTATAAAGTAATAAACAATAATTAAAAGAAAAGAAAATCCAACGACCAAAATAAAGACCACTGCCATCCAGTCCAACACCACATTAACCCACGATATATCCATCTACTTCCCCGTTATTTTTACCGCCAGTATGGCGAGAATTTACAATAATCTAAGCATAATTTAAATTAAAAAAAAAGCCCTACCAAAAATAGGCAGGGCTTTTAAATAATGCTTTTAGCATTTCTAACAATCAGTGTTTAATGTCACGCCAATACTCTCTTTTTAAGAGGTACAGTAGCAATAGAAGAACCAACAAGAAAGCAATGACTTTCCAGCCTAAATCTAAACGTTGAAGTTTAGACGGCTCACCAGCATAAGCGAGAAAGTTAGTAATATCTCGCGCCACTTCAGCATACTCTTCAGGCGTTGCATGACGCTCAATGCCTTCCAATACGTTTGGCATTGCCGTTCCTTTTAAGGCCTTATTGTCCCACTTTCCTTGGTCATCTTGATGATACGATCTTAAAAAGGTATAAATATAATCATCCCCTTTTAAGCGAGCCATCAAAGATAAATCGGGCGCATCGGACCCTAATACCGCTCGGGAAACACCGTCTTCCATGCGAGTCATCACATTTTCAGTAACGGTATTCAACCCGTGCGCCATCTCAGAAATCACTTCCTCATCTGTCCAGCCTAAATCACGTGCAACACGGTTGTAGCGCATGTACTTTAAAGAGTGACACGCCATACAGTAGTTCGAAAACAGTACGGCTCCACGTTTAAGCGATGCTTGATCACGTAGGTTATTATCAGCAGATTCTAACTCAATCGAGTATCCACCTGCCGCCTGAACGTTCATTGTGAGTGGTAACAACAATAAACTTGCTATCCATAGAACTTTTTTCATTTAGGTCACCCTTTCTGGAACAGGTTTGGTTTTTTCATTTGCCGAGGTAAATGGCAGCACCAAGAAGAACATAAAATATAAGGCCGTAAAAATTTGCGCCAATTTCGTATAAAGCGGCGTAGATGGCTGTGTTCCTAAAAACCCTAAAACAAAGAAGCTAATCACCAATATGGTTAACAACACTTTATAGGAATTACCACGATAACGAATCGACTTAACTTTACAACGATCGAGCCACGGCATAGCAAACAAGATCACGACCGCCGCACCCATTGCAACCACCCCTAAAAACTTATCAGGTATCGCTCTTAAAATGGCATAGAAGGGCGTAAAGTACCAAACAGGAACGATATGATCGGGCGTTTTAAGTGGATTTGCGGGTTCAAAGTTAGGCGCTTCAATAAAATATCCCCCCCCTTCTGGCGCATAGAACAGAACCAATGCAAACAGAATAAAGAAGAACACCGCACCCATCGCATCTTTCACCGAATAGTACGGGTGAAAACGAATACCGTCTAATGGAATGCCGTTCGTATCTTTTAGCTTTTTAATCTCAACACCGTCGGGATTGTTTGACCCAACATGATGCAATGCCACCAAGTGCATGAAGACTAAAATAACCAAGACCAATGGCAGAGCAATAACGTGCAAGGCAAAGAAACGGTTTAACGTTACTTCAGAAATAACATAATCGCCACGAATCCATAAGGCTAAATCAGGACCAATTACTGGAATGGCGCCAAACAAAGAGATGATTACCTGAGCACCCCAAAAGGACATTTGACCCCAGGGCAACAAATACCCCATAAAGGCTTCAGCCATTAACACTAAGAAGAGCAACATTCCAATGACCCAAACTAACTCGCGTGGTTTTTTATAAGAGCCGTAAAGCAGGGCTCGCATCATATGAAAATAGATAACAATAAAGAAGGCAGAAGCACCTGTTGAGTGCAAGTATCGCAACAACCAACCCCACTCAACATCTCGCATAATGTACTCTACCGAGCTAAATGCAAGTTCACCACTGGGTTGATAACTCATGGTTAACCAAATACCCGTTACAATTTGATTGACTAGAACAATCAAGGCTAACGAGCCAAAAAAGTACCAAAAATTAAAGTTTTTAGGCGCGTAATATTGACCAACGTGCTTGTTCCACGTACTCGAAACAGGATAACGTTCGTCAAACCAACCTAATAAAGATGATTTTTCTGAAGATGATTCATTCGTTTGATTCGACATTATGCAATCCCTCCTTCTGCTGGATCTTCTCCAACTCGAACAATGCTATTAGATATAAAATGATAAGGAGGAATTTCTAAATTGGTTGGCGCAGGAACGGATTTCACCACCCGTCCAGCCAAGTCAAAACGAGAACCATGACAAGGGCAGAAAAACCCGCCTTGCCACCCTTCCTGCATATCAGGTGAACCTACCGCAGGGCGATACAACGGCGCACACCCTAAATGCGTACAAATCCCCACTACGACCAAAAACTCTTCATTGACGGCTCGCGTCGAATTTTTGCTGTAATCAGGTTGCAGTGATTCCTTTGAGTCTGGATCACGTAATTCCGTAACATTTTCTGCTAAAATCTTTAACATTTCAGGCGTTCTACGTACGACCCAAACAGGCTTTCCGCGCCATGAAACCGTTAACATTTGTCCAGGTTGCAACTTACTAATATCGGCATTAACGGGCGCACCAGCTGCTTTAGCTCGTTCACTCGGCATCCAAGAGCCCACAAAAGGAACCAGCATAAAACCCGCACCAATCGCGCCAACAACGCCTGTAGCACCTGTTAACACTTTTCGACGCGTTAAATTCACGTCCGTACTCATTTGATCTTCTGTCGACATATCACCTTCCCAATTATGCGCAAGCAAATCTTATTTTAAATAAAAAATATCACGGAAGTATATACCGAGAAAGCGATTAAATAAAGTCTAAAAACCTAAAACCTTCCATAAACTAAGCTTATCGAGGCTATTTATTTTATCTATATAAATCACCCTTTGCTAATATCAATAAAAAAGCATCTAAAATGCCTTTTAAACAGGGTTTTCAATATCAACATAATAATGCATCACATCAAAGTTTTTCGCTAACATTTCGCCCAAACACTTAACCCCTAAACGCTCCGTTGCATGATGCCCTGCTGCAAAATAATGAATTCCCAGCTCTTGAGCCAAGTGTGTTGTTTGCTCAGACACTTCGCCACTAATATATACATCCGCTCCCCATGCAGCGGCCTCGGTAATATACTGTTGTGCACCGCCACTGCACCACGCAATTTTTTGAACTTTTTTTGCCCCCCCCCATAAATGCAACACCTCTCGGTCTAAAGAAGCAGAGACCTTATCTTTAAAATTTTCTACGAAAACTGACTCTTGTAAGCGTCCTAAACGAAGCAATCCAGGCTTTGGCGTAATATCTTCTAACTGCCATAGCTTTCCAAGCTGAGCGTTATTTCCAAGCTCGATATGCCCATCCAAAGGCAAGTGATACCCCAACAAGTTAATATCATGCAAAAGCAATTTTTTAATGCGCTTTTGTTTAATGCCCACAATGGGGAGTGGCTCATTTTTCCAAAAATAGCCGTGATGCACTAAAATAGCGTTCGCATTCAACTCAATCGCCTTATCAATCAACGCCTGACAAGCGGTAACCCCCGTCACAATCACATTTACGTCAGACGAACCTTCAACCTGCAAACCATTGGGGGCGTAGTCTTTATATTGCTCTACGTCTAAAAAATCATTTAAGTAATTAACTAACTCTGTTCGCTTCACAGCACTTTACTCCCAACAATAAACAAAAAAACCACTCAATCCAAAAGGGTCAGAGTGGTTTTTTGTAAAAAATAATGACTATTTTTAAGACTTTATTCGATACCTTGCAGACGCGGCATGTGCCTGCAATCCTTCGCCATCGGCTAATACACCTGCAATTTTTCCAAGCGTACTGGCTCCCTCATGGGAGCACATAATCAAGCTTGAACGTTTTTGAAAATCGTACACGCCTAAAGGCGATGAAAAACGTGCCGTTCTTGAAGTTGGCAATACATGATTTGGCCCAGCACAATAATCGCCAATCGCCTCTGCGGTATAACGTCCCATAAAAATCGCACCCGCATGACGAATTTTAGGCAACAGCGCTTTAGGGTCTTCAATCGACAACTCTAAATGCTCTGGGGCAATAATATTAATCATCTCCAGTGCTTGCGCCTCATCATCTACAACAATAATGGCGCCACGATCCTCTAACGCTTTACGAATAATTTCTTGACGCGGCATGGTGGGCAATAATTTATTCATACTCTCTAACACCTTATCTGCAAATTCAGCATCGGGCGTCACTAAAATAGACTGCGCATCCTCATCATGCTCGGCTTGAGAGAATAGATCGACCGCAATCCAATCTGGATTGGTTTTACCATCGCAATACACTAATATTTCAGAGGGCCCAGCAATCATATCAATGCCCACCGTACCAAACACCATTCGCTTGGCAGTGGCCACATAAATATTGCCAGGCCCAACAATTTTATCAACCGCTGGAACGGTTTCTGTTCCATACGCTAACGCGGCAATGGCTTGTGCGCCACCCAGCGTAAAAACCGAATCCACCTCACAAATAGCCGCCGCCGCCAACACCATGTCATTCACTTCACCGTCGGGCGTAGGCACAACCATTATTAACTTTTCAACCCCCGCCACTTTCGCTGGAATCGCATTCATAATGACTGAAGAAGGGTACGCTGCTTTGCCACCAGGCACATAAAGTCCAACCGTATCCAAAGGCGTTACTTGCTGACCCAGCATTGTACCATCCGCTTCTTCATAACTCCAAGATGCCTGAACCTGTCTCTCGTGGTAATCACGAACACGTTTGGCTGAAATTTCTAAGGCTTCACGTTGATCGGCAGGAATACGTAATAAAGCCTCCTGCAAACGTGCCTGAGAAATTTCCAGTTCAGCACCCGACGCTAAAGAAAAATGGTCAAATTTAGCGGTATACTCTAAAAGAGCCGCATCGCCATTGGTGCGAACATTATTCACCACTTCTTTTACAATATCGTTAACCGACTCATTCGAAACGGTTTCCCATGCAAGAAGCGTATCCAACGCTTCTCTAAAGCCTTCTGCGCCCGCAGATAATCGACGAATATTAAGCATTATTTTTCTCTATTACGGATTTAAACTGTTGAACAATGGTATTAATTTGGTCAAATTTGGTTTTATACGCGTGTTGATTCACTATTAGACGGGAACTAATGGTCGCAATTTGCTCCATCGGTACTAAACCATTAGCGCGCAAGGTATTGCCCGTATCCACTAAATCAACAATTCGATCTGCCAAGTCTATCAACGGTGCAATTTCCATTGAACCGTATAATTTAATCAAATCAACCTGCTCGCCTTTTTGCGCATAATAGGCTTGTGCAGACTTAATGTATTTGGTTGCAATTTTAAGGCGATGCCCATGTGGCTTTTCAATTTCAGGCCCTGCCACCATTAAATTACACTTCGCAATCTGCAAATCAAGTAATTCATACAAGTTATCCGCAGGCGCTTCCATGAGCACGTCTTTACCTGCCACACCGATGTCTGCGGCACCATGTGCCACGTAAGTTGGCGCATCAGTTGCTCTCACAATTAACAAACGAATATGTTTGTGATTCGTTGGAATAATCAACTTACGACACTTTGTAGGATCCTCTAACGGCTCAATGCCTGCGGCTTCTAACAAGGGTAACGTATCTTGGTAAATTCGCCCTTTTGAGAGCGCAATGGTTAGCTGTTCATTCATAATCATCTATTCTAATTAAATTTATTCGTTTTTTCTACGCCATTATGTCAGGATGGAAACTAATCCGTCACACGATAAATATGCGCACCCAATTTGTGAAATTTTTCTTCAATTAATTCGTAACCACGATCAAGATGATACACTCGGCTAATCACCGTTTCACCTTCCGCCACAAGCCCTGCTAAAATCAAACTTGCGGATGCTCGTAAATCCGTTGCCATAACAGGCGCACCCAAGAGTTTTTTAACACCCGTAATGTGTGCGGTATTTCCCTCAATCGTAATATCCGCCCCCATTCGAACAAGCTCAGAAACGTGCATAAAGCGATTTTCAAAAATCGTCTCTTCAATGGTTGACTTCCCTTCTGCCAGCGCATTCATCACTAAAAATTGCGCTTGCATATCCGTTGGAAAAAGCGGGTAGGGATCTGTTCGAATGTTCACGGGTTTTAAAGTTCGGCCACGCATATCTAACGTGACTTCATGCTCCGAACAAAAAATATCTGCCCCCGCTTCTTCAAACTTTTGCAACACCGCTTCCAAGTGCTTAGGGTTCACTTTTGTCACGGTCAGCTGACTTTGAGAAACCGCGGCGGCCGCTAAATAGGTCCCCGCTTCAATTCGATCAGGAATCACCGAATACTCCACTCCAGACAAACGCTCAACCCCTTCAATGACTAAGGTATTCGTGCCCAGCCCAGTGATATTTGCACCCATTTTATTTAAAAACTCTGCTAAATCTGTGACTTCGGGTTCACGTGCCGCATTTCTTAACGTGGTTGTGCCTTCGGCTAACACGGCGGCCATGAGCAAGTTTTCGGTTCCCGTTACCGTCACCGGACTCATTGAAATGTCCGCCCCCTTCAAGCGACCATTTGAGGTTGCCAGAATATAGCCCTGCTCGACTAAAATGGTTGCTCCCATCTGCTCCATGCCTTTAATGTGAATATCCACAGGACGAGTTCCAATGGCGCAACCGCCAGGCAAGGAGACTTTTGCTTCACCAAAACGGCCAAGCAGTGGGCCAAGCACTAAAATAGAGGCACGCATGGTGTTAACTAATTCGTAAGGGGCTTCTTTTTCGGTGACATTTGAGGCATCAATTTCAATGTTTAAATGCTCATCAAACATCACCTCAACGCCCATTGAAGCAAGCAACTGAATGGTTGTGGTCACATCCATTAAGTGAGGTACATTCGACAATTTAACTGAGGATTCAGCCAATAAGCACCCTATCAAAATAGGCAAGGCGGCATTTTTTGCGCCCGATATTTCAACACTGCCAGATAGCCTTCCAGCACGCTCAACGACTAATTTATCCATAAAATCACTGCTTTAAATTAAATTACGCTACAAGGGTTTTAATTGAAAGAGCATGAAGCTCACCACTGTCAAACTGAGTTTTAAACACATCATTTACCATACGATGACGCTGAATAGGCGACTTTCCTTCAAAACTTTTACTGGTTACGATAATGGAAAAATTACACTCTTCGCCATTGGTTTCAACTTGACTATCAGGGATAGCCGCTTCAATCATTGCTTTAATAGTATCGGGAGACACGTGTTTTACTCCAAAAATTTTATTGGCGTATTTTAACGCCTTTGCGCAATAAAATCAGATTTATCGAAGAGACGATGATTAAAAACACAATGGTTACCAATAGACTTAAATAGACCGAAACATCCGACTGCTCAAAAAAGCCATATCGAAAGCCATCAACCATATAAAAGAAAGGGTTAAAGTACGACAGTTGCTGCCAAAATTCAGGCAAGGCATGAATGGAATAAAATACGCCACTCAAAAAGGTCAATGGCATAATCACAAAGTTTTGAAATGCCGACAAATGATCATATTTATCCGAGATAATACCCGCTAACACGCCAAGCCCCCCCATCATTGCGGCGCTTAATATGGCAAAAATCAACACCCAAAAAGGCGACTGCCAAGTCAAATCAAATCCAATCACGCCAATAATTAAAATCCCCCCCCCCACAACAACGCCCCGAACCACCGATGCCAATACAAATGCCACATAAAATTCAAAGGCAGAGATAGGACTTAACAACACAAACGATAAATTACCGTGCATTTTGGATTGAATCAAGCTCGAAGAGGTGTTTGAAAATGCATTTTGCAAAATCGCCATCATGACCAAACCAGGAATTAAAAATTGGCTGTAGCTGACCGAGGCATACGTCTCTATTTTAGTTTCCAGCACATGACCAAACACTAATAAATATAAAAGTGTTGCCACGATTGGTGCAAACACCGTCTGCACCACGACCGAATAAAAACGTCGTACCTCCTTAATAAAAAGCGCCCAACAACCCGCCCAATTACTTTGCATTCGACCTGCCCTCCGCCGTTAAATCTAAAAACACCTCTTCCAACGAAGCATCACGACTGCTGATGTCCTCTATCTCCAATTTAGCCTCACCCAACCAAGCCAACAATTGAGAAAGTGACATGTTTTTTTCTAGCTTAAACACCAGTCCGTTTGGCTCACGCTCAACCAAACGCGCTTCAAGCGGTGGTGTTAAGGTGTGTGCAGGCTGTGCCAACGTGACTCTTAAGTAACGATAGCTGTGTTTTGATAACAACGATTGAGTCGTGTCCAGCGCTTTAACCTCGCCCCCTTGCATAATTGCGACCTTATCGCATAGCGCCTCGGCCTCTTCCAAGTAATGAGTGGTCAAAATAATGGTATGGCCTTGTTGGTGCAGCTCTTTGGTAAAATCCCAAAGCGTTCGGCGCAGATCCACATCCACACCTGCGGTAGGTTCATCCAACACCAAAACACGTGGACGGTGAACAAGCGCCATCGCAATCAATACGCGCCGTTTCATTCCGCCCGATAGCTGTCCCGTATTTGAATCCGACTTATCCGACAATGCCAAACGCTCTAATAATTCACCCACCCAAGCACGTTGCTTCGCCCCCTTAAGGCCAAAATAGCCAGACTGCAAATCCAGCAACTCTCGAATGGAAAAAAATGGATCGGCAATCAACTCTTGCGGCACTAGCCCCAATAAACGCCTTGTTTGTCGATAATCGGCAATCACATCGTGCCCTTGAATCTCAATACTGCCCGACGTTGGGATCACCAACCCAGACATGGCATTAATTAAGGTCGATTTTCCTGCACCATTAGGGCCTAACAATCCAAAAAAGGCACCCTCTTCAACATCAAACGAGATGCCCTTTAATGCAGATAATTCACCATATTGTTTTTTAACGTGCTGAAATCGCACGGCGGGAACATTAGACATACAGAATACTTACCAAAATACGATTTAAAACGTCGATCTAACACGCTTCAAAAAAAGAAAAAGGGGGGGGGAGAGAAAAATAAAACAACACTCTCAGATTAACGACTTTACTAAGATCACATTTTCTAAATCATAAAGCCGTATCAAACCTAACAACTCATCAGGCACATTAAGTACTTGAATAGGGGGGGGGGAGTTTTTAGACCAAACCAACAACAAAGCCAATACGGCGCTGTCCACTTGCTCAACGGCACTGAAATCAACCACGCTTACAGGGTAGCTCAATACTTTTTTTACCTTAAGCAAGCCTGAAAGCGCTTCAAGCGTTACATCACTCGGCAGTGTAATCGTGCAAGTGCTTTCATTCCATTCTAAATTCGTCACGTTTTATCGCCTTAAATATAACCAATCACACGCCGTCTTTCATTAGGCTGTTCTTAGATTTCATCTCAGAAACCACCTGATCAAGCCCCTTCTTAGAGATTTCTGAACCATACGATTTACGATAATTGAGCAACATACTAATGCCCTCAATCGAAATATCGTATAACATCCACTGTTGTGTTTTACGATTTAAGTACGCACGATAAACCACATCGGTTTTTGTACCATCGGCCTGAACCACCTCAGAAGCCACCGTAACCACACCTTTTTTAACTTCGCGTGCAGGCTTTACCGTGACATCATTGATTTTTAATTTTAATAAATTTCTTGAATACGAACGAATCAGCATGTCTGAAAATGCCTGAGTAAACCCCTCTTTTTGCGGATCTTTTGCGGTTCTCCAGTGTTTTCCCATCACATAACGCGCCATTTTCGCCGTATCCACATAAGGCAACACATACGTATCTGCAAACGCCTTAATCGTTTCAGGGTTCGCCTCTAACTCGGCACGCTGTTCATTAATTTTAGCCACCAACTCCAGTGACAAATCACGAACCATTGTTTCTGGATCATCTTGAGGAATCGCGGCCTGTACGGGAGTCAAAAAAGCGACACAAGCCATTAAAAAACCAACCAACCAATACTGTTTACTCATCACACTTTTCCTCAATCACTTTCACTAAATTTAACTAAAAACTGCCCAATCAACTCTTCCAATACCATTGCTGATTGCGTCATCTCAATTTCAGAGCCCTGCTCCAAAACCTCTTCATCCCCCCCAGGATCCAACCCAACATACTGATCGCCCAATAATCCAGACGTTAAAATAGAGACCGAAGAATCCATCGGTAATTCATTAAACGCCTGATCTATTTGCATGTGTACGCGCGCTTTAAATGAGACGGGATCAATTTCAATGGCTGTAATACGACCTATGACCACGCCACTCATTTTTAAAGAGGCACGTTTTTTTAAACCGCCAATATTATCAAACAAAGCACTTACTTCGTAGGTCGGCTTATCTTTTAAACCGCTAAAATTACTGACCTGAAAGGCGATATAAACCAAGGCCATTAAGCTCATCAAGACAAACGCCCCAACCCATATTTCAACTTTAGTTTGTTTTTTCATTATTGATTAAAACCTTTATTAAGAGACCTTTGCACATAAAGGAGAGGTCTCATGAAACTCTTATTCGCCATGTTTTTAGGTGAACATAACGGACGTTAAAACAAAATCTAGCCCTAAAATACCCAGCGAAGCATGTACAACGGTACGCGTGGTTGCATTGCTTACACCTTCCGAAGTAGGAATTGCATTAACGCCTTGAAACAACGCAACAATCGCAATTAAAAACCCAAATGCGACTGACTTAATCATGCCATTGACCACGTCTTCTCGCCAATCTACTTCACTAGACATCTGCGACCAAAACGCCCCAGAATCAACGCCAAGCCAGCTAACTGAAACCAAATAGCCACCAAACACCCCTAGGGCATTAAAGATTAGAACCAACAAAGGCAATGCAATAATCATTGCTAAAAACCGAGGGGCATACACAAACTTTAACGGATCCACCGCCATCATTTCCAGTGCCGATATTTGTTCAGTAGAGCGCATTAACCCAATTTCGGCCGTCAATGCCGACCCCGCACGACCTGCAAACAATAGGCCTCCAACCACCGGGCCTATTTCTCTTAATAAAGAGAGTGCTGTCATCGTTCCTACAGCTTCCTCGGCACTAAATTTAACTAAAATAGTATAACCTTGCAGGCTTAATACCATACCTATAAACAAGCCCGCCATTAAAATAATGGGCAATGACAAAACGCCTGCCACATAAATTTGTTTTAACAATAGATCAAATCTAAAAAACACGGATGGAATCGCTAACAGTAGCGACCACATAAATAAAGAGCCACGCCCAAACGCCTCTACATTACTTAAAAACCCCTTACCTAAGCTTTGTAATAAATTTTGAACTTTATTCACCAATAGACTCATAGCAAACTACTCTTATTACTAGACGTTAAATCCTCTACATAAGAAACCGTTGGAAAATGGAAAGGCACTGGACCATCTGGCAACCCTTTAATAAACTGGTTTACATAGCCCGTTGATTCTTTCAGCATCTCTTCTTTAGTGCCTTGCGCAATTAACTTGCCTTCCGAAACCACGCAAATATAATCCGCAATCATCATCACTTCATCCACATCATGCGAGACCATTACACTGGTCAAATCAAGACTGTCATTCAATGTTTTAATCAATTTAACCAATACACCCTTCGTAATAGGGTCTTGCCCCACAAAAGGCTCATCATAAAAAATCATTTCAGGGTCTAAAGCGATTCCTCTTGCCAGTGCCACACGCCGAGACATGCCACCCGACAATTCCGAAGGCATCAAATGTTTTGCGCCCCGCAATCCAACCGCTTGTAACTTCATTAACACCAACGCTTCCAGCATCTCTTCAGGCAACTTTGTATGTTCTCTCAATGGAAACGCCACATTATCAAACACATTCAAATCCGTTAACAACGCACCACTTTGAAACAACATGCCCATTTTACGCCGAAGTTGATATATTTTTTTACGCGAAAGTTGATGAACGTTTAACCCTTCAACCGTCACCTTGCCCGAATCGGGCTTTAACTGTCCCGCAATCAGCTTTAACAACGTGGTTTTTCCGCTGCCACTAGGCCCCATGATTGCCGTTATCTTTCCCTTGGGAATGGACAGAGTAATGTCGTCAAAAATTTTACGACTGCCACGGGAGAACGTTAGGTTTTTTATTTCAATCAAGGTCTCTGTGCTTTCCGTCATCTTCTCGTTATCCAATTACTTAATACCCCAACAGCTCACCAATGGTTTTCAAATTTGCCGTTTGCTGTATATCCACTAAATCTCCACCCACAATAAAGGCAACGGGAAGTATATCAGAACGGTCTAATTTAACATCCGACAGACTCTCAACAAACCCCGTCAACAACTTAACCTGCGCTTTGCCCTCTTTAGGTAACCTCGACACAAACCCCAAAGGGTTGCCCGATAACCAAAGACCCTCATTTTGCCACGACCAACCTTGCAAACGGTGCTGAGTCGAAACAAGCGTAACCGGTTGTTGCAACAACGTAGACAATGTAAACGCTTTTTCACTCCAAACCACAAACCCTAACACACTCGACCCTAAAATCGACAAAATCAACCTAAGTTGCCGCACTGTTTTTTCATTTTTTACCCCCCCCTCCAGCTCATTGTGAAGCGCAAAATAAAAACCAAAATCACTTTCCACGCTTTCAGCAATCGCTTGCATCGTCGCTTGAGACCAAGCCAGCCAAGCTTGCTGAGGAACCAACACAACATTAAACGCATTACTAAAATAATCTAGCCGCCAAGACACTGGTAAATCATCAGGGTAAAACCCACCTAACCACCCATCATGCTCCCAGCCACTCGTGCCTATTTTTAACGTTATCCGCCCCGCCATCCTACACCGTTTTTTAAATAAAAATGATTTTTATCAAGAATAAACAACGCATTATACAAAATAAGCCAACCAATCTAACGCCCATTTTATCTTTTTAAATTCAACCGTAACGGTTTAGCGAATTCAATAACCGTTAAAACAATGGACGTGGAGTAAAACAAGTAGTACCACTTAACCCGTAAGACTGTCTAATACCTAGAGTCATAACAATACGCCACACAACCCATAAAAATTTTTTATTTCGCTTAGACTTCCGCTATAATCATGTCCAAAATTTTACTTCTTTCAAGATAAGTGATCATTTAGTTATGGAATCCTCTCTCATCCTCCCATCCGTTGTACTTGTTATTGGGCTTGCATTCCTCGTTTGGAGCTCGGATATTTTTATTGATGGCGCAGCCAGTATCTCGTTACACATGAAAATATCGCCGCTGGTTATTGGGGTGGTCGTGTTAGGGTTTGGAACCTCCATGCCAGAAATTGTGGTCGCGGTACTTGCCGCACTGGATGGTAGCCCTGGACTGGCTGTCGGAAACGCTGTGGGTTCAAATATTGCCAACATCGCTTTAGTTTTAGGGGTTGCCGCGCTTATTGCCCCCATCGTCGTTAAATCCTCTATTTTAAAAAGAGAACTGCCCATCTTATTGGCCATTTCTTTAGGGGCGTATGCACTCGTTTTAGACGGTGAGCTGGGCACTATGGACGGCATTATTTTAGTGGTGGCGCTCATTTTAACCATGGCTTGGATGATTAAAGCCAATAAAGCCATTGATCCAAGCGATCCGCTGGCAACAGACACCCTTGAAGAAGTGGGGGATGCGCCCGAACTCACTAAGAAAAAAAGCATTTTTTACCTCATTGGCGGCTTAATTATTTTAATGATCAGCGCCAAAATGATGGTTTGGGGCGCGGTCGATATTGCCCAAACGTTTGGTATTTCTGAAGTGGTTATTGGCTTAACCATTATTGCCATCGGCACGAGCTTGCCTGAACTTGCCGCCGCCATTGCTGCGGCTCGTAAAAAAGAAGCCGATTTAATGATTGGTAACATTGTTGGCTCCAACTTATTTAACATTTTAGCGGTATTGGCTGTACCCGCCCTACTTGCACCTTCCATACTCGAACCTGAAATTTTATCCATCGACATGCCTGTCATGCTTGGATTTACCCTTATTATGTTACTGTTTGCACTGCCTCGAAAAGGCAAAGCGGTCATTGATACGCCGAAAGGGCTTTTACTTACGTTTGGTTTTGTGGCATATTTAGCTATGGTTTATTTACGAACCACTGGAACATAACCCAAAAATAAGACCTTTGCCCTAATCCCCAGATAGAAATACGAATTAGAGTGTAAGCAATTGATGTGCATAGTGAATGTAAAAAAGACAATGTCACCTTATTGGTGATGCGTCCTTTTTTACATTTGCTAGGTGCGTCAAGGACTTGCGCTATAAACGTGTTTTCTATCCGGGGATTAGGGCTTTGCTACGGGCGTCGTCGAGTTCTTCGTTTCGCACCCCAGCCGTAGCAAAGGTCTCAAAACTAGGATAAACCCCATGCTTATTTCAGAAGAGATTGCCCAAAAAGCCCAAAAAATTAAACTGCTGATTTTAGATGTGGATGGGGTTCTAACCAACAACATGCTTATTTACAGCGAAGACGGTCAAGAGCATAAAGCCTTTCATACGCGTGACGGACATGGCATGGTGTTGTTGCAAAAAAGCCAAGTCGATATCGGTATTATTACGGGCAGAAAATCTCAGCTTGTGACCAATCGAATGAACGATTTAAAAATAAAGCATGTTTATCAGGGCGTACCCGATAAACTCCCTACCTTCTTAAAGCTTGTTGAAGAGCTTAACCTCTCTTTAGATGAAATTGCCTACATTGGCGATGATATTTTAGACCTCCCCATCTTAACTCGCATTGGCCTAGCCATCACCCCAGCGGATGGCGATGATGAAGTCAAATCTCGCGTGGATTATGTATCCCCTTTTAGCGGTGGTAAAGGCTGTGTAAGAGAAACCTGTGAAATTATTATGCGCTCACAAGGCAGTTGGCAACAACACATGGACTTCTTTTTACGAGAAACCCTCTAAAGCGTTGTGAACGTTATGCGTTTATCCACCCTTCGTATTTCAATTTTTATCCTTGCGCTAGGATTCGTGGCGCTTTGGGCGATTAATCAAAAAGAACACGCCACCTTAACGCCCAACCTCACAGACAAACCCTTAGAGCTTTATCACTGGAGCGCAACCCAAAGTACCACATGGGAAATATCGCGTGACCAGCCTGAAAAACAAACTGCGATGCAAGCCGCCACTTGGCACTATAACGAAACCACCAAACTCAGCCAGTTTACCCACCCCATCATTACCTTAACCAGCCCAAAAGCGGTTACGATTATCCGCAGTCAAACGGGGAAAACACTGAACGATGAAGCGATTCAACTCTCTGGCGATGTACAAATAACACAATACGCTCTTGACTCTCTCACCGACAACACAAAAAACACCAACCCAAGCACCACGCTAAACACTCAAACCCTTACCTACAACGCAAATCAAGCAGAACTGTTAAGCCGTGATACAATTACGCTAACTCAAGCAGGTAGCGTTACCACGGGCGTTGGTCTTCATGCGGATTTAGAATCCGGTCAATATCAATTAATGTCCAACGTAAAAAGCACCTACCAGCCCAATAAAACCGATGAATTCAGTACGCCATAAAAGGACCTTTGCCATGCCACAACCTATCAATTTCTTTATCCTATACTTTATTGGCTTTATCAGCCTAACCCTAAGTTTAGCGAGCCAAGCGAACCCAACAACGCCCGACGAAGAACAACCGATTAACATCACCGCAGACCGCCTTGAAGTACAAGAACAAAAAGGCATCAGTACCTACACCGGTAACGTTCACATTCAACAAGGCAGTTTAGAGCTCAGTGGCGATACCCTCACCATCATTCACCCTAACGGGCAATTGCAAACGGTTAAAGCCTTTGGCGCACCAGCTAAATTCAAACGTTTTAGCCAAGTAGAGCAATCCTGGCTAACAGGGCAAGCCAACTTAATTCAATACAACACCGAACATAAAACCATTCTTTTATCTGGCAATGCGCAAGTTAAACAACCTGGAAAACACACCATAACGAGCAGTAATATTTTTTACGATGTTAGCAAACAAACACTCATGGCAAAGGGTAGCAAAGATGGTCAAGGCCGTGTATCTGTTACCTTTGAACCAACCCCAAAGCAACCAACCCAAAAACAATCCAACTCACAGCCTAAACAGGAGTAGCGCATGGCTCACTTTTACGCCCGTGGTCTTGCAAAAAGCTATAAAAAAAGAAAAGTCGTCACTTCTGTTGATATTGATGTCCATAGCGGTCAAGTGGTCGGGCTACTCGGACCCAATGGCGCAGGAAAAACCACCACCTTCTATATGATGACGGGCTTGGTCAACAATGATGCGGGGCAAATATTTCTTGACGATCAAGAAATTACCAACCTTCCCATCCACAAACGCGCCAAGCTTGGCATCGGTTATTTACCACAAGAAGCCTCTGTGTTTCGTAAACTCACCGTCTCCGAAAATATTAACGCCATTTTAGAAATGCGCCCAGAACTCAAGCGCGAACAACGCGCCAAAATATTTCAAAAACTGGTCGATGATTTGCAAATTGGGCATATTCTCGACCAACCTGGGCAAGCCTTATCAGGCGGAGAACGTCGCCGCGTTGAAATCGCCCGAGCACTCGCCATGGAACCTCGATTTATCTTGTTGGACGAACCTTTTGCTGGCGTAGACCCCATATCGGTTAAAGACATTCAAAGTATTATTTTGCACCTCAAAAAGAAAAACATTGGCGTCTTAATTACCGATCACAATGTACGCGAAATATTAGGCGTATGCGATTATGCCTACATTTTACATAACGGAACCATTCTCGCCACTGGCACACCTAAGGAAATATTAGAACACGCTGATGTAAAGCGCGTATACCTAGGCGAAGACTTTAAATAAGCCCTTATTTTTCATCTTATGTTTTTCACTCTATACGCAACAAAATAATCTTAGCGCTAAATCTCAGTGGTATAATTGAGCTTAAGAATTGATTTTTTTATCGCAATGAAACCCGCTAAAAAAATCAATCCAAACCAAAAAAATCACATAAAGGAGCGATCATAATGCAAATTAACATCACTGGTCACCACGTAGATATCACCGAAGCACTTCGTACTTATACCACTGAAAAAATGGAAAAATTAAAACGTCACTTTGATCACGTTACCAACGTTCATGTCATCCTTACCGTTGAAAAAAAATCGCAAAAAGCAGAAGCAACGGTACACGTTTCTGGCGCTGATCTGTTCGCACAAAACCAAACAGAAGATATGTATGCGTCCATTGACGGATTAATTGACAAACTAGACCGTCAAATCATTAAACACAAAGAAAAAATTAGCAACCACAACCGTAAATCGGGTGGTGTAAAAAATATGGCTGTAGAAGAAGCTTAAACACAGCTAACCGTCATCAACGCGGCATACACTTTTCAACAAAGTATGCCGTTAAAATTTCTCCCCCCCCTCTCTCTCCTTTCTCACCCCCTTCTCCTGCTACAATAGAACACTACGTTAATCCTTTGTTCAGGTAATAAACATGCCAATACGCCACTCTGTTATTGAAAACAGTAAACTCGCAGAACAACTTCTACAAGCCGTTGAAAATCAGCACTTTAATCAGGTATCCGACCTGCTTTCATCTCTGGTGCCTGAAGAAATTGCAGAACTGCTAGAATCTACCCCCCCTAAAGAGCGTCAAATATTATGGGAGTGCTTAAACAGTGAACAACAAGGCGAAATTCTTACCCACACCAATGACGAAGTACGTGCCAAGCTTTTAGAGTCGCTACAAACCCATGAGCTCACTAAAATCACCGACGACTTAGAAGCCGATGATATTACCGACATTGCACAGTCTCTGGAACCCAGCGCCAAACAAGCCCTACTTGATTCGCTTGAACCCGTTGAACGAATTGCCGTCGAAACCGCCTTAAGCTATCCTGAAGATACCGCCGGTGGTTTAATGAGCATGGATTTTATTACCATTCGTGCAGATATTACACTAGAGGTTGTTTTACGTTACTTACGCAAACTGGGTGAACTGCCCGACAGTACCGCCGAGCTATTTGTGCGCGACCGTGATGACCATTATGTAGGCACCTTAAAGCTAACCAGCTTACTGGTGAACGACGAGGATAAATTAGTCCAAGAGGTACTCGAAACCGACACCCCAGCAATCCAAAGCTACGCATCCGCCAAAGACGTTGCGCATGTTTTTGAAAAAAACGATTTAATTTCAGCCGCTGTCGTCAATGAAAACAATCAAATACTTGGGCGAATCACCATTGATGATGTGGTTGATCTCATTCGAGAAGAGGCCGAACACGCTCAAATGGCCAGCGCAGGTCTGGATGAAGAGGATGATATTTTTGCCCCCGCCACCCGTACCGCAAAACGCAGAACCTTCTGGCTTGGTATAAACCTACTCACCGCCATCTTTGCCTCCATGGTGATTGGGCTATTTGACGCTTCCATCGAAAAATTAGTTGCTCTCGCCGTGTTAATGCCCATTATTGCCAGTATGGGAGGCATTGCAGGCACACAAACCTCCACCATCGTTATTCGAGCCTTAGCCACGGGAAAACTTGCCAAAAGTAACAGTCGATCCCTACTCATCAAAGAGACCTCCGTAGGGCTGCTCAACGGTCTAATTTGGGCAACCCTTACTGGACTTGCTGTACAATTTTGGTTTGAAGATTGGGCGCTCAGCATCATTTTTGGTACCGCAATGATGATAAACCTAGTCGTCGCCGCCATTGCAGGCGCCATGATTCCACTCATTTTACAACGCATGAAAATAGACCCCGCCCTCGCATCCGGGCTCATGCTCACCACCGTAACCGATTCATTAGGGTTTTTCGTCTTCTTAGGCTTAGCGACCATTGTGTTATTATAAAAATGATAAAGAAAGGAGGGGGGGTAAAATTTAAAAAACACTGTCTCAAGCAAAGATGACAACACTCTTAACCCACTTGTATTTAGCCAAAGTAACCCTTACTATTGGGTTAAATATCAATCCTAAAAAAGAGAAACCGTCATGTCTAAATTTCATTCAAAATACATTGGAACCGTTGCCGTCATTGCAACACTAGGGCTAACCACCGCTTGCAGCAATACAGGTCAAACCCGAGAAACCGATAAAAATGCCGTTACCGTTGTTGCCGCCATTGGAGGCGTGCTAGCCGCCAATGCACTCGGTGTTGACAACAACGTCGCTAAAGTCGCCATTGGTGCATTAACGGGTTACACGGCTCGTTCCGTATTTGAGCAAGTAAATAAAGACACCGCTAACGACCCTAACACCGATGTGGAAGCCGTTAAAATAGGCGACCAAGAATTTGTTCAAATTAACGTTAAAAACGTAAATTTTCGCTCTGGCTCTGCCGAACTCGATCCTTACGAACTTAGCCGTATCGCCCCCGTTTTAAATACACTAAAAGATCACCCCGCCACCAAAGTTCACATAGAAGGGCATACCGATTCGGATGGCACGCAAGGCTACAACCAACAACTGTCTGAAAATCGTGCAAAAAATATCGCCTTCTACCTCATGGACAACGGCATCACTCGAGATCGAATTAAAACCTACGGCTATGGAGAAGAACGTCCCATCGCCAGTAATGCTACGCCAGAGGGAAAACAACAAAACCGCAGAGTCACCTTTTTAATCAGTGAAATTTAATGCCTGTCGCAATTAACCTGAACCGTATACAGGCGGTTCATTAAATTTTACCCCCCCCCTATTCCTCCTTAAACCCATACTGAGTTTTAAACCCACACCCCTCAACACCTAACCACTCGGCTATCTTAGGAAACCACTCGGGGGGGGTATAAAACTGTTCGTTCACCACGGTTAATATCTTTTCTCGATAGGTATCGTAATCAAAGTTTTGTCCTGTCACCCTATAATACGTGACCCCCTCACCCACCTTAAATGGCTTAATTTGTAGACTGGAAAAAAACGGTTGTAATTTTTTAAGCTCTTTTTTATGCGGTACAAAAAGGGTTAAGGCCTGCCCATCCATCGCCTTAAAATTGGTTTTTTTATCGTCCTCACGGCCAAATTTAGAGGTACTCATAAACACATGAATTTCATCATTTTGACAATGATACGACAGCACCGCTTGTGAACTGTACCCCAAGGTAAACACCCTTCCTTTAGGCAGTTGTGCGCACACTTTTTCAGGCTGAGTGTAGACCGCCACATGGTGTTTTTGCGACGCTGGAACCAACTGATTCACCCGTGATAACGCCAACAATAAAACCGCTCCCAACACCAACGCGCTGTACCCATTAAATAAAACCAGCTTGCGTAACCGCTCGGGCGAGAGTCGAACATACAGAAGGTACAACAAGGTTACGGACAACAGTGGCCAGTGCAAGCCGACCGGATTGGTAAAGCTCACCAACAACAATATCAACAACAACGGTACCGTAGCAAACAACACCTGCTTTAATAGGGGGGGGGTAAAATTTTCTTTCGCGGTAGAATCTTGATCTTTTTTAAACGATTTAATCCAGTAAAACACCCCTAACGGAGACAACAACGCCAAAATCATCACCAAATACGAAAGCACATTGCCTATTTCAAACTGGCTGCCTGTGGTTCGGGAAAAGAAATTAAACAGAATATTATTCCAGCAATTCGTAGCATTAAAATAGAGGTTTTCCGCCACAAACAACAAAATCACCGCGCTCATCACCGCCAACAATTTCCAACCATATTGACGTATATAAATCAGGCTGTATAAAAACAACCCGATCAACATAAACGCCGCAAAGTATTTAGACAAAAACGCCAACCCTAAAAATACCCCCGCTAACAGCGCATTTAACAAGGTCGGTTTTGCCAATGCCTTGGCGTAAAAATAGAACGCCACCACCGCAAAAAAGACCAAAACGGTATCATTGGCGGTCACCACAAACATCAACGAAATGGGCGAGACTAAAAAGGCAAACGCCACATAAAAAGCGGTTTTGGATTGAATGTTCGGATAAAACTGCAAGGTTTGAACCAACAAATACGCAATCACAAGGGCGGCAACATAAGCAAACGAACGATAGACCAACAGATGATCGCCCACCCCCGTGCCAAATCCATTCAGCACATACAACACCCAGCCCACCGTGGGCGGATGATCGTAATACCCCAACTCCAGCGACTGCCCCCAAAGAATAAAATAGGCCTCATCGCCCGTTAAAGGCACCTGAAACACCAGCACCAGCTTTAACAGCATAAACGCCAGCAACAACACCTTCTCATGCCATGAGCATTCTGCCCAAAAGGTGGTTAAGGCTGTAAAAAAAGAGGGTGTATTGATGTTTGTATTCATAGAAATTAAAAATATACCTAGAAAGAAGGGGGGGGGATTTTATAATTTGAATTCAAGCTCTGTTTTATTGAAAAACATAACTCATACCCTAATATCCAGATAGAAAGTACGTTTATTCCACTAATTTTCTATATAAAATGGTTTTTAAGTAATCATCAGTCAATTCAAATACAGGCTCTGTCTGATTAACCGATTTCATTAATGGAACAATTTTTGTTCTTACCCCCATACCTCGGGCATCCACATAGCCATAATCTCTAAGAACCTCTACTATTAATGGATTTCTAGGAGAACGCTGACCTGCCAGCATTTTTTCAATCGTCATAGAATTTTGCAAAGCACCAGGGCTTGTCACCTCCAACCGATTTGAATAAACACTTATTTCAATATCCACAGATCGCGTCCAGTCACGATGAACCAGCGCATTAATCATCAGCTCACGTACAGCTTCTCTTGGATAATGCCAAGTTTTGGCACGCCTAAAATCTTCATCAATTTCACTAGATTCTTCGCTAATAAAAGGCTCTATTTTATCGATAAAACGTTCAATAATACCCAAGTCAACACTCGCTAATTCCCGCCGCCCTGAATCATCTAAACGCCACAGCCCAACCATAGGACTGTCTAAAACATCATCTAATAACGCCTGATACGCCTTATCTTTACCGTCAAACACGATAATACGAATACCCGCTTGACGCAGATATTTTCTAGGTGAGTTACCAAATAACACAAGACCCGCAATCGTGCATACCACCTTATCACCTGCGCCTTCCACCATATACCCTAGTCCCATTAAACGCTGAATCCAACTCTTTTCATCCGTGGGCACATCAGGGTCACGAATGAGGTTTGAAAGATAATCTTCTAAACGTTCTGCATTTAACGAAGAATAAGAACTCCCTGCTACAGGCAATAACTCAGTATGAAGAATACCACCACTTTCAAATAACCTTGCTTGCTGTTCACGAGTTGCTAATCGGGAAGTCGTACCAACTCTAATATAAACATCTTCTCTACCATTATGCCTCACAACATAAGGCTTACTTGTTCCTTGAGAGAAAGAAATAATTGCCACACGGCAACCCTTCTCAACGCTCACCTCTTCATAAAAAGGCAACATCATAGGGTGCACCTTTGCGGCAAAAACACCATCCATTATCCATTCTTCAAAATTTTCTCTTTGAATGCCAGTAACAGAGCCATCATCTTCCACACCCAACAACAATATCCCGCCTTTAAGATTAGCCATAGCAACCACTTCTTTCGCTATTTGTTCAGCACGAACATCGTCACGCTTAAACTCAACGCCTGAATTTTCTCCATTAGCAATAATTTCTAATAAATCGGATTTAAGCATAAGCCCTCCTTTTTAACATATTTATTCAAAACCGTACTTTTCACGACGCTGGTTAAATGCATTTTTACCACCTTCTAAGATATCTGCGGCCAGTTTTTGTATCACAGGTTGATCAATTGCCCCTTGCTGTTTTTCAGGAATGGTACCCTTTCCATCAACAACATTAAAAACTCCAATCCATTCTGCATCACCAAAAACTGGGATGTTTGCATTATGTGTTGCAAACAAGAACTGCCGAGCAATTTTGGCCGCACGTAACTCAGAGACAATACGGTCTGCAATAAAAGCATTATCAAGATTATCTTCTGGTTGATCCAAGATCAAAGGGTCTTGGTTATCTAACAGCAATAAATGTAAAATTGCAGTGCATTGTTGACCCGTAGAAAGCCTCTCTAGCTCGCGATAGTTTTCAGTCGCTTCACCATGCGCAACATTAAGTTCCATTTTAATCGTATCTGGCAGTTCAACTTCATCCAATTCCAGTAACCGCTTCAAAGACAGATTTGTAAGAGCCGCAGCAACCATCGGTACAACTTCCCATTGCTGGCTCTTTAAAGCACCTTCTCCTTGGCGAATGGTTGCGGATAAATTCGCCGGAGAAAAATCACCCTCGCGCACCCAAATCAAACGCTTTTCACCCACGCCTTCCAATCGACTTTCTTTCAGAATTTGAACCAAAGGCTCTCTATCTCCTTCAGTATCAATGGTTAATTTCAATTTACCCAACAATTTTTTGTTAAGTTTTTTCACTTCTCTTTGCAGTTTGGACGATCTACTTGCCTGAGCTTCACTTAACTCTGTCAAGAGTTTCTTACGCGCATTCTCTAATTCCGTAATTACTTTTTCGCGCTGTTCTAGCGTTATTTTTTTCGGCTTAATTTGCTCAATTTTTTGCAGTAATTTTTGGTATTCCAGACCAATTTCCCGTCCAGACTTACCTTGGCTAGATGGAATGTTTTTAAAAGCCTCCTCTAAAACAGATTCCTCAGATTTAATCGCATTTAACAATTTCTGTTGAATCGGTGTATTAATATTGTTTGCCGAAACAACGGCTTGTTTAAATTGTGTTAAGAACAATTCAACATTGTTTTTTAGTTGTTCCAGTACGGTTCGATGTTGACGAAATAACGCGCTATGAGGCAAATCATTTATCACCGATTCACTCAAAAATTCCGTATCAGGCATGCTGTCAGCTACAATATTTAATGCATTATTTAGCCTCTCTATTTCTTCTGATATACGGACAGAAAACAGTTTTTCTTTTTCTAACTTAGGAACGACTTTCAATTTCTCTTCAATGCCCAAAGATTGAAACTGGCTCACCTGATCTTGCAACTTAGGCAACTGTTCAACATCCACTTCAATGTTTACTTTATTGTCGTATGCTCGAACAATTGCCGTTCTATTTTCGGTCAATTTATTTCGTATTTTTTGAATAATCGCTTCATATTCACGATGATCACCTTCCAAAAAACGACTTAATAAATGACGTTTTCCTTCCGTGTCTTGCGTCATTTCGTAAATCTCGTTCTGTCCAAAAATTTCCAATTGGGGCAATAAATTCTTTACCGAATGCGGAGATAGCTCTCCATTCTCATTTTTGACGACCGTTTGCTCACTATAACGCCTAGACACAGTAAAGAGCCGCCCATTCATGGCGCTTGAACGAATACGCATCTCGACCATGCCTTTTTCTTTGCCTAAATTTTCTTTAATAATTTCATCATGCTGTTTTTGTGCATTTTTACCAAACGGTCTTAAATCCATCGCAAAACGAATACACTCTAATAGAGTGGACTTACCCGTACCCCGCCCACCAATTACCGCGTTTAAATGATCAGAGAATTCAATGTCAAGTTCATCAAGATAGCCTCCTATAAAGCGGATTGATTCAATCGCTGAAAAATAACTTTCTGGTACATCTGAGTTTAATCTCACTCTAGACTCTGGATCTAAAAAAGCTTGTTTAAATGCAGAGAAACTTGGCTTGGTCATTTTTATCAGACAAGACGCTGATTTTTTTTTGATTGTCTCAGGTGCCTCGACATCTTTTGCATTAATGGCGGCCATAGGGCGTTCTCTAGTATAAGCAGGGTTTTTATTAAGGAATACCTGACGGTAAAAACCATTCTCAACATCACTTAAATCATCAATACTTCCAGAAATTTGCGCCGCTTTAAGTTTTGGATGTTTCCAAATATGATCCATTTTTGCCTTAAGTAAGCCACTCTTATTTGTGCAGTGCGCGGCATAAATAAAACCATTTTGGTCACTGACCTCCTCAATAAGTTTCACAGCACTGAGACCTGAAGGACGAATACCATCTTCAGGGTCTAGTAAATCTAGCTTTCCTAAAATTCGCTCCAACTGCTGTGATGTCGTATTCTCATCAAACAAACAGACAAAGTGTATTTTTTCACTGGATGCAATTTCAAAACCAGGGAACACAATAATATTTTTGCTGGAAAACAGGTTACGAATTGCATCAACTCCGTCCACATTGCCATGGTCGGCCAACCCAATTACAGAAATATCAGAATCGATACAGGCATCTAAAAGTTGCTGGTTATAATCGGCTTCCGATAAGGATTGCCCTTGACCACGATATTTAACATAACCCGCAGGATTAACTTGCAAAGCGCATTTCCAAAATTTGGCCTTAGTATATTTTATATTTTGTGTCTTCAAGTCTGCGCTCATAACTGACCTCCTTAAGGTTTGATCAAACGAGATTTTCGGTGCGTAAGTCCTGCACCATGCCCTGCATTATTTAAGGCATGTTTGTCAGGGTTCCACTGAATTTTAGAAAAAAAGGTATACAATATAGGCCGTAAACACACCCACGGAAATGCCACCAAGCAGTTCCACTTTAGTATGCCCAATACGCTCTCTTAACGGTGGTAAATCTGTTTCCTGCTGTAAGCGTAAGCGATTAATCGCCTCCGCCTGTTTGCCAATTTGGCGGCGTAGGCTGTTGGCATCCAGTAACACAATAAACGCCAATGCCAGTGCGACCCCAAATGCGGGGTTGGCGATGCCCTCTTTAAAGGCGATCAGTGCCGCCATACTGCTTACAATCGCACTGTGGTTGCTGGGAAACCCGCCGTAACCAATCAAGCCAAACGCCAATTGTTTGGCTCGAATGCTGTTCACCGAAAACTTGGTACACCCCGCCACCAACCAAGCGATAAACGGCATAATCAAATAAGCGATATCCACATTTATCGCCATCTACACCGCCCCCGCAGGCCAAAGCGCCCAAAGGCAGACCGCAATCCAACCGATCACCGTAAACAATAACTGCTTATCCGCCAGCAGTGCATCGGTGGGCGATTCGCCCTCGCCCAGCATTTCGCTGATGTACCAATATCGAAACAAACCAAACAGCACAAATGGAATGGTAAACACCATCTCAGGGCGGGCGTTCATCACAAACAAACTGTAAAACAGTAACGCCCCCGTGGCCGCCATCTCTGCATAACGGTTCACCAACGACTCGGTGTAATACGCCAACACCTTACGTCCTGCTTGCGAGGTTTGCATGAGCTCTTGACGGCGTTTCATGGCCGCCAAAAACAGCGCCAAACATAACGTTGTGATAAACATCCAAGACGATACGGGAACGGATATGGCCGTTGCCCCTGCATACACGCGCAACACAAACCCAAAGGCGATAGTAAAAATATCCAATACAGGCTGATGCTTCAAATAAAAGCTGTACGCCACATTTAACAACAAGTACGCCACAATAATCATCATAATCTGTGGCTGAAACATAAACCCAACTAACAGCACCGCATACAAAATAACCAATAATACTTTGGCTTGAAACGGGGTAACTTCGCCTGAGGCCAGCGGTCTTTTAAGGGATTTAACGGGGTGTTTTCTATCCTCTTCAATGTCTCTTAAATCGTTAACAATGTAGGTGGCCGAAGCGGCCAAACAGAACAATCCAAACGCCCAAAGGGTTTGGCTAATCGCCAGCCAGTCTAAAAAAAGACCCGTAAAAAGAAGGGGGGCAAAAATAAACCCATTTTTAATCCACTGACGTGGCCGCGACAACTTAAACAGCCCAAGCAATACCGATTTATTCCCTATAGAAGGAGAGGGAGAAGTGTTAGAATTCATGCTTAAAATTAATTAACCTCGTAAGGAAATTCAGTGGCGGTTGGCAACAGAACTAAGATTGCACTAATGTACACGATTTTCGCCCTATTCGCCACCATAGCGAACATCGGTAGCCAAGAGATCGCCATCACACTTTATCAAGGTTCGTTTGCGATTATGCTCTCTATTTTGGTGGGCACGGCTGTTGGATTGGTCTTAAAATATTGGCTCGACAAACGCTATATTTTTCAGTACCAAACCCAAAGCATTCAACAAGGTTCTAAAACCTTTACGCTGTATACCATTATGGGCATCGTCACCACCTTCATTTTTTGGGGCTTTGAACTTGCCTTTGATGCCATTTACGGCACCAAAGAAATGCGCTATGTTGGCGGCGTGATTGGACTGGCCATTGGCTACTATGTGAAATATCAACTGGATAAACGCTATGTCTTTAAGTAATGAGTCTTTAAATAAAGAGCCTTCAAGTAAGCCCTCGGCAAATACATCTCGCCTCAATGGCTGGGGCAACTACCCAACCATCAAAAGCAGCCCCCTTACGATACGCCACACCCAAGACATCTCTACCGCAATTAAAACCTTTCAACAAAACAAACCAAAAATTCTCCCCCCCCCCTCTTTGATTGCCAGTGGTTTAAGACGAAGCTATGGCGACAGTGCGCTTGCCGAGCAAACCCTGCATACCCAAACCCTTAATCACTTTTTAACGTTTGATGCAACACAAGGCGTTGTACACTGTGCCGCAGGGGTAAGTTTGGCAGAACTGCTCAATGTATTTGTGCCCAAAGGCTGGTTTTTACCCGTCACCCCAGGCACGCAATTTGTGACCATTGGCGGTGCTATCGCCAGTGATGTGCATGGCAAAAATCACCACCTTGACGGCTGTTTTAGCCAACATATTTTAAATATTACCCTATGCTTAGCCTCAGGCGAATCCATTATTTGCTCACTTACCGAGCACCGCGAACTCTTTTTAGCCACCTGTGGCGGCATGGGATTAACAGGCGTTATCGTCTCTGCCACGCTTAAATTGATTCCGATTGAAAGTGCGTTTATTCAAGAGACCACATGGAAAACCGAGAACCTTGCCGAAACCCTAGAACAGTTTGAAGCCCATCAAAATGCCACCTACTCCGTGGCATGGATTGACTGCTTAACCACAGGCAAACACCTCGGACGCTCCTTGCTCATGCTCGGCGAACACGCCACCGAACAAACGCACGCAAACAACTTAAAAACAGCCCCCCCCAGTAAGCTGAACGTACCGTTTAACATGCCCAGCGCCCTACTCAATGCTTTTACCGTTAAAGCGTTTAACACTCTGTACTACCATAAAACACGGCAAAAAGAGAGCCAGCGCGCAGTACACTACGCCCCCTACTTTTACCCGCTCGACAGCATTCAAAACTGGAATCGTTTATATGGCAAAAAAGGCTTTACCCAGTACCAGTTTGTTTTACCCAAAGCCGCTGGGCTGGAAGGACTCACCAAAATACTCACTGAAATTGTCAACTCCAAACGTGGCTCTTTTTTAGCGGTACTGAAAGTATTTGGGGCAGAAAATGCCAACTACTTAAGCTTTCCAATGGAAGGCTATACCCTTGCCATCGACTTTAAAATTGACCCCACCCTGTTTGCTTTTTTAGACAAGCTCGATGAAATGGTACTTCACTACGGCGGGCGACTCTATTTGGCCAAAGATGCGCGAATGAGTGAAGCAATGTTTAAACAAAGCTACCCAAACTGGGAGACCTTTCAAACCATTCGCCAACAGTACGGAGCAGATCAATGCTTTAACTCCCTGCAATCACAGCGTTTAGGTTTATAATCACTCAATACATACACCCAAGACAGAACACGGACACTCACATGAAAAAAAACATTCTCATTATCGGCGCCACCTCCGCCATCGCGCAAGCCACACTACGGCTTTACGCCCAAGCCCAAGACAACCTCTATTTGCTCGGGCGTAATCAAGAGCAATTAAACACCATCGCCGCCGATGCCACGGTAAGAGGCGCAAACCAAGTGCATATCGCTGTGCTAGACGTTAATCAATTCGAAACCCATCAAGCCAAGCTCAATCAGGTATTTGAAACCTTTCAAACGCTCGATATTGTGCTCATCGCACACGGCACTCTACCCGACCAAACGGCCTGTGAAAAAGACGTTCACCAAACAATGACCGAACTCAGCACCAACGGCATCAGCACCGTCTCGCTACTGACACTGCTTGCCAACCAGTTTGAAAAGCAACAACACGGAAGCATTGCCGTCATCACCAGCGTAGCGGGCGACCGAGGACGACAATCCAACTACGTATACGGCGCCGCCAAAGGGATGATTTCCATTTTTTTACAAGGCTTACGCAATCGTCTCTATGCCCACAACGTACAGGTATTAGATGTTAAACCTGGCTTTGTAGACACCCCCATGACCGCCGACTTTAAAAAAGGCGCACTCTGGGCACAACCCGAACAAATTGCAAAAAGCATTGTAAACGCCATTCACAAAAAACAGAGCAAAACCCTCTATACCCCTTTTTTCTGGGCGGGAATCATGTTGATCATTCGCAATATTCCCGAGATGATTTTTAAACGATTAAAACTGTAAATATTGAAACAGCCACGATAGACCTCATCGTACAAATGAGTATTTATCGCCAATAGAGTTCGAGTAGCTTAGGTTAAATAAAATTGCTCAAATTGAAAGTGATCTAGGTACGAAATAGTGTTGACACTCCAACCCTTTATGAATGGAGTATTGCAAAAACAAAAAAAGCCAGTATGGAGTTGTTACGCTCCGAACTGGCTTTATAAAAATAAGAAGTAAGCTTAATCTTCTAGTTCAATTTTATCTGCAATACCATCTCTATTTTTATCTTTTACTTCAACGACCGTATAGCCTATTTTCATGTTACGTTCAAACTCCATACGAGTTAAGTAATCATCTCCTTTAAATCGAGTGTATCCATCAATAAAAAAATCAACACCTAAAACGGTAATTTTATACTCCTGAAATGCTTCAACCGTACTTTCAACTTCAACTTCATGATCCTTGCTCACTTCTACTTCAGAAGCAAAAAACCCCCCTTTACCCTTTAAATATCCTTCCACTTCAACAAAGTTGCCAACACGCAAGTCATGCATTTGGAAATTCTTATTACGATAGTAGTTACTTTCAAATTTTGTTTTCATGCCCGTATAGATCGTAATCGGATTTTGTCCTGCTACAGGCGTTACTTCAAACGAGTTATTATCCATGTTAATGCTAGAAATCATGGCCGATACTTTAGCTTCTTCTTCCTTAACTTTGCATTTTGCAATAACCAACATGCCATCAACAAAACGCCCTTCTACTTCAACGTATGCATTATTCGGAACTTGAGATTTAGCAGACGGCATATTCAGACGACCTACATTCACGCTAAAACCGTTCATATTAAAATAGCCATCTGAAAAATCACTTACATAGCCTTTCATTTCAAAAGTGTCTTTATCGCCATACTCAAACTCTTCCGACTCTACTTTGGTAGCAATCATTTTATCGCCATCAAAATAACCTTCAACTTCAACATAAGCGCCTTCAAACAATCCGTTTGAAAAATTCTTAAATCTGGCATGACTGGCATCCACAGAGACCCCGCTCAGAGTAAAGAAATTATTCATATAGTGAGTCACATACCCTTTTAATTCAACTTCTTCTTCCGAAGCTTTTTTGCTTTTAACCTCTGAAGCAATAAAGTGACCGTTAGAATCAAAAAAACCACTTACTTCAACAAAGTCTCCGTTATAAAATGCATTTTTCGTCATGTTGCTTGAATTAAAACAAGCCGTTTCACCCTTAAACTCAACAAAAGAAGCGAATGTAGCAAAACTGGCTGTTAACCCTAGAGTTAATGCCATTGCTGAAGAAAGTGTTGTTAATTTTAGAGATTTTTTCATCGTAATTTTCCTTAAATTTCAAATAATAAAACGTAGCTATCATCACTACTATTTGGGATTATAATCCCAAATAATCTCGTGTCAAGAAAAATAGCGATACAAATTTTATCTAGGAGGTTGTCCGAGAACTAGAATCGTAACGAAAATCACAAAAACGTTATAAGGAGACCTTTGCACGAAAGGAGCGCGGAGAGGGTGCCCTAGGCTATTCGCAAGGTTTTCAACGAAAATCAGACGTATTTTAGCCTTTTTTATCCGTGCATCCTTTCGTGCAAAGGTCTCATAAGGTCAGCTTATGATGTTTATGGGGTTTGCAGTCGATTTTTAATTTTCGAACAGCCTCCCCTAGCAAATTCAAAAAAAACATCACCAATAAAGTCACTTTGCCTTTTTTGAATTCACTATGCACATCAATTACTTGCACTCTAATTTGTTTTTTTATCTGGGGGATCGGGTATAAAAAGTACGTAATACATTTAAAAAATCGTTAGAATGAGATCTCTGCATCACAACCAAAACAAGGAAAACAACATGACCAAAACGGAACCTAAAGCCCCCACTGCACGCTGGAAAAAAGGATTAGTCTACTTTATCGTTCTCGGCCTATCCGCCGTTTTAATTTGGACACAACTCCCGCAAAGCCCCTACCCTACCGATTTAGATCGTATTAACAAAGGTCAGCCATCCTTGGTATTGGTTTATGATGTTAATACCGCAGGTGGCATGATGGTCATGGAATTGCTCGCCCCTTTACGTGAAGAGTATGGCGATCAAATGGAGTTTTTAGTTGCCAGCTTAGGACTGCCTGATGGACGCGCCTTTGCACAACATTACAAAATCACCAGTGGCGCAGTGGTCTTCTTTGCAGCCGATGCAACGCACTCAAGCACCCTTCGCGCGCCTAAAAGCACCGCTGATTTACGCTTGCCCCTAGAAAGAACGCTGCCTAAAAACACGCCATAAGTTGCTTAAGTTGATAGAGGGGGGGGGATTTATTCAGGTGTTTTTAACATCTTTTTTGGATTTAATCCCAACGCCAATAAACTCACGGCATACACCGCAATTACGGCAAAAACCAGCCCCAATAACCATGTAATCCTTTGGTTCCAATCAAACAGTAACCACGCCGCAACAGGCGGGGTAAACCAAAGTAAAAAGGCGACCACGATTGCATTGGCAACCACCACTTGAATGATTAATTTAGACCAGCCCGATAACGGTTTAAACACCTCTTGCTTGCGCAAATACCAATACAGCAGGCCAGAGTTTACAAAAGCAGCAATGGTTGTCGCCGCCGCCAGCCCAACGTGAGCAAATGGCCCTATCAAGATTAAGTTTAAAACCATATTGGTTACTAAGGCAATAATCGCTACTTTAACAGGCGTTTTCATGTCTTTACGTGCATAAAAAGCGGGGGCTAAAATTTTGACCAAAATAAACCCTAATAAGCCAAAAGAGTAAGCCATTAAGCTCATCCCAGACATACTTACATCCCGTGCCGTAAAGGCACCGTAATAAAACAAAGTGATTAGCAAAGGCTCTGCCAATAAAAGCAACCCTAAAGTAGCAGGCAAGCCCACGATTAACACCAGTCGTAACGCCGAATCAATGTCTTGTCTAAA
>JAKISK010000005.1 GCA_021648625.1 Thiomicrorhabdus sp. | reverse complement strand
TAGAGGCTTCCTCTTTAGAGGCGGCATCCATTCCCATCTCCATCGAATCCATGGCTGGGATCAACGCGTCAACAAATTTATTTAAGGCATATTTGTGTGCATTTTCAACATCCAAACGAGTACGACGACGCAAGTTCTCCATGTCTGCTTGAATGCGTAAGGCCATGTCCTTATGCTTTTCCGCTTCTGTTTGTGACTCAGAAAGTAACGCTTCAATGTCTTCAGAAACTGTTTCTTGCGCTTGCTCCAGTGCCTCTTCTGAGCTTTCTAAGAGTGCATCAATTTCATCTACCGTTGGAATACCTTCTTCGTTAATTTGTTCAGCATGTTGCTTTTTTGTTTTATCTTCTGACACAGCTCTCTTCCTATTTAATTTTCATACTATTTTTTAAATTGGGGTTCCTCACTACTTTTTCAAGAGTGAACCTAAAATTTTTGCCATTACATCCACCTTTGGCACCACTTTTTCATAATTCATTCGACTGGGGCCCACCACGCCCAGTACACCCAGTACCTCACCTTCGACTTCATAAGCCGTGCTTACGATACTGCAATCTTGATACACTTTATTACCACACTCATGCCCAATAAAAATTTGAACGCCCTGAGCGTTCATGCTTTTATCCAAAATCCCGAGCATATCGGAGTGTTGTTCAAACGCATGAAATAACGATTTCAATTTATCCGTTTCAGCCAACTCTTGGTAATTTAATAAATTACTCTGCCCTGACACTAAAAAAGGGATTTGTTGTTCGATCTGCTCGGTTAAAGCCGTATCGGTTGCCTCAATAACAGACAGCATGAATTCATTGGTAGTACTTCGAATTTGATTCATGCGCTCAATCAACGACTGCTTGGCACGGATTAAACCCATTCCCACACATTGTTCATTTAAAAAATTGGCGACTTTAATTAATTCATCTGCCGTAACGGGAGCATCCAGCTCAATAATTCTATTTTGCACATCTTGCTCATTAAACACCAATACCACCAACACACGCGTACCGCCTAGTGCGACAAAATCAATGTGTCTTAAAATTCCCTGCTCTCTATTTGGCATTAACACCAAACTCGCCATGCCAGTAATACCCGATAACATTTGAGAAGCACTGGACATCAATGCATCTTGACTTAAGGTTAACGACAGCTCTTCACGAATACGCGCTTCGCCCTGTTGAGATAACGGTTGATAGGTCAACATTGAGTCCACAAAAAAACGGTAGCCTTTATCCGTTGGAATTCGCCCTGCCGAGGTATGAGGCGCATGAATCAAGCCCATTTGCTCTAAATCCGCCATCACATTACGAACGGTAGCAGAACTTAATCCAACCTCGGGACATTTTGCCAACGTGGTTGAGCCTATCGGCTTTCCCTCGTTAAGGTATAATCCCATTAAATTTTTAAACAAAAGTTGTGAACGGTCGTTTAACATCTGTTAGCCTAGGTTTAAAGAGTATTAACTGCACTTGGCAGTCTACGGACATGACCGCCAAATTATAAGCCGACCCCCTATTTATTCAAGGGTTTTTTAATGATTTTATTTAATGAGTTTAAATCGTATGTTTGAGACATTTGGTATTTTTGGAAAATACAATGGTATTCAGTGCTGGGAAACCATTGATAAACTGGTGCAACACTTGCAAGCACAAGGTAAAACGGTCTACCTAGACTCCGCTTCTTGCCATGACTTCCCTCAAACACGCTATGACGTTGAAATCATCGACCGAGATCAAATCGCCAAACAAGTTGATGTCGCCATTGTTGTAGGCGGAGACGGTACTTTCTTAGACGTTGCACGCTCAATCGTTGATCAGCAAATCCCCATATTAGGCATCAACCTTGGTCGCTTAGGGTTTTTAACCGACATATCCCCTAAAGACATGCTCAATACCCTTGATGAAATGATGCAAGGCTCTTACGAATCTGAAGAGCGTAACTTGATTCGAGTGACTATCTATAAAGGCGATGAAAAATTATTTGACCAGCTCGCTTTTAATGACGTGGTGATTCATAAAACCGAATCGCCTCGCATGATCGAGTTTGAGACCTTTGTGGACAACCGTTTTTTAAACAGCCAACGATCCGATGGGATGATTATTTGCACCCCCACAGGCTCAACCGCTTATGCCTTGTCGGCTGGAGGGCCGATTTTAGACCCCTCTTTAGATGTATTAAGCCTAGTCTCAATTAACCCCCATACCATGAGTACACGGCCTTATGTGGTTTCGGGCAGTAGCATGATTGAACTGCGCCCCCATGCCGACCACTGTCATGGAACGGCCAATATTATCTGCGATGGTCAAGTTTCCTACACCATCGCAGCAGGTTACCGTACCTGTGTGACTCGACATAAACATTTTATTAAGATGTTGCACCCAAAAGGGCATGACCATTTTGAACTCTTGCGTGCCAAGCTACACTGGGGCGACAAGCTTTAACCGATTCCTTACGACAAATTCAAAGATAGATATAAAATGCTTCAAGAACTCACCATCCAAAACTTAGCACTTATTGAAAAATTACAACTTAATTTTCATGCTGGATTCAGCACCTTAACGGGCGAAACGGGTGCAGGTAAATCTATTTTACTGGATGCCCTTGGGTTGAGCTTAGGCGAACGTGCCGACAGCAGCCTTGTGCGCCACAATACCCCACGAGCCGATGTGACCGCCCAGTTTAATATTGAACACTTACAAAATGTACAGGCATGGCTAACACAGCACGAACTGGACGATGAGCAAGACTGTTTTTTAAGACGTACCGTCACCCCTGAAGGACGCTCTAAAGCCTACATAAATAGTCGCCCAGTTCCCGCCAGCCAGCTTAAAAAGCTTGGTAATTTACTGATTGACATTCATGGTCAGCACGAACATCAATCGTTACTTTCCAATGCAAAACAGCTCGATTTATTAGATGCCTATGCGGCTCACTCCGCCTTGGTATCCTCTTGCAAACAGCACCATCAAACATGGCAAGCATTACAGCTACAGCTTAAAACCCTTTTAGAAAGCCAAGCCGACCACCAAAATAGACTCGAACTGCTGCACTTTCAAAACTCAGAGTTTAATGAAATTCAACCCGTACAAGATGAGTTTGAAACCCTCTCTCAAGAACAACATCAGCTCTCACACGCCAAAGAAATTCAAAATTCCTGCCAAACAGCCTATGAAGCCATTGAAGGCGAGTCAGGTGCGGTCGAAAAAATAAATCAAGCCATTTATTCCTTAAAACAAATTGCAGATGTAACCCCTCTTACACAGACAAACTTAGCGCAACTGAACAGCGCACTGATTGAAATTCAAGAAGCCGCAGGAGACATTCAACAACAAGCCAGCGCAACGGAGCTTGACCCTCCACGCTTAAACACAATAGAAGAGCGCTTATCTCAGCTTTTTAGTTTAGCCAAAAAATACAACATTGACCCATCCGATTTAACCACTAAACAGCAACAGTTACAGCAATCACTTTTGGAACTAACGCAATCAGAACACTCTTTAGACACCTTAAAGCAAGAGATTGAAAACGCTTTTATTCAGTTTAAAAGTCACGCCATACAATTACAAAACTCTCGCCAAAAGGCCGCTAAAAAACTCTCAAAGGTTGTAACTGAAGGCATGCAAACACTTGGAATGCCCAATGGACTGTTTGAAGTACGCTTAGAAACATTAGAAACACCCAATGCGACAGGCTTAGACAAAGCCGCTTTTTACGTAACCGCCAACAAAGGTCAACCACCACAACCTCTGGCTAAGGTTGCATCAGGTGGCGAACTATCACGTATCAGCCTCGCCATACAGGTAGCAACGGCCGAAGTCGCAAGCCTGCCGACGTTAATCTTTGACGAAGTAGACGTGGGTATTGGTGGGGGTATTGCCGAAGTGGTAGGCAAAAAAATGCAACAGCTGGGACAGCATAAACAAATACTGTCCATCACCCATCTAGCACAAGTGGCTTCTCACGGCCATTGCCATTTACAAATTTCAAAAAAAACGCGTCATGAACAAACGTACACACACGTCACAGAGCTTTCAACGGAGCAACGCATTGAAGAGCTTGCCAGAATGATGGGCGGCTTAATCGTCACTGAGCAGACGCTAAGCCATGCTAAAGAGATGCTAAAAACCGCCTGCCAAATGATTAAATAAGCAAAATAAGCCGTAAAATAAGTAAAATAACCTTAGAAAAATAGCTATAATTATGCGGATAACTATCCATTGTAAAGATCAAAGGGGGATAGTTTACTTTTAAAACTAAAAAAGGTTATTTGCAATGAAATATTTAAAACAATCCATACTAACCGTCGCCCTAATTTCAGCGACATCAGCGCAAGCGGCAATGCAGGATTTTGATTTTAACACCGATATGACACTTGGAGGCGATGCCTACATAAGCCAATCCCATGTAAACAACGGCGTTATTTTAACCCCCAATAAAAAATGGCAAAAAGGAAGTGCTTTTACAAACATGTCATTTGAAAATGTCGGTTCATTTAGTGCGGAGTTTGACATAAAAATGGGCTGGGGTTCTGAAGCCGATGGTTTAACATTTGCTTGGGTAACCGATCCTAATGCCTCAACAACTGGCGGTGGAAACCTTGGGTTCACTGGAATGACAGGATATGCTGTTGAATTCGATACATACCGAAACAGCTGGGATAGCGGCAGTTCTAACCATGTAGCAGTGATTCAAAATTCTGCATCGAATGCACTCATTCAAGAAGACGTTGATTTTAACTTAAGCAGCAATTCTTACCGTCATGTTCATATTGATTTTGATAATGGTGACATTTCAGTCAATATTGATGGCGAAACCTTTATTGATGATTTCACGATTGAAAACTATCAAGCCGATGATTTTTACTTTGGTTTTACCGCAGCAACTGGCGGAAAAACCGATTGGCATAAAGTTCGCAATTTCAGTCTAGAGGTAAGCCCTGTACCAGAGCCAAGCACTTATGCATTAATGCTGGGTGGCCTAGGAATGGTTGGTTTTATGGCCTTCCGTCGACGTAAACAACAAGTTAACGCTTAATTGCTTTAAAGAAAAACAGAAAAAAGGGGCGTTTAACGCCCCTTTTTTTCTTCCTTAATTTCGCAATAAACAACCAAACTATGGCTCAACACCTCATACCCATTCTCTTTTGCAATTTCTTGAATTCGTGCTTCAATAATAGGGTCAACAAACTCATTTACCCTTCCCGATTTAACACACACCAAATGATCATGATTATCACCCGTATCCAGCTCAAAAATAGAAATATTATTTTCAAAGTTTAAACGACGGACAATGCCTGCTTGCTCAAACTGAGTTAATACACGATAAACCGTGGCAAGCCCAACTTCCTCGCCCTGCTCCAATAATATTTTATAAACATCTTCTGCGGTTAAATGGTGCTGATCATCTGTTCGCTCAAGAATTTCTAAAATTTTAACCCTAGGCAGGGTAACTTTTAACCCAAACTTTTTAAGCTCTGCTCCGCTCATTTTATCCTCTAATATTTATCGTTTAATCGATGTTAGGTGAACTATTTTCATTCATCCCTATTCCCCTGATAGACGTATGGATTAGGGCACAAAAGCCTTGCTTATGCATAAAATAGCTTAGCGTGTATAATACCCTAATCCCCAGATAGAAAATACGTTTATAGCGTAATCCCTTGACGCACCTAGCAAATGTAAAAAAGGACTCATCACCAATAAGGTGACGTTGTCTTTTTTACATTCACTATGCACATCAATTACTCGCCTAAAAGCGCCTACTGTTGGTACACTCTAATTCGCATTTCTATCTGGGGATTAGGGGTAATACCTTAAATAATCGAATAACAAGAACTTAAATACACGATGAAACGATTCACAAAACAGAACTTACACAACCAAATGAACACACTAAAATCAGATCAAACAAACCCGCCTACAACACAGGGGGGGGGGAAATTAATTGTACTTGGATTAACCCTTTCATTACTCTCAGGTTGCTCTTATTTTCAGCCTTACAAGGCTCCTTTAACTCAGGGAAATGTGATGACGCAAGAAGCGGTTTCTAGCTTACAGGTCGGCTTAGACAAAAACCAAGTTCGCGAACTCCTTGGGCCTCCTTTAGGAAAGGACCCATTTAACCCAAACAACTGGGAATATATTTTTTACAGTAAAAACACAGACCTACATTCTAACTCAGCAAAACATTTAGTAATACACTTTGATCAAGATGAAATGTTAGAAAGCTGGGCAATGCGCGATAAAACAATCAAACTGAAACAAGACAATAGTTTTCTTGGCTTAGGTCTTTTTTAACACCAAAACTCTAGATTTCAAGAAGAAGCTAAATCATTACTCTTTTTCTTTCTTACGTTCCTGCTCCACCTGCTTTCGCCGCCGATCTCTAGGATCGGCTTTTAACGGACGGTACACTTCAATACGATCTCCAGCCCTTAATACCGTTCCATACTCTGCCAACTTACCAAAAATACCCACCTTATCGATATTTAAATCTGGAAACTCCATAAGCAATTGAGACGCCTTTAGCGCGTCAAGTAATGTAGCCCCCGCTTTAACCGCTTCGGTATAAAGAAATTGCTCACTCTCTAACGCATACGCCACTTCAATTTGAATTGTATTCCCCATAGACAGACCTAACCGTAAATAACTTTTGCACGCTCACAAAAAGAGTCAACCAATGTACTGCTTATGTGTTCAAACACGGTGCCTATCGCCATATTTAACACCCCATGACTCACTTCAAATGCCACTTCAAACTGAATTTTACATGCCTTTTCATCCAGTGGTTTAAACACCCATTCTCCCTCAAGGAGCTTAAAGGGTCCTTCAAGCAAGTGCATCTCAATCCGCTCCCCTAGCGTTAAATAGTTTTTAGTTTCAAACGTTTGGCTCAAACCCGCTTTTGAAATGGTGACTCTCGCCACCATCTCATTCTCCGCTTCAAAAGCCACCTCTGCCGCGCCACACCATGGTAAAAATTTAGGGTAAGCAGCAACATCGTTCACCAAGTTATACATTTGCAAAGCAGAATAAGGCAATAATGCTGTTCGAGAAATTTTTTTCATTTCATAAAGTTACTCAATTTAAAACTCGTACAATTAAGCACGCATTATTTTTTAGGTTAAATGAGATGCTATCGTTAACATTAGACGAGCTTCTAGTCCTCTTCCTTTCTGCCAGCAGAAGCCCTCAAAGCCTCTTCATTATGAATTTTTACTTCTTTCTTTTTCCAAGTCACTATATTTTCAGCGTGAAGCTTAGCTAAAATACGAGAAACCGTTTCTGGCGTCAACCCTAGGTGAATGGCAACATCTCGATGTAACACATTTAACCGAAATTCATCACAAACATAACCACGTGTACGATAACGCTCAGCCATGCTCCAAATAAATTGAGCCACACGTTGGTCTGCATTTCGCTTAATCAACATTTCAGAATGCGAACGACCTTCGTTCACCTCCTTACTCATAACCATCATAATCTGTCGGTTCAAACTCGGTATTTTCAATGATAAATCAGTCAATTGATCAAATGGCAATGCACACACACTTACCGTATCAATTGCAATCGCATTCATATTATGTCGCTTAGTCGCCAAAGCATCAACGCCTAAAACATCCCCTGGTAAATAAAACCCATGAATAACCTCCTCGCCAGTGTCCGAAAAAGAGTACAGCTTTATAACGCCCGCTCGAATGGCATACAATGAAACAAATGCATCGTCCGCTTGAAATAAATACTCACCTTTTTTAAGGGGTGTTTTTCGATCAACAATTTGATCTAATCGGTCAATATCTGACTTCACTAACCCTGTCGGAAAACATACTTTTTGTAATCCACAGTTCCGACAACTTGCATTAAATGCTGACTTAATTTCAGTCATAAATAACCTACTCAATCTTTATGAGATCTTTGCACGAAAGGAGGCACGAATAAAAAAGGCTAAAATACGCCTGATTTTCGTTAAAAAACTTGCGAATGTTTAGGGATTCGCATGTTTTCCGCCTCAATCAGCCAAACTTTATCTCTTTTTTCTCCCGCCCTTCTCGTGTAAAGGCCTCTTTATAAAACTTACAAAAAGGAATTGTAATCTTTTTATTCGATTTGTCACCTCAAAATGACATCTATTAAAAAATAGTAACTGCTCAGATGGTGCCTGAAAAAGGTCAAATCAAGGCGAAAAATAAGAGTTTACAAGTGTAAATGATCATTTTTTAACACCGAGTTGACCTTTTTCAGGGGCTAGCTGAGTAGTTACAAAAAACACAAGGAAACTAAGTATAAAAAAGCAAGAACTAAGCCTTATTGAGTTAGTGTTTACGCTTACAAAAAACACCACGAAGCCAGCTGCTCACTTTTTAAGCAGTTTATTAAAATCTAGCTAAGATAAAGCACTTAAGCCATTTTTTATTGAATTATTCACAAAGTTATCCACAGAATTTGTGTACAATAAACCACAATTAAAAAATAATATAACCTGACAATAAAGAAACACAATACATAATATAATCAACAAGTTAAAGAATAATATTGATTTTAAAAACAACAAGCAAACTTAAGCTGAAACATTCCATTGTCAAGAAATTTTTCATTTTTATTCACTTTACTCCAAAGATTACAGACTTATCTCAATTTCAACGAGGCATACGAAAACCCATGCCTTTCTATCTAAATCACTGTCTCCAACTAAAATCACCCTTAAAAAACGCAGGCAACCCCATTATGGCAAAAATACTTGGTATTGGTAATGCAGTATTAGACACAATTTTCACCGTCAAGCACTACCCTCAAGAAGACCAAGAGGTAAGAGCACTTAGTAAAACTCTCTCACCGGGGGGAAACATCAACAATACATTATATATTTTAAATCAACTTGGGCATGACTGTGCCATTTGCTGTGCATTAGCGACCGACTTAGAGGCCAAACAAATTCTAAAAGGGTTTAAAGCGCGCCATCTATCAACGGCACACATCCAAACCTTTATTCAAGGAAAAACCCCTTCCTCATTTATCACGCTTAATCAAAAAAATGGGCAACGAACTATTGTGCACTATAGAGAGCTACCCGAAGTCACCTTTGAACACTTTGCAAAAATTACTGTGGAAAAATTTGACTGGCTTCACTTTGAGGGTCGAAATATCGAAAACCTTGCTGGAATGATAAATATCGCAAAAACCTTTTTAACCCATCAACCCATCTCGCTTGAAGTTGAAAAGTGCAGGAAGGGCATTGAAGCACTTTTTAATCAAGTGAACTTAGTGATATTTTCTCACCACTACGCCACTGAAAAAGGCTTTTCAAATGGGCTTGAACTGCTCACACAAATTCAAAAAGAAGCGCCTAATACAAAACTAGCATGTACATGGGGCAATCAAGGCGTATGGTTTTCGGATATTCAACAAAAAGTTCAGCATATTAAAGCGGAAGAAGTTCATCCTATTATTGATACCTTAGGTGCAGGCGATACATTTAATGCAGCACTCATCCATCACTTAATTCAAAAAAGTAATTTTAAAGAGGCTGTGAGTCAGGCCAATAAATTTGCCGCACAAAAATGCACACAACATGGCTTAGACCACTTACTGCAAAAAAATCATCTCAAACCCATTGCCAATATTAAGCATCTCAGCAATGCAAAAACACAAGTGATTAAAGCGAGCGAAAACAGCCCTTCTATCCTATTGATTAAATATCAGAACACAATCAAAGCGTATGTAAATAACTGCCCACACCAAAATGTACCGTTAGACGAAGCCTATAAGATTGACGTTAACCCTTTTGAAAAAACGCTAAAATGCTCCATACACGATGCTTTTTTTAAGGTTGAAAATGGAGAGTGTATTGAAGGACCTTGTAGAAATGAATCGCTCGTCAAAGTCGATATTGATATTGATACAAAAGGCGATATTTATTTAAATGGATGTTAACGCCCTAAAAAGCAAAGTCTCCATCAATGATTAATTGATTTGAACGTTATGTCGACTTCTTTCCACCCTGCCCGCGCTGGCGAAACACTTCATACACCGTAATGCCTGTTGCAACGGATACATTTAGGCTTTCAACCACACCCACCATAGGAATTGCAGCAAGGTAATCACACGCTTCTTTTGTTAAACGTCGTAACCCCGTACCTTCAGCACCCATTACAATGCCCGTTGAGCCTGTAAAATCTTGATCGTAGATGGTTTGTTCGGTGTCACCGTCTAACCCCACCATCCACATACCAGCTTGCTGCATCTCTTTAAGCGTTCGAGTTAAGTTAGACACTACAATCAACTTAACGTTATCCGCAGCACCAGAGGCCACCTTACGAACCGTAGCATTCATGCCTACCGAGTTGTGCTTAGGAATAATCACTGCATCCGCACCAACCGCATCCGCGGTTCGCAGTACGGCACCTAAATTATGAGGGTCTTGCACTTCATCTAAAAAGATAAACAGCGGGTTGGATGCCTTGTCCATAATGGCAAGCAGGTCAGACTCATTTAAATCCGCCTGCTTTGCAACAAGCGCCATCACCCCTTGGTGATTGCCATCTATTTTATTAAAGGCGGATTTTGCAACATACTCAGGCGACAGCCCAAGGTTTTTTGCATAATCATACAGTGATTGTTGACGATTGTTTAACCGCCCCTTAACAAAAGAGAGCTGATAAACCAATTGAGGCGCTTGCTTTACAAACTTTTCAACGGCATGCAATCCATAAATAATTTCTTGCTTCACAACGATTACTCGCTCTTAGCTGGGGATTTTTTACCTTTACGGTAGTAGCGCTTTCTACGAGGTCTTTTTTGCTCGCCTGACTCCTCAGATTGAGATTCACTCTCAGACTCCACTTCCGACACCGTTTCATCCGTTGATCCTCCCGAGATAAAACGTAAATCAACTTTACGATCATCTAAGTTTACTTGAGCAACTTGCACTCGAATTCGATCACCTAAACGATAGGTTTTTCCTGTACGTTCACCTTTTAAACAGTGGCGTGCATTATCGTAATGGAAGTAATCTTCACCTAGCTCGGTAATATGAACCAACCCTTCAACATACAACGGATCAATTTCAACAAACAGTCCAAAATTGGTGGCCGCCGTTACCACAGCATCATACTCTTCGCCTAAACGGTGAGATAAAAACTCACATTTTAAAAACGTTACCGCATCACGCGTGGCTTCATCGGCACGTCGTTCGGTATCCGAACAGTGCTGACCCAACTCCTGCATGTTAGCTTCCGTATACTCAAACCCTTCTGCACCCGTTTTTTTCCATGCATGTTGAATCGCACGATGAACCAGTAAATCAGGGTAACGACGAATAGGCGATGTAAAGTGCGTGTAGTGCTCATAATTCAGTCCAAAATGCCCTTTATTATCTGGCTGATACACCGCTTGATTCATGCTACGTAACAACACGGTTTGCACTAAATGTTCATAAGGCTGATCTTTAATTTTTTCCATCACCGCCGCATAATCATGTGCAGTTGGCTCATCCCCACCTTCCAGCGTTAAGCCAAAATCCTTTAAGAAAGTTCGAACATTTTTCAAACGCTCTTCCGCAGGTTTTTCATGCACACGGTACACTATCGGGATTTTATGCCATTTCAAGTAGCGTGCCGTGGCAACATTTGCCATTAACATGCACTCTTCAATCAACTTATGCGCATCGTTTCGAACAACAGGCACAATCTCTTTAATTTTTCGATCGTCATCAAATACAATGCGCGTTTCAGTGGTATTAAACTCTAACGCACCGCGCTCTTCACGTGCCTTTTGCAAAATCTTATAAAGCGCATGAAGATCTTCAATGTGCGAAACCTGCTCTGCAAACTCCGTTCGATACTCACTTTCAGAGTCGGTTAAAATATCATTCACTTGATTGTAAGTTAAACGCGCTTTAGAATTCATCACGGCTTGATAGTACTGACTACGCTCCAAGCGACCTTCATCATCAATCGCTAAATCGGCAACCATGCATAAACGATCAACGTGAGGGTTTAGCGAACACAAACCATCCGATAATTTAGACGGTAACATTGGAACGACACGTTGTGGAAAATAAACCGAATTCCCGCGTTTAAACGCTTCTTTATCTAACTCCGTTCCCGATTTAACATAGTGAGAGACATCCGCAATGGCCACCACTAAACGCCAACCATTTTTTCGGCGCTTTGCAAACACCGCATCATCAAAATCTTTGGTATCCGAACCATCAATAGTGACTAACTGCATACTTCTAAGGTCTTTACGCCCATCTAAATCGGCTTCAACGACTTCATCAGGAATGCTATCTAACTCTTTTAACAACTCTTCTGACCATTCGTTTGGAATACCATACGCATGAATGGCCGAATCAATCTCCATACCTGGAGACATATAGTCACCAACCACTTCAATGATTTTACCAATCGGACCAGATCTCAGCGTAGGTTGGCTTAACATTTCAACCAACACCACTTGTTCTTCTTTCGCATCCAATAAACCATCTTTAGGAATAAAAACATCTTGTGTCAGTCTGTTATTGTTAGGGCGCACCCAAGAAAGGCCATTTTCAGTTGCTAAACGACCTAACACTTGTTTAGTTCGATGGTCAATAACCTCAACAATCGCACCCTCTTGACGACCACGTCGGTCCTCACCCACCACCGAAGCGATGACCAAATCACCATGCAGTGCTTTATGCATCTCTTTTTCAGACAAGAAAAGATCTTTCCCCCCCGCTTCGGGTACTAAAAAACCATAGCCGTCTGGATGCCCTAAAACACGCCCTTTAATTAAGTCCATTTTTTTCAATAAACCAAACGCACCACGACGGTTACGAATAAGTTGCCCATCACGCACCATCGCTTTTAAGCGGCGTGACAGAGCCTCATAACGCTCTTCGTCGTCCTCCGAAACCTCTAACACCTTCGCCACTTGATACAACCTTAATGGCTTTTGTGCCGTCTCTAAAGCATCAAGAATAAACTCTCTACTTGGAATAGGGTTGTCATATTTTTCAGCTTCTCGCTGTGCGTGTGGGTCCTGTTGAACCGTTGTATTTTCTGTAGTCACTCGATACCATCTAAGATTAAAAGCCCCAATTACCTTACCTAAAATTCCACAAAACAATAAAGCGTAAAGGAGCTGTATTTATAAAAATTGCGCGTATTATAACAAATTACCAGTAAAATATAGCCCAGTAAACGTGACAACCTAGCTACCCGAGCATAAACAACACACGTTGCTTATAAAAAAAGTACTTTTTAAATCGTATCTACTCTAAAATAAAGCGTTCAAATAGATTCAATTGGAAACATGACTTGCCATCACCTAAGCTCTCGTTAAAAACAGTTGCCATCACTTCTTTTGCATTAGGTACCTTCCTAAGTTCTCCATTGGCCGATCCAAAACAAATTTCTCCCCCCCCTATACAAAACTCTCTATTAGAACGCATTAACCAACCCTTTATCGGCGATCTTGATCAAATACGTAAACGTAGAATACTCAGAGTACTCGTTAGCTACAATGGCACCAATTTTTTTCATACGATTAAAGGGCAAAGGGGCTTAGAACACGACCTCATAAAAGCTTATGAAAAATACCTAAATCGAGGTCCAAGAAAAAAACGCTACCAAACCCATGTTATTTTTTTAACGCACCCTTTTAATCAACTCTTTAATGAACTGCTTGCTGGGCGTGGTGACATCATCGCTTCAGGGCTGACCGTAACTGAAGCGCGAAAATACCGTGCTGATTTTACAGAGCCTTACATTCAAAACGTACAAGAAATACTGGTAGCCAATCAAAACAGCCCAATGATTGCCAAGCTTGAAGATCTTTCGAATAAGCAAATCATTGTCGTAGCAAACAGCAGCTACATTGCCCGCTTAGAAAAGATGAGCCAAGCACTAGGGCGATTGGGACTTCCTGGAATCGAAGTTTTTCAGGCCGACCCAGTACTCGAAGCCGAAGACCTGCTCGAAATGGTCAATGCTGGCCTCTTTGAATATACCGTGGTAGACGACCATATTGCCAAAATCTACCAACATACCTACGCCAATTTAAATCTGCAAACCAATATAGTCTTTCATCGTGGCGGAAAAATCGCTTGGGCATTAAACAAAAATCTTCCAAATTTAAAACACTCTTTAAATAGCTTTATTAACGCCTACGCCAAACCCGGAAAGTTCCTAGGCAATAGTATCTATCAAAAATATTATAAAAACCCTTTTTGGGTTAAGACCCCTCTTTCACTTAATGCCTTAGATGAAACGCCTTGCTTGCAATATTATTTTGAAAAGTACGCAGAATTTTATGACTTTGATTGGTTTTTAATCGCCTCGCTTGCTTACCAAGAATCCCGCTTTCAACACAACCTTATCAGTAAAGCAGGTGCCAAAGGGATTATGCAAATTAAAGACGCAACCGCACAAGCCAAAGTCGTTGATATTCCAAATATCTATGATTTAGAAGAGAACATTCACGCAGGCGTAAGGTACCTAGCTTTTCTTCGAGACCATTATTTTGATAAACCCATGTACTCAAAAGAAGACCAAATCAACTTCTCATTAGCCGCTTACAATGCTGGACCTAGTCGAATCCGAAAACTCCAACGAGAAGCCGAAGCACAGGGATTAGACCCACACAAATGGTTTTACAATGTAGAAGAGTTGGCACGAGAAGACATTGGGCACGAAACCGTAAACTACGTAAGTCAAATTCAAAAAAGAACCGTCGCAATTAAAGCATCGCTCACCCATTCAAAAAATAAACTCCAATTAAAAAAACAAAAATTACACGCATATAAAGAAAAATTCAGTCACGCTCAATAATCCAAATAAACACGCTAAACCTATCGTTACAATACGCACAATCAAAAAAGACACCAACCATAACACCATGAATTTGAATAGCATTACCCCCTTAACAAAACTAATAAACCCTCTTTTCGAAACACATAACATTTGCGTTTATATGAAGCGAGAGGAGCTTAATCACCCACAAATTCAAGGCAATAAGTGGCATAAACTTAAACTCAATCTTGTGGCCGCTCAAGCGCAACAAAAAACCACCCTACTCACCTTTGGAGGCGCTTATTCCAATCATATTGCCGCCACCGCAGTGGCGGCACAAGAATCTGGGTTTAAAAGCATCGGAATTATTCGAGGCGAAGAGTTAGCCAAACACCCTGAGACGTGGAGCCATACCCTCAAACAAGCAGCACAGCATGGAATGCAACTTCAATTTATAACACGAACCGCCTACCGTCAAAAATCCACGCCCAACACGCTAAAGACACTACAAAGCACTTATCCCAACACGTATATCCTTCCAGAAGGGGGGTCAAATTCCCTTGCAGTACAAGGCTTTGAGCCTCTAATGCAACAGCTAGAAATACAGTGCCCTAATTGGACCCACCTATTAAGCGCCGTCGGCACGGGTGCAACCCTAGCAGGACTAATTAAATACGCCCCTTTTCATGACGATAATCCACGTACCATCCTAGGATTCCCTGCTCTTAAACAAGGTGAGTACCTAAAACCACACATTCAAAAATGGATAGGTGAAACCTCCGCCCACTCATGGCAACTGTTAACCGAATATCATTGTGGTGGCTATGCAAAAACCTCTGAGCCACTGTTGCAACAAATGCAAGTTTTTGAACAAACATTTAATATTGCGCTAGACCCCATCTACACCGCAAAGATGGTGTATGGATTTTACGATCAGCTTAAACAAGGACGCTTTAAGCCAGGCTCTAAGGTCATCCTACTGCATACAGGCGGGTTGCAAGGAAGAGATTATCAAGGTTAGATAGAAAACCTAACCAGTTGTTATTTAAAACAAAGTGTAGCTAAAATTATTCGTTAAAATAATCACAATACCAACGAGCCAAGCAAGTTCCATGACCTCAATCATCGCGCCAGCCGTGTCCCCTGTCATACCGCCCGTAATTGAAATCATAACCCAACGAATCCAAAACCAAATCATGGTTAGCCCTAAAAACAGGTACGGGTTTACCCAAATAATTGCAGTGCTTAACAGCAACATCCAACCCCAAACCACATAGCGATTCAAGTGCAAAAACATATCTTGTGCAATGCCGTTTAAACTAACATATTCCGTCACAGGCATTAAATTAATGGATGAAATTCGTCCAACAATTGGGGCTAAAAAGAGAAACAGCCACGCTTGATAGTCAATAATCACCACCAGTACCGTCCACTTTAAAATAAGAATCAGTACCAATGCAACGCCACCGCCCGTACCAATTAAACTATCTTTCATCACCTCCAACGCTTTTTTCGGGTCGCCTGAGGCGCTTAACCAACCATCCGCAGTATCAGCAAGGCCATCTAAATGCAGTCCACCGGTATTCCAAACCCAAGCCACCAGAACAATGCCTGCAACCACCTGAGAGGGCAACCAAAGATACAGTTGAGAGACCAGCACCAATACCAGCCCAATTAAACCGCCAATCACAGGAAACCAATTAAGCGCACGCCCCATATCCTTCGCAGAGATGGAGTCGTATTGCACACTGGGAAAACGGCTTAAAAACTGAGTAGCCAACCAAAAGGGTTTAAACATGAAAAAAACCTGAAAAGAAGCGCTGAGTAAATACCCTAATCCCCAGATAGAAACGCGAGATGGTGTGTAAGAGTTTGGTTTCACAGTGAAATAAAAAACATTAGTCGCACCCGTAGGTTCGGCGGCTATTTTTTATTTTGCTGTGGAATCAAGAGCTTGCGCAGCATACGTATTTCTGCCTGGAGATTAGGAAAATACCAGAGAAAAACAAAAAAGGCATTATACGCAACAAAGCCCAATTTAAAAAGTTATTCTAAACCAACGCGTAATGAACGTAACGGATCAGGTGGATTCAGAAAGTGAACAAGGTGTTAACGCGGCGAGCTTAATAAAACATTCAGACAAGCACGCCATATTTTTTTCTCCCCCCCCTTGCTCAGAGTCAGATTTTTTTGTGCTTGAATCTGTATTTTCAAAAAGCGCAGAGGGGTTTATCACAAAACACTCAAATGTCATTAAGGCACCAAAACCCACCTCAAATTGAAATAACGCAGAATTATTCAGCCCTAATACCGACTTTAGCAGTACGCGCATTACCCCGCCATGCGTGACAATCAATACACGATTTAAACCGTGCGTTGCGGCATGTTTTAACACTTTTTTAAAGGCTGAGGCAATACGAAACTCAAACTTGTCAAGCGGCTCTGATTTCGAGATATTAAAAGTAAACGGTTGTTCTAAATAGCTTTTCAACCCAACAGGGTCTAATAATTTTATGGCCTCATACGACAAACCATCCCAAATACCAAAAAAACGCTCTTGAAAATCACTCCAAACCGTCGGGTCTTCATAATCGTGTTTTGTAGGCTGTAAACAACGCTTTGCTGGCGAAGAGATAACCCAATCAGGTTTGGGCAATATCGAAAACACCGTTTGCATTTGTCGAACACCTAGCTTACTTAATTCAGAAGGCGCATGTCCCCTTAAAAAGACATCGTCCAAACATTCGCCATGACGCACAAAATCAACTCGAATCATACTAAACGATCAATTCAGGTTTTAAGTCGGCTTCCGATTCGGACACGCCTGCCTCAGCAAAGGTCGCCATTTTTTCATGCAGAGCACACGCCATTTTAATTATCGGAATACACAGTGCCGCACCCGAGCCCTCGCCCAACCGCAAAGATAAGTCCAGCAATGGGCGCACCTCTAAACGCTCAAATACACACTGTTGTGCTGGCTCAATGGATTGGTGACCAAAAATCATCCATTTTTTTGCCTCAGGCGCCATCTCACACACCACCAATGCCGCGGCGCAGGCAATCATACCGTCCACCACCATCGTCAAGCCTTTCTCAGCGCAGGCAAAATAAGCACCAACCAAAGCCGCAATCTCTAAGCCCCCGACACACCTCAACACCTCTAAAGGTTCTGTTAACCGTGCTTTATGCAAGTATAAGCCTTTTTTAATCACCTTCACTTTCAACTGTTTTTGAGTGGCGTTAATGCCCGTTCCCAACCCAACAATATCCTCAACAGATGCATCACAGAGCTGAGCAATGATGGCCGTGGCACTGGTGGTATTGCCAATCCCCATCTCACCGGCAATAAAAAGATCCGCACCCGCCTCAAGCGCACGCTCAACCGCACAGCAACCCGCTACCATCGCTTTTTGCACCATTTCATTGGTCATCGCAGACTGGTGTAAAAAATTAAAGCTACCCGCCGCCACTCTAAACGAGTGCAAATACGGAAAAGAGAGCTTGCCTCCTTGTGTAACGTCATTCAAAACCCCTACATCCACCACTTCAAAATGGGCTTGATTCTCTTTCGCCAAAACGGTAATGGCCGCGCCACCTTTTGAAAAATTTTTAACCATCTCCTGAGTGACAACCGAAGGAAAGGCTGAAACCCCTTCAACTGAGACCCCATGATCGGCGGCAAAAACCGAAATCCAAGGCGCTGTTATCTGTGGATAGATTCGATTTTGATGGCCTGCTAACTGCACCGCAAGCGCCTCTAATTGACCTAAAGAACCTTGAGGTTTTGTTAACAGACCTTGGTGCTTCAACGCCTCTTTTTGAGCGTTATTAAAAATAACTCTAACCTTAACCACAAAAAAACCTTTTAAAATCAAATAAATAAAAATTCATTTAAATGTAAATCCTAATCTATAAACTCATTTTAATGTCATTGGTAAACCCGCTGTCACAAACACCACACTGTCTGCACAGCCCGCAATATCTTGATGCAACCAACCCAACTCATCCACAAAACAACGGGTTAGCTTTCCCATAGGAACCACACCTAACCCAACCTCATTACTAACCAAAATCACCTTTGCTTTCAAATGGGGCAACAAAGAGAGCAGTGCCTTTTTTTCTTGCTCTACGCAATCGGCATCCATTAAATTTAATGTCCACAAGGTTAAACAATCAACCAAAAGGCAGTGTTTTTTTCCATCCAACGTCCGCAAACACTCTGCAAGCTTAATCGGGCTTTCAATGGTTTTCCAGTGATTTGGACGATCCGCTTGGTGTCGCTGAATACGGCTTAACATTTCAGGGTCAACCGTATTTTCTCCCCCCCCCTCAACACAAGAAGCAACATCACTGCGTGCCGTGGCAATATAAAAGACCTTAACGCCTTGAGACTCCATCTCTTTTGCCATTTTTTCCGCATAAGCACTTTTACCAGAACGAACACCACCCAACACAAATTGAATCAAATTTTTTACCCCTCAAGGGGGGGCTAAAAAGCCCCCCCTTATACAACAAAAAGCATCTATTTAAGCGTTTGAATCGAACGAACAATCTCTTTGGCTATTCCATCAATAAAAACAATTTCATCCGATTTTTTATCTAACCGTCCTGCCTCTACGTCAATATTCATAATATACCGCCCTTTAAACAGCAAGCCTTGTTGAGAAACATTTGCTAATACATCCCTCTTATTATGTCCTTGCATCACGTTTATATCAAAATCGTAGATTGGATACGCCAGAGCCCCTGATGAAGTTGGATTTATTTCATCTAAAAAATGACGCCGATACACCACCTTAATATTCAACATATTGGCACTAGGCTTGGTAGAAAACATGCCTTGCAACGTTAAATTTTTTCGAATATGCTTGGTCAATAAACGCTGTAACTCAGGCTCTGAGTGATACGTAATGCTCGGTGTTATTTGCTGCAAAAGCGTTAATGACACAATATTTATATTAAAATTCTCCCCTATGCTCTCTTTTTTAACACCGCCAGAGCAACCAACGGCTCCCGCAATAAAGCCGATGACCAATATACTCGACAATCGTTTTTTGAATTGATTTGTCCATATTTTTATCATGCTATAACCCCTAAAAAAATCAATAAAGAACATATTGAAACACAATAACAAAAGTGATACCTAATAAATTTAGACCAAAAAAAAGCGGCCGAAGCCGCTAAACACACAAAGGAAACTGTGCCACCTTGAGATACTCTCTTTACGACTTAAAAAACGTTTAATTTATACGCTTTAAAAGGGTCTTCAAGCCGTCTCGTTGGTTAACATACCAACAGGTGGCAATATTTTTTCAGGTGACTGTTTCTGCATTTCTAAAAACTGTGTAATGCTTTTAGAAATGTTTAAAAACTCCTGAGTTGGAATCTGACGAATCAGCTCGCCTGTTTCACTGTCTTTAATAAAGACCACCATGTTTTGTGAATCTTTATCTCGTTCAAACTTCATATAATTCTGAAGTTGTTTTAATTCGGTATTTAGATTCTGCATTAACGAATCTAATTCTGTACTGTCCATCGGCTTTTGTAACCGAACGTTCATTGAGTCGGTTGTTTCTTGCAACTTCAGTTGACTAATGTCTGCTTTCTTTTGCTCAATTTTTTGAGCAACTTCTTGCTGACTTGCCCCTTGTAGGCTGCCAGAAACACTCGATTTTATTGCATTACCAATACTGCTATTGATAGGTGCAGCGGTTGAGCCACTCGGTTGCATACCACTTATTGTTGCCATACTTCCTCCCGTTCACCCTCATATAATTACTTATATGATTTCATTGAACAAGGCACCTGTCAAATTTTCTTTGTTGTTCATACTATTTTGCTGTACCGAATCCAAATAATTTTGCATGTGTTGCATCCGTTTAAGGGAATCTTCATTCGGAAACTGTTTAATCACTTCATCCGTTGATCGATCAATGATTTTAATCACTGGTGATTGCGAACTTTCATCTACTGAAAAAGAGACCCCCATGCCAAGTTGTTCAAGCTTTGAATTCACTTGTTCAACCTGTTGTTGAACCTCTTTTACATTTGCCTTTTGAGCATTTTGAGATGAAGTGTCAACGAACACCTCTTTCTGCCGTGGTGTTTGCACCTCTACAGCCGATTTAACATCGGACTGTAGAGTGCTTTTGCCAATAGCAGGTGTTGATACAGTATTTATTTCCATATCAAACCCTCCCTATTGAACCATTCCTCTCTAAACGATTAACGTAATAACGCTAACACGTTTTGAGATGACTGATTGGCTTGACTTAACATACTCATTCCCGCTTGTTGTAACACTTGATCTCTCGCAAGGTTGGCACTCTCTTTCGCAAAATCCGCATCCTGAATACCAGAACGTGCGGCCGACGTATTTTCACTTAAATTTTGTAAGTTAGACACCGTATATTCCAAACGGTTTTGCACCGCACCCACGCCTGAACGTGCTGTACTCAATGTACTTAGTTGAGTATCCAATCCAGCAATAGCCAATGCAGCATTTGTTGTCGAATCCACACCTAATAATGCAACAGCGGTTGCAATCGCTCCTCCACCAATGGTTGTTAGTTGAATAATATCATCCGCTGTCGCTTCCCAACCCACTTGTAAATTAGTTGAGGTCGCTGTATCCATAATTTCAACCCCATTAAATTTAGTGGTGGTCGCAATACGATCAATTTCAGAAGACAATGCATTAAACTCTGCATCCATCGCCCCACGGTTTTCTGCGGTATAGGTTCCATTTAAGGACTGAATTGCCAATTCACGTTGACGTTGCATCATATTGGTCATCTCTTCCGATGCGCCATCAATGGTTTGCGCCATTGAAATACCGTCATTGGCATTACGAACCGCCATGTCGGTTCCCATTATTTGGGTGGTCATATTGGTTGCGACCGCTAATCCTGCCGCATCATCTGCTGCACTGTTAATACGTAGACCCGAGGTCAAACGTTCCATTGAGACTGAAAGATCACGACTTGAACTGTCTAGTTGACGAGTCGCGTTCAATGAACCTACATTTGTGTTGATTACCATAGCCATGATAATTCTCCTTATTTTATAAAGAATCGTAATAGCCCCAAACTGGCAGCTAACTTAGAGTCTATCTGTCAAATTACTTTGACAAATTTTGTTTAAAACACCTTTTTTAGGGTTTTAAATTTTATTTTTCATCGGGCTATTTAATAAACTTAGTCTGATGAAGAAATTCTTATTGCAAGAGTTGCAAGACATTCTGTGAGACTTGGTTGGCCTGACTTAACATGCTCATCCCTGCTTGTTGCAGTACTTGCGTTCTGGCCAAATTAGCACTCTCTTTGGCAAAATCGGCATCTTCAATGGATGAACGAGAGGCACTGACATTTTCACTAATATTCTGCAAGTTTGCCACCGTGTATTCCAAGCGGTTTTGCACGGCACCCACGCCTGAACGGGCGGTACTGAGTGTCGAAATTTGTACATCCAGAACACCCAATGCGGAGGCGGCGAGAGTTGTTGTGGTAATGCCGACAGCACCCACTGCGCTTGCAATGCCTGTTCCACCAATGGCGGTGACCACAATTGAATCGGCGGCTGTATCTTCCCAGCCGGCATGAATTCCAACTTGTGCGGTGGTATCCATGATCGGTACACCGTTAAATTTGGTGGTGGATGCAATACGTGATAATTCATCTGACAATGCACTAAACTCTGCATTCATTGCGTCACGATTTTCGGCGGTATAAGTTCCATTTAAGGATTGAATGGTCAATTCACGTTGACGTTGCATCATGTTCACCATCTCTTCGGCGGCACCATCAATGGTTTGCGCTAAAGAAATACCGTCATTGGCATTACGAACCGCCATGTCGGTTCCCATTATTTGGGTGGTCATATTGGTTGCAACCGCTAAGCCTGCGGCATCGTCTGCGGCACTGTTGATTCTTAAGCCTGAGGTTAAACGCTCCATTGATACTGACATGTCACGACTTGAGCTATCAAGTTGACGGGTTGCGTTTAATGAACCTATGTTTGTGTTGATTACCATAGCCATAATAATTACTCCTTGTGTGGTACCTGATTGTGTTTTGTGTTTGTCTGTTTCTTATATTTTGAGACAGTGTTTCCTGCCTTCAATTACGTTAACGGTCGGGCTAAGAAAAGCTTTAGAACTTTTTAAAATAAAATGAATTAAAATCTAGAAGATACGCTACAGGCATTATGTACAGGGAGGTATGAAATAAAAAAACCACTCTGAAAGGAGTGGTTTTTATAAGAACATTACGGCTTTTTTATACTATAGAAGTACGAGATTTTAATCCATTATTAAGCGAATTAACCCTTCATATAACGGTTCAACCTATCGGTAAAAGCCAAAATTTTAAACCAAAAAAAAGCGGCCGAAGCCGCTAAACACACAAAGAAAACTGTGCCACCTTGAGATACTCTCTTTACAACTTAAAAATCGTTTAATTTATACGCTTTAAAAGGTTTTTTAAGCCGTCTCGTTGGTTAACATTCCAACCGGTGGCGATATTTTTTCAGAGGACTGTTTCTGCATTTCTAAAAACTGTGTAATTGTTTTAGAAATATTTAAAAATTCCTGCGTTGGAATCTGACGAATCAGTTCACCTGTCTCACTGTCTTTAATAAAGACCACCATATTTTGTGAATCTTTATCTCGTTCAAACTTCATATAATTCTGAAGTTGTTTTAATTCGGTATTTAGATTCTGCATTAATGAATCTAATTCTGTACTGTCCATCGGCTTTTGTGACCGAAGGTTCATTGAGTCGGTTGTTTCTTGCAACTTCAGTTGACTAATGTCTGCTTTTTTTTGCTCAATTTTTTGAGTAACTTCTTGCTGACTTGCCCCTTGTAGGCTGCCAGAAACACTCGATTTTATTGCATTACCAATACTGCTATTGATAGGTGCAGCGGTTGAGCCACTCGGTTGCATACCACTTATTGTTGCCATACTTCCTCCCGTTCACCCTCATATAATTACTTATATGATTTCATTGAACAAGGCACCTGTCAAATTTTCTTTATTGGCACTACCATTAGGTTGTACCGAATCCAGATAACTTTGGATGTGTTGCATCCGTTTAAGAGAATCTTCATTCGGAAACTGTTTAATCACTTCATCCGTTGATCGATCAATGATTTTAATCACTGGTGATTGCGAACTTTCATCTACTGAAAAAGAGACTCCCATACCCAGTTGTTCGAGCTTTGAATTCACTAGTTCAACCTGTTGTTGAACCTCTTTTACATTTGCCTTTTGAGCATTTTGAGATGAAGTGTCAACGAACACCTCTTTCTGCCGTGGTGTTTGCACTTCTACAGCCGATTTAACATCAGACTGTAGAGCGCTTTTGCCAATAGCAGGTGTTGATACAGCATTGATTTCCATATCAAACCCTCCCTATTGAACCATTCCTCTCTAATCAATTAACGTAACAGCGCTAACACATTTTGAGAAGACTGATTGGCTTGACTTAACATACTCATACCCGCTTGTTGTAACACTTGATCTCTCGCAAGGTTGGCACTCTCTTTCGCAAAATCCGCATCTTGAATACCTGAACGTGCGGCCGACGTATTTTCACTTAAATTTTGTAAGTTAGACACCGTATATTCCAAACGGTTTTGCACCGCACCCACGCCTGAGCGTGCTGTACTCAATGTACTTAGTTGAGTATCCAATCCAGCAATAGCCAATGCAGCATTTGATGTCGAATCCACACCTAATAATGCAACAGCGGTTGCAATCGCTCCTCCACCAATGGTTGTTAGTTGAATAATATCATCCGCTGTCGCTTCCCAACCCACTTGTAAATTAGTTGAGGTCGCTGTATCCATAATTTCAACCCCATTAAATTTAGTGGTGGTCGCAATACGATCAATTTCAGAAGACAATGCATTAAACTCTGCATCCATCGCCCCACGGTTTTCTGCGGTATAGGTTCCATTTAAGGACTGAATTGCCAATTCACGTTGACGTTGCATCATATTGGTCATCTCTTCCGATGCGCCATCAATGGTTTGCGCCATTGAAATACCGTCATTGGCATTACGAACCGCCATGTCCGTTCCCATTATTTGGGTGGTCATATTCGTTGCAACCGCTAACCCTGCCGCATCATCTGCGGCACTGTTTATACGTAAACCAGAGGTCAAACGTTCCATTGAGACTGAAAGATCACGACTTGAACTGTCTAGTTGACGAGTCGCGTTCAATGAACCTACATTTGTGTTGATTACCATAGCCATGATAATTCTCCTTATTTTATAAAGAATCGTAATAGCCCCAAACTGGCAGCTAAACTTAGAATCTATCTGTCAAATTACTTTGACAAATTCTGTTTAAAACACCCATCAAAAGCGTTTTAAATTTTATTTTTCATCGGGCTATTTAACAAACTTAGTCTGATGAAAAAATTCTTATTGCAAGAGTTGCAAGACATTCTGTGAGGCTTGGTTGGCCTGACTTAACATGCTCATCCCTGCTTGTTGCAGTACTTGCGTTCTCGCAAGATTGGCGCTCTCTTTGGCAAAATCGGCATCTTCAATGGATGAACGAGAGGCACTGACATTTTCACTAATATTCTGCAAGTTTGCCACCGTGTATTCCAAGCGGTTTTGCACGGCACCCACGCCTGAACGGGCGGTACTGAGTGTCGAAATTTGTACATCCAAAACACCTAGCGCGGCAGCGGCTAATGTTGTGGTGGTAATGCCTACGGCACTCACTGCACCTGCGATGGCTGTTCCACCAATGGCGGTGACCACAATTGAATCGGCGGCCGTATCTTCCCAACCGGCATGAATTCCAACTTGTGCGGTGGTATCCATGATCGGTACACCGTTAAATTTGGTGGTGCTTGCAATTCGAGTTAATTCTGCGGATAGGGCATCAAACTCGGCATTCATTGCGTCACGATTTTCGGCGGTATAAGTTCCGTTTAAGGATTGAATGGTCAATTCACGTTGACGTTGCATCATGTTCACCATCTCTTCGGCAGCACCATCTATGGTTTGCGCTAAAGAGATGCCGTCATTCGCATTACGAACCGCCATGTCGGTTCCCATAATTTGGGTGGTCATATTGGTTGCTACCGCTAACCCTGCGGCATCGTCTGCGGCGCTGTTAATTCTTAAACCTGAGGTTAAGCGTTCCATTGATACTGACATGTCACGACTTGAGCCATCAAGTTGACGGGTTGCGTTTAATGAACCTATGTTTGTGTTGATTACCATAGCCATAATAATTACTCCTTGTGTGTACCTGATTGTGTTTTGTGTTTGTCTGTTTCTTATATTTTGAGACAGTGTTTCCTGCCTTCAATTACGTTAACGGTCGGGCTAAGAAAAGCTTTAGACATTATTTAATAAAAAAACAAACAACAGCCTAAAGCCCTTATTACAAAGGGCTTTAAACAAAAAAGCCACTCATTAAGAGTGGCTTAGATAAACACCTAAACAAGGTGTAATAAAGACGTAAAAAAACAAGCGAAATGCTTGTTTATATAGAGGGGGGGGTAAAAATATTGAGTGTACGGCAAGGATTTGCGCTATAAACGTATTTCTATCTGAGAATTAGGAATGATCATTAAGAGAGTGAACAAACGCCTGTAACTTCGCTTGATCCAGTGACGCACTGGCTTCCGCTTTTTGCAATAGCGTATTCGCAGCCTCCACGTCTTGTTTATAAACTAATAAACGAATCAACTCAATCATCGCGTCCGTGTCTTTATATAACAGAGGATACGCTCGGTAAATAGCAATCGCATTGTCAGCATCGCCTAAAATATCCAATGCTTCGGCGTATTTAGGCACATAATTTACATTCATTAAACTCAACGCACTCAGTGCTTGCAACCCTTTATCGGGTTGCTTCAATGAAAATGCCAACGGAAAAACCTGTTGTTGAATGGTAAAATTCTTTCGATTTGGATCAACCGTTAAATAGTGAATAAGGGCATCTTTTTCACTGTTCTTTAATTCAAGCAACATTCCCGTAGCAAGCGATTTTACAATGCCGTGCTCCGCTGACGCCACAAAAGAAAGTTGTAGTGCAATATCTTTAATCGCCAGTAAATCCTTATCATTAAACGCACGGTTCAGTCTAAATACAAACTCTTCAGGCGTATCAAAACGTTGATTAAAGTGTTTTTCTAAAGCCGTTTCATCCGTTTTCATAAACTCAAAAGCTCGCTCCAGTTGCTCAACCTGCTTTGGAAATTTCGCCACATAATCCGCATAAGATTTAACCGCAAAGTGGTTTAACCAAACCTGAAACCGGCCAGGAATGTGTTGAGCCATCCAATGCTCTCCCAAAGTGGTAAATTCTGTTTTTGGATCCAGCTCTAACAATCGAAAGGCTATTTCTGATTTTAGCGCTTCTAACTTTAATAAAAAGTGTTCTGCCGCAAACTGTAACCCGCCAAAAAAACCAATTAATGCATTTTTCATCTCTTGTTGCGACATATCTGTTTCAGATTCTACGGGTTTAAGCGTTTCCATAAATGCCTGATAACCATAATTAACCAGTGTTTGATAATCCACACCCACTAATTTTTCAAGTTTTGTTTTAAGTTTAAGCACCTCTTTAATTTTAGCCTGTTGTTTTGCGAGGTCTGAAAATAACGTATTGCTTAAATGCACGCCTTTTTTGGCCTCTTTAACAACCTTTAACAACCATTTAGAGTGTGAATTAACCTCGCCTTTTAAAAAGGTTTGAAAATGCTTTTCGGTTTGGTGAGTGTACTGCAATGCATCATCAAAGGCCTCTACAACCTTAAATTTATCCCCCCCTGCTTTAATCTTCTCTTCAAGCTGTTCCAAAGCACAATACGCGATATTTTTTATCACTGCTGCGCCATCATTCAAATTATAAGCCTGAAACTCAGGCCATGTTTTGTTGAGTTCTTGCAGGTGTTTTTCCAATAAATTACGGGCATCATACAATTGAATATTGGTACTAACCTCTTCACCTCGATAATTCTTTGCTTTGGTATCCGAAGCATCTCGCTGTTGATTTTTGGCTTCAATACTGCCCGATTCATGGCAAACACCTTCTGGCGTAAAACAAAAATCTACGCCAGCCAAATACAGTTGCGACACGCCTAAATAACAACTAATACCAAAGAGTGCATTGGTAACGGTTGGCCCATCTGAAATAAAATTTTCCTCCCCCCCCCTTGCCCAAGGAAAACGTCTTCGACTGTACGTTTTTAATCCTGACCACTGCTGAATAACGGATGCATGTGGGTGTTCACCCGTAATTAAAATACTCTCTTTTTCAAATTCATACATCTCTTTTGAATAGTCAAATATTAACGCTTGCCCATCAAACACCCCAATAAAATCAGGGGTAATACCCTCTTTAATCAATCGTTTACAAATTCGGCTGGCGGCAAAAATCCATACTTTTTGTTGATTCTCTTTTAACCAAGGCATCACGTGATCTAAAGAGGGTCCACCCCCTAATAAAATAGCGGGAATATCCCCTGTTAACCGCCCTTTAATGGCTGATAAAGGGTGCTGTAAATCGCAGGAATTTTCGATCTGCTGATCAAATGTTTTTTTAAAATCGCGATTATCAACACGATCAACACGAAACTGGTGAAATCGTTCTTGATGTCTCTGATCAAGATTTTGATACCCCCCCTTCCCTTCGACCATCACCAGTGAGCGTAATAAAATAATGGCATTTCGAATCACATAATCTTCATGACGGGTATAAAGTTGCTCATACTCAAACGCCTCAAACGTATAGAGTTCAACTTTAAAATGTGGATGCTCTTGAAACAACATCGCACGTGTCTGCTTTAGAGATTCAATCACCTCTGGAAAATCAACACAAACAAACCGTTGACCAGCCGTTGCAATACGCGCTAAATAATCAATTAACAAACCAGAATCGGTTCCCAGCACCACAAACAACTTATCATTCGGTAACTGCTGACCAACAAAGGTTTGATAAATTGAACTTGAAACCGCTTGATTAAATTGTTCAGGGTAAAAGCCCTCTAGCACGGTTTCATTTTGTTGTGTTTGAATCAGTGTCATAATGTATTTTCAATCCAATTATTTTCTTTTTTCCATTAAAAACCACGTCGTATCATCTAAAGGAAACGCAGGATCACCGTGATAAATAAAGCCATAATCCACCAAGGTTAAATCGGGGTATTTCGCCATCATCTCCCCCGCAAAATCGCGTTTAAAATAACGTCCTTCGTTGCCACGGTAATTGACCTCAACAGGGGTTGGGTTATACGATTCAGACAGCAATATCCAACGATTGCTGTGGTCATACAGCTTTTGATACATTTGAGGAAGTTCTTTCGGGTTAATATGAATCAAAACCCCTAGAATCATCGTCATCTCATAGCGCGTTTCAGACTCAAAATCCAATGCGGATTGATGAAATATGTCTTTACACCCTCCCCATTTTTCAAGTTGTTCTTTGGCGAACGCATTAATTTCAATGGCCGATAATTCGGTACTGGGCAACAACCGATGAATGGCTTTCAGATTTAAACCAATGTTTGAACCCAATTCCAAGACCGACTGGAATTGTCCAGTTCGCTGTAAGACCTTTGAAAAAAAGGCTGTTTTATTCACCAATAACGCATCACTATTATTGCGTTGACTGTATTCATCGCCAAACTCACCCGCCCAAAACGACTCTTGTTCTGTTTTATAACTCATTTCACTCTCCTAATGTAAACCAATCTGGTTTTACTGCAGTGCCTCGCTTAATATCAAACGGGGCGATTTGACCCATCAGTTGGTCTTGATATTTGGGGGCAACGCCATAACCAGGGCGAATACTTTTAATGTGTTCACGGGTTACAGCCTCTCCTGCTGCAATGTCTTTTACAAAGTACAACGAACGTCTAAATTTCATATTGCCCTGTTCACTCGATTTACGACCATAATCCACTTGTCCAAGTGCCTGCCAAGCGGTTTTGGCTCCCATACACAATGCGTTTAGATCGGGTTCTTCCAAAGAGAAGCTGTCGTCAGGCCCACCCCCATTGCGATCTAATGTCACGTGTTTTTCAATAATACACGCACCCAGTGCCACACTGGTGAGCGCCGTGGTGTTGTCCAACGTATGATCCGACAAGCCAATCGGCAGATTAAAGCGTGTTTTCATATCCACTAAGGTACGCAGGTTATACTCTTCGGCGGGGGCTGGATAACCGCTCACACAGTGTAAAATCGCCAGTTGAGTACAGCCTCCCTCTCTGGCTGCGTCAATGGCTTCGGCAATTTCTTCTGCATTGGCCATACCCGTTGAGATAATCATTGGCTTACCCGTTTGAGCAACGTATCGAATTAAAGGCAAATCAACCGCTTCAAACGAGGCGATTTTATAGGCAGGGGTGTTTAAGTCTTCCAACAGGTCTACCGCAGTAGTGTCAAAAGGCGAGCTAAAAATGGTAATCTCTTGTTGTTGTGCGTAGTCAAACAGTGGCTTGTGCCATGCCCAAGGCGTAAAGGCTTCTTGATACAATTCAAATAAAGAACGCCCCGCCCATAATCCTTCGGTTAACTGAAAATCTGGCAAATCACAATCCAGCGTTAACGTCTCTGCGGTATAGGTTTGCATCTTAACAGCATCTGCTCCCGCTCTTTTCGCCATATCAATAATACGGTATGCGTTCTGAATTTCTCCGTTATGATTTGCTGACATTTCAGCTATCATATAAGGCGAATACTTTTCTCCTATTTTGTGTCCATTAATTGTCAAATCATTGCTGTTTAGCACTCTTTTTTCCTTAAATATCATGGTGAGATAGAGCATTAAGCTCAGAAAGCGGTGTATGCAAAACATCTGTTAATGCATAGGGTAAACGGTCTTTCTCTTGAGAGGTATAAAAAGAACCTTGACCCATTTGCTGTTGTCTTTGGCACTGTCCAATTTTTATCATTGCCCAATGTTGTTTAAATAATTTTTGAATCGTTATATGCAGTTTTTTATAAGACGTTGCAAGCGTTTCTTGATGTATATTAAATTGAACCCTCTTTTGAACAATAATATCCCCCGTATCCACGCCAGCATCCAAATAATGAATGGTCACACCCTTTGGGCTATTTTCAATAAAACTCCATAAATTGGGATCTGCACCTCTATTCCACGGTAAATACGAAATATGAAGGTTTATCGCACGATCGGGTAATAGCGCCAAAACATCCTGCTTAAGAATATAGCGATATCCATAGCTAATAAGAAACTGAATATCATGTCTCTTAATAAAGTCAGCAGTAATTTTTTCTGATGTGTATATGACAGATGCCTCTCTCCTTTTCAACCATTCTAAAAGAGAAGAGTCTTGATCGCCTAAAAACAAAATTACATTATTTGTATTTTTCACCCCCCCTCCTTCTTTTTATAAAACATCATGAAATCAAAGTGCTGAATAAATGCAACCATTGTAATAAGGGTGCCTTTCTACGAGGCATTTTAATATTGACACATCATCTCCCGCATCAACCCCTCTAAATGTTTGATAAAACGCCTGTATTGATTTTAATTCACTATTTAATACGCTTTCTCCTACCTTTTTACCCGTACTTGCTGCCACAACTTTAATTCCAAATGACTTGCCATAAATAAAGCTAAATATTTCATTCGTTCGAATAACATGGTAATCACTTGTTACAATCAATAAAGAACTCCACTCCCTTTTTATCGCTAGGTTTTTTTTTGTGAAAACAGCATCTCCCACGGTGTCTCGTGACATTTTTTCCGTTAAAATGACCTCTGAAGGAATCCCACCAACCTCAATCGCATAAGTCTTCATCGCATCGGCAATGGTAATAGACGAATCCTCTCGGTAATCCCATCCACAGGCCACCATACAAGGTGCCAGCTGATTATGAAATGCCTCTATTGCCACCTCCATTCGTGCACTCGATTCAGCATTTAGTTTTCCCGATTGGCTCATTAAATTACCAAGCACAATAATGGCTGAAAATTTCATATGACTCATTCCAGCAAATCACTTTTTAAAAATGCTTGATACATTAGCTCTGCCCTGGTCCAATCCTCTTCAGTGTCCAAATCTTGCACCAAGTAACGTGGCAACAGGTAGGGGGAGGAAAATTCTGAATAAATGGCGCGTTCTTCCTTAAATGCACCTGGGCTTCCCCAATAAAACTGCCCAGCATCGTGAAATGCCTCTTCTAAATCTTGAGAACGTTTATGAAAGTTTTCGGGATGAAACATCGCCAAACGGTTTTTTGCTGTCATCCTGAATGCACGCTGAATCGGAGTCCCAAACGTGGTCACACTAAAGCAGTAATCCGCTCCCGTTGTTTGGAGTTGCTTAAATCCTGTCTGTAATAACGTTGCTTGAACAAACGGCGCCGTGGCATACAAACAACACACCCAGTCCACTTGTTCGCCCTCTGTTTCCATCCACTCAATCGCGTGCTTTATCACAGGAAGCGTCCCTGCAAAATCATTCGATAACTCCGCTGGGCGAACAAACGGCACTTCAGCTCCATACTGCCTTGCAATGCGGGCAATTTCCTCATCATCGGTCGAGACAATCACCTTATCAAAGCACCCACTTTGCAAAGCCACTTCAATGGAATAGGCAATAATGGGCTTGCCTAAAAAGTCTTTAATGTTTTTACGTGGAATCCGCTGACTGCCGCCTCTTGCGGGAATCACGCATAATTTTATACCCCTCCCCTTCATACCAATACCTCTTGCAATACCTTTATGACCGTCTCTTGATCTTGCTCAGTCATCGCGTGAAACACCGAAATACTGATCGTTTGTTGATAGTAGGCTTCTGCTACGGGAAAGTCCCCTTGAGCAAAGCCCTGTTGTTGATAATACGGCTGTGTATGAACCGGAATATAATGCACATTCACGCCAATGCCTCGCTCTCGCAAGGCATTAAACACCTCTAAGCGAGTTTTAGACAATTGATCGGTTTGAATTAATATGGGGTACAAGTGAAAAGAGGAGTCGCTTTCAGGCGTTTGATAAGGCAACACTAAAGGAAGGTGCGATAGACCAACATCGTAGTGCTGTGCAAACACCGTGCGTTTTTGAATAAAGTCACCCAACCGCTGCATTTGACTGATTCCTAGTGCCGCTTGCATTTCGGTCATGCGGTAGTTAAAGCCTAAATCGACCTGTTGATAGACCCAAGCGCCTTCTTGCGGTTGGGTCATTAAGTGAGGTTCACGCGTGACTCCGTGGCTACGAAACAGCTGCATCTTTTCGGCCAAGGCTTCTTGGTTGGTAGTGGCAACGCCCCCCTCGCCCGTGGTTACAATTTTAACGGGGTGAAAACTAAACACGGTAATATCAGAATATTCCCCCCCCCCTATCGGAGCGCCTAAATATTGTCCGCCAATGGCGTGCGCCGCATCTTCAATAATCTTAAAGTCATACTCTACACTCAGTGCATGTATGCGCTTCATATCACACGATTGGCCTGCAAAATGCACAGGCATAACAATTTTAGGCAAGGTATGGTTCTGTTTAGCGATCTTCAGTTTATTTTCTAACGCGACCACACACATATTATAAGTAAGCGGGTCAATGTCTACAAAATCGACCGTTGCACCACAAAACAGCGCACAGTTGGCGGAGGCAACAAAAGTATTAGGCGATGTCCAAAAAAAATCCCCCCCCCTTAGCTCCAAAGCCAAACACGCAATATGCAATGCCGATGTGGCACTATTGACCGCCACGGCATACTGCGCACCACAATAGCTTGCCACCGTTTGTTCAAACAGCGGAACTTGTGCCCCTTGCGTTAAATAGTCCGACTGCAACACGCGCACCACCGCATCAATATCTGCTTGAGAAATATCTTGTTTTCCATAAGGAATCATAGGGATCATATTTCATTATGCCTTTTTTAAAGTGCTTTCAGGTTCCATTTTATTAGACCTGAATCCGTAGCTTCATTTGCTGAACCGATAAATATTTTCCTGCCGATTGTTTCACCATTTCCAACGTTTCCACGGCACCTTGTTGCAATAAAGAGTCCAATACCGACAGGTAAGGCATAAATTGAGTAGTTTGGCTCTGAGGATAAGCCTTTGGGCTAAAATTTTGAAACTGACACTCCACATCCGTTTGCTCAAACGCATTGTCTTCAAGCATATAATCAAAAGACCCGCGTGCGCTTAAATAAGTGGTTGCGCTGGTTTGATTCAAAATCGTTGTAATTTTTTCTGATCTTTGTCCAGCAACTTTATAGTGACTGGATAGCCCTATAGGCGTTTTAATCTTTAATTCATCCATCACAAAGCGAATAAAATAAAGGTTAAAATCGGCCAATGTTAAAAATTCTTTTTCAATCCACTGCTCAATAAAATTATAATAATATGGTAAGTGCTCTGCACCGCTATAGTTATGTTTTAATGCGCCCAAAAATTGACGTTTCCACTTTTTATTTCTGCATGTCTGAACCGCATTTAACGACATTTGTTGTTGGCCAGTGTGCTCAACTGGAACGGTTATGCAACCCGCTTTATCTTTATTTAAAAACAGCTTGTTTCGTTGGTGAAAACTGCGCCGAACAAACTGAAAGTCGTCTAAAAAAATAAATTCATCAGCATCCAAAATCAGGCCAAAATACCCTAACCACGGCATAAAGGTTGGTTGCATTAACGCAACTCGCTTTAAGTCTTTCATATTGCGTAACTACACACGTAACTCATGAGTAGAGCCATTAAGAATATTATCATCCATTATTCACTTTAATAGCCTCTACACGCCAACTTGCAACCACTTTACTGTATGGGTTAAGCATATCGGTTATCTCAATACGTTCTATCCGTTTTTTATTCCACGTTGTCTCAGGCATAAAAATATCAATGTCACGCCGACTAACAAAACGAATTTGCCCCACTCCACTATAATCGCCCTCTTTAATTTCCACCGTCAAATCGTCTGCAACAGACACTCCTGAGCGATAACTGGTATCCGAATCTGCAATTGGGTTAAAAAAGAAAGCACCATTCGGTTTTAAAACCCTATGCGCCTCACCAATAGCTTTTTGAATGGACGTTGTACCACAGCATGTAAGCGCACCCCGATCAAACACCATGTCAAAACTTTCATCTTCAAATGGAAGACGAGTAAAATCCCCCACCTGCAAGTCTGCTGATAAGCCACTTTCTGATAATCTTTTTTTCGCGGCACCAATGGCCGAAGCGCTGCCATCAATCCCACAAACATTAAACCCTTCTAATGCCAAAAACCATACATTATTCCCCCCCCCACAGCCTATTTCTAAAATATTAAGCTGATTTCTATCCTTGTTTTTATCTGCATTTCGAAAAACAAAGCTGGCAATGTAGTCATAGGGCGCTCGTGGCATGGCACCAGCGTCGTAAATTTTATTCCAAATAGGGTCAAAACTTTTTTGTGACACTATGCATTTCCCTTTTTTACCAAAACCGTAAATTCAAACAAATTATAATCATGATGAAGGCTAACGTTACGCCCAAAATGATCTAAACACACCCTTAACATTTCCATTGGATCACAATAGTAAATATAATCTTCTTGATAATCCACATAAGAGGTCATAACATTAAACGCAATTCCTTTTTCAGCACGATCATACATGTGGCGAATGGTCTTTATAATATGCGCCCACCACTCTTTTGGCTCGGCATCAAAATGATGGTTAAAAATACCTGAAGCAATCACATAATCTGTTTTTTCTTGAATATCAGACGATAAAAAAAACTGATGAGTTTCATTATTTTTAAAGTTTTCTTTCGCTACAGAAATCATTTCCTTACTGATATCGTACCCATGATAAACACGCATTTTTTGTTGCATCTCTTTCGGAAGGGCTTGTGCAAACGCAGCATAACCACACCCCAAATCGGATAAGCTAAACCCCCCCCCACTCAAATCAATCACTTTTTGGAGCTGTTTAAAACGTAAATCTTGTGTTTCAAAGTCCGCCCAGCCAACCGCAACGGCTGTTGATCCATAATCTATCACTCGCTGGCTGTAATCTTTAGCCATCGCATCAAGTGCTTCAGAAACCTGTATTTTCATGGTATTTTCCTGTTTTCTATCGCCAGAGCAATCATCTCTTTAGCCATCTTTTTCTCCCCCCCTCCACAAACACAATATTGAAGGTTTAACCCTTCCGTCAAAGCACGAATCAAATGGTTTGCAATATCCTCATCACTCAATACCGATTCCGCCCCTAAATAGTAAAGTTTTTTTTGTTTATGCAATGCCTTAAAGGTTGGAATTTGCCATTGCGAATGGCTGATTTCTAATGTTGGAACCCTAAGGTTTAAACGCTCCCAAATTGCTGTGCCACCACAACCCATCGCTAGATCCGCTCGTGCCATAACCTCTGCTATGTTATCAATTTGAATATGCAAATTTACCTTTAATAATTGGCATAGTTTTTTAATTTCTTCCCCCCCCCTATTGCCTTCTCCAATCACAACGTTTGTCGTTGGCACATTTATATTGTATTGCTCAATAATACGCAATATTCTCAACGTCAACTGTGCGGGATCCGTTCCACCAAAAAATAAAAACAAGGTTTCTGCGGGGGTTTTTATCTTTCGCCTATTGTTAGAACGTGTTAAAAACTCACGGTTAATCAATATAAACTCAGCACCCGAAAATATTCGACAGCCTTTAGACACCAAGTCTCGATAATCTTTCTCATGATAGGCTAAATTATGTATCAACAATGCATCACATGGATAAAAAAGTTTGTCACAAATATCGTCAATAATCATACACAGAACAGCCATTTTTTTAAGCGTTAAAAAAAAATGGCTGTCTAAATAATAGTGATCTATAACAACAAAATCTGGATTAATTTGGGCTAGACTCTCAGGAAGAATCGTTTGATAACCACGCCGTTTAATCTCGGGCACCACAGCCAAAGTTTCATTAATGGTTGAAAAAATGCATTTTGCCCCTTGTTGCATCAAGGCATCGGCCAAAACCAAACAACGCATAACATGACCCACTCCAATGGCTTGTGAAGCATCGCAACGAAAAACGACCGTTAAAGTCGCTTGTTTTTTACGATCTTTTTTCAAGTAAAAACCAATTGGTGTCATCTTGTGAAAAATTAGGATCACGCTGATAAATAAAACCGTAAGCAACCAAATTTAAATCGGGATAACGATCCATCATCTCACCTGCAAAGTCTCGTTTAAATAAACGTTCTTTATTGCCCCTATAATCAACCTCCACAGGAACCGGGTTATAGTATTCATTCACCATAACATAACGATTACTTGCCTTATATAAAGCTTGATAGGCTCTAGGCAACTCATCAGGATTAATGTGAATCAAAACCCCTGATGTAAAAACAAAATCGGCAAAATCAACAAATTTACTCTCTAAAAAAGAACCATTTACAACATTTTGAAACCCGGAATTTTGAAGTGCTTGATATGCTTTTTTATTAATTTCAATCGCGTGTAAATCGGCATGAGGCATCAACTGTTGCAATGCCATCAAATTTAACCCCACATTAGGGCCAAATTCTAAAAAGCTTTTCACTCCGCTTGTGTGTTTCAGAATGTCTGAAAACATATTTATTCTAGCGGGAACAAACGTTGCATTACTCGAACGTTCAACGTACTTATTTCCAAACTCACCCGCCCAAAACGTTTCTTGCTCTGTTTTATACCGCTCTGTATTTGACATCTATTTCCCTTTTTTTCTGAGTCGCTAAAAAGCACCCTAACAGTATAGAAATACTCTATACATTCAAATCCAATAACTCACTGTAACGCGCTTTCGCCTTCAGTACCTTATCCAAATACTGCCGTGCTTCACTGGATGCATGTTCATACCGTAAGGTACGATAAACCCGCTTTGGGTGCAACTGATTTACGCGAGAAATTGCTTCTTCGGGTGTGGGGGCAAACAATTTAAGGGTTCTTGAGATGCCTGCATTGTAGGAGGAAATAGACAACATCTCTTTAATTTTAGGGTTGCGTACCCCCAATAAGTAATCGTGTTTCAACAACCCCATATAGGCTATGCCCATTCTTAAATTATTTTGGGCATCAAACAACGCCTCTGGCGAAGGTTGACCCGCTCTGCCATCTACATATTGATACACATCTCGGCCTGCCGCATTGGCCTTAATTTGCATTAAACCCAACGCATTGGATTTACTCACCGCACGGGGGTTAAAAGCACTTTCCACCTCAATAATGGCAAACACCAACTCTTTGGGGACATTAAATTGACGCGAATACGTATCCACCCAAGGTTTGTATCGCTCTATATTTGTCAATAAACGATTTTCAACCCGTGGAATTTTAATCAACACAAACGTGCCATCCTCATCGCTCACTTCTTGCGTGTGCGATTGCAACAAATAATGTGCATACTCAGTGGCCGCCGCAGGGTAGCGAATGGCTTGCCCAAACTGATTGGTTACTTGGCGATAAAACCACGGTTTGTGTTGCACCTTAATTGGTGCAACACTCAACAAATCCTCCCCCCCTACCATTGCAGGGCTTAATAACACACGGGAAATCATCCGTTTTAAGTTCAACGGTGTGGCAATCGCTTTTGGAACTTCAATCACCAATGCATCGGTGTATTGAATAAAAGAAGGCGTTAATACATTATGATTTACATCACTATTCACATCATTATTTTTCTCCCCCCCCCTATTGGCAGAAGAAATGACATTTTCGGTTACAAAATCCTCCACCACGGGCGGCAAGGGTTCAAACGTTGCCACAGGATTATCCATCAACGTGTCGTTCTGATAAGAAGGGTTAGAGGGGGGGGGGGAATTATTTGATTGAACAGAACCACTGCTTATCATTCGCAGTTCACTCGGTACAGCGATTAAACCAAGCGGTTGATCTAAATACGTTTGTTCATTATTATGATTAAACGTTAACCAATTTTGCACGTTCGATAAATAACTGGCCGTTAACATCAACAGAAAACTAACCGTTAATAATAGCGTTAATGATATGGTTTTAGTTTTCACAAAAAAGCCTCCGATTAGAGAGAACTTTTTAGCAAGAAAAAGACCAAGTTAAAAATAACTAGAAGAATAACGTATGTTCTAAAATCAGAATGCCTAAATCCGTAACGCCACATACCGATTAGGGTAATATAAAATCGTTTTTTCACAGTAAACTTAAAAAAAACGTAACTATTCAGCGAAATAAATAAAAAAGTACTTGACAGGTTTTTTTGTCTATTTTTCAGTTCTAGCACTTTCCCCCAGAAGGCCATGAACATACCATACACCCCATGACAAAAGATCACCACATCACGCACTCCCATCCAGTACTAGCCAGCCGACTGTTCATGAAATTAATTCCCCATAAGAGAGCTCAGGAGGAAAAAAATCGCATTTAAAATGCATGAGATAATACTCCTGAACTTAGACTTTATCAGGAGGCACTTTTGAACATTGACAACCTTGATGTGGATGCAGCCATCAATAATGCCAAACAACTCATTGCAGACGAAAGCGATCTGTCACCCGCTTTGCGTTCGGCTTTAAGTGTCCTTTTATTGTTGGTGTCCGTACTGCTCAATCGTGTCACACTTAATAGCAAAAACAGCAGCAAACCTCCATCCAGTGATCCCCATCGACTTAAGCCCACTCGCACAAAGTCTAACAAATCACCAGGGGCTCAAAAAGGTCATATTGGTACCACACTTAAAAAAAACACCCATCCAGATATCGTCGAATGGATTAAGCTGGATCGCCGCACGTTGCCCAAAGGAAATTACCAAGACGCGGGCATGGTGACTCGACAAGTCTTCGATATGGATATTGTCCGTGTGGTCACCGAATATCAGGCACAAGTCCTGAAAAATGATCAGGGAAAGTGTTTTGTCGCCCCGTTTCCCGAAGGGGTCACAAAGACGGTGCAATACGGCAAACAAATTAAAGCGCATGCTGTTTATCTTTCTCAATATCAGCTCCTGCCCTACAATCGAATACGAGAGTACTTTGCCGATCAATTAACGATTCCTTTAAGTGAAGGCTCTCTCTATAACTTTAACCAGCAAGCATTTAGGGGGCTTGCTAACTTTGAGCAGATCAGTAAAGACCATCTGGCTCAAGCGAGTGTTGCGCACGCAGATGAAACGGGGATTAATATCAATGGCAAAGGCCATTGGTTGCACTGAACAATGGACACACTACGCGCCTCACGCCAAACGAGGAATGGATGCGATGAATGAGATGAATGAGATTAATATCTTGCCCCGTTTTAAAGGCACGTTGTGTCATGATCACTGGAAATCCTATTACCGTTATAACATGACACATGCCTTATGCAATGCACATCATCTTAGAGAACTTACTCGTGCATGGGAGCAAGACAAACAAGCTTGGGCGCAGAAAATGGCGCAGTGGCTAAAAGCGTTGAATGGTACAGTGGATGAAGCAGGAGGAGTACTAAATCATGTTCAAGCAGAGCATTATCGACAGCAATACCGAGCTTTACTGGAAAAGGCACAAAAAGAGTGTCCGGCCCCTAAAAAACCTTTAAACAAAGTAAAACGGGTATCAGACGTCAACTACCTTGGCCGATTGGCGTCAATTAACTTGGCCGCTTTTTTGGTTTAATTTTAAAGCTTGTTTTCTTCGGTAACTATCTCCTTCTATTTTATAAATATCTGCGTGATGTACTAGCCTATCTATTACGGCTACAGTCATCATGTTGTCGCCAAATATACTATCCCACTCACTAAACGCCTGATTGGTTGTGATCAATAAACTATTTCGTTCATATCGATGTGCTATTAGCTCAAACAGCACTTGGCTTTCACTATCACTTTTTTTTACGTAACCGATATCATCTAAGATAAGTAATTCATATTTATCTAATTTATTTAATGCCTCATCAAGAGCCAGCGCTTCTCTGGCTTTTTGTAGATGTTGAACTAATGCCGTGCTGCTTGTAAATTTAACCCGTTTTGATTGCGCTATAAGCCCGTAGCCTACCGCTGCCGCTAGGTGGGTTTTACCTAAGCCACTCGCGCCAAATAAAATGAGGTTATGCCCTTGCTTCAACCAGTCAAGCTTGGTTATTTTTTGCTGTAATTGCTGCGCTGTTATACCCTCTATTTCTGTAAAGTCATATTGGCTAAGTTGCTTCCCTATGGGCAGTTGGCTCTCTTTTAATAATCGTTTAAGACGATTTTCATAACGGTGATTCGTTTCTAATTCACACAACTCTGCTAGGAACTGTGCCGGATCCCATGCTTCTTTTATCGATTTTTCCGCTAGCGTTGACCATGATTTAGCCATAGCCGTTAACCGTAACTCTTTGAGTAATAGGGGTAAACTTTGAATGTTAGCCATGTAACTCTCCTATTAAACAATCATAACTCGTCAGGCTGTGTTGCTGGCTTACAAGCCAAGGTATTTCAATATTATCAGGGCCAAATACGTCACGGCATTGCTTGATAGATAGGCGGCTTCCTTGTTCAAGCGCGGTGAGCACGTAGCGCCCTAATGCTGACTCGCAGTCGTAGTTGTCGGCAAGTACCAGTAAATCGACCATATATCTACAATCTATATCGCAGAGGCCATCTTGCATTAGTTGCTGCCAGATTAACGTGAAGTCGCCATCGGGGATCAAGTCATCTCTAAGCAATGAGTTTCTAAACGCGTTAGGCTTTTTCGCTAATGAGTGAATGACATGTCGATAGTCAATACAGCGTACTCTAATAGAGCCTTGAGCATAAAGCCGTGGTAGGGTAAGTGTTACTTCGTGACCGTGAAAGAGTGCGAGTCGGTCATCATAAATATGAATAAGTAAAGCCGCGCCAACAAGGCGAGAGGGAACGGTATAAAGCACACGTTTAACGGTAATGGTGCTGCTTGAGCTAACCTTAACGTGCAGATCACTAAAATCATTAGTACGTCTGTTCGGTAGCGCTTGTAAGTGGGGTTTTTCTTGCTCAAATCGTGTTTTACACTGACGATTAATTTTGGCGACAATTAGGTTAATGAATGTTTCATAATCAGCCAAATTACTAAAGTCTCTATGACCTCGTAGCATTAATTGCTGATCGATTTTTCGCTTTAAATGGCCGTGCGCCGATTCAATTGCGCCATTTTCATGGGCAACACCTTTGTTATTACGTGTTGCACTAACACCATAATATTTACAAAGTTTAGCGTAGCGCTCAGTGAGTAAGGTTTTTTCACTGTGGTTTTTAAAAGCCGCACTCAAGCTATCTGTGCGATGACTAACGGGTACACCGCCACTGCGCCAAAAAGCATTCTGTAAACCTGATGAAAGTGATTCAAAGCTTTCACCCCCTAACGTGATCTGCACGTAAGTCCAGCCGCTGTAAACTAAGCGATAATGATAAATTTTATGCTTAAACTCATTACCATTAAGCGTAATATTGAGCTTATTCATCCAAGTGTAATCTGATATTCCCATGTCGCCAGGGGTATGGTGTTGTAAAAAGATCACCTCTTGTTCTGGACCTTCTTGCACACGCCACCGTTTGACGCGACGCTGTAAAGTTCTCAGGTGTGAGGCGTCAAATTGATCAGGTGCTTTGTCCGCTAAGACATCAAGCAAGGTGATGGGCTGTAATTCAGGATTTAATTTTAATAAAGGGACTAAGTGTTTTTCAAATAAACCATTGAATGGATCTTTACGAGTGCGGTATTTCCTTGGTTGATGCTGTGATTGACGCTCCCCCTTTTCTATGCGTCTAGCACTACGCTCAGAAATGCCGACTTTGGCAGCAGACTTTACTTGGGAATTATTTTTACGATAAGACATATATAACTTAACCTGTTGTTGGGTTATGGATATTTCAGGCATACAAATCTCTTGTTGATTAAATATGCCTAAAGTTTACCAAAACCGGCCAAGCTAGTTGTCGCGAACCGGTCAAGTTAATTGTCGCCTAATAATTGGGTATTGTTGCTCGGTGGCTTTATTCGCCATGCTGCGGCCCAAAATGAAATTTCCAGTTAAGTCGTGACCATAGTGTGTTAAATAATAAAGAATTTGGTTGTAGGACCAATCTTGGCTGTTTGTGCTTAATTTTGAATCGTATTTTAAAATGTATTTTAGCGTGATTGAACCTAGAAACCCTGCGGGCAGTGAATCGTACAGATAAAATGGCAGGTTATCATAGGTGTGATGGTTTTTTGTAGAGACAA
>JAKISK010000096.1 GCA_021648625.1 Thiomicrorhabdus sp. | reverse complement strand
GAAGGCGTGTAAACACCGAATTTTTTTAAACATTGAGGAAGTTGTATGGCAACTCGTAGAGATTTAGCAAACGCAATCCGTGCGTTAAGCATGGATGCAGTTCAGAAAGCAAATTCTGGTCACCCTGGTGCGCCAATGGGTATGGCGGATATCGCTGAAGTATTGTGGAATGGTCACTTAAAGTTCAATCCAACGAACTCAAAATGGTCAGATCGCGATCGTTTTATCCTGTCTAACGGACACGGATCTATGCTGATGTACTCTTTGTTGCACCTAAGTGGTTTCGATTTAAGCATCGAAGACATTAAGCAGTTCCGCCAGTTGCACGCTAAAACAGCGGGTCATCCTGAGTACGGTTATGCAGAAGGGATTGAAACAACGACTGGGCCTTTAGGTCAAGGGCTAACCAACGCAGTTGGTATGGCGATTGCAGAGCGCACGTTGGCGGCACAGTTCAATAAGCCAGGTCATGACATTGTAGATCACCACACATATGTATTTATGGGTGATGGTTGCTTAATGGAAGGTCTTTCTCACGAAGCAGCGGCAATGGCTGGAACCTTAGGTCTTGGTAAATTGATCGCTTTCTGGGATGACAACGATATTTCAATCGATGGTCCAATCGGTGACTGGATGGAAAAAGGCGTTCCAGGTCGTTTTAACTCTTACGATTGGCACGTTATTCCAAGTGTTGACGGACACGATGCGGCGGCAATTGATGCGGCGATTACATTGGCTAAGTCGGTTACAGATCGTCCTACGTTAATTTGTACTAAAACCGTGATTGGGTTTGGTTCGCCAAATAAAGCAGGTACTTACTCATGTCACGGCGCTCCTTTAGGGGACGAAGAAATTGCATTGGCTCGTAAAGAGCTAGGTTGGACGCCTGGTCCATTTGAAATTCCTGATGATATCTATGCAGGTTGGGATCACAAAGCACAAGGTAAAACAGACGAAGCGGCTTGGAATGTTAAATTTGAAGCGTACCGTAAGGCTTTCCCAGCAGAAGCGGCTGAATATGAACGCCGTATAGCAGGTGATTTGCCAGCTAACTTTGAAGTCGAAATGGATTCGTTCATTGCACAAACACAAGAAGAAAGTCCTAAAATTGCGTCGCGTCAAGCATCGCAAAAATCCATTGAAAAACTGGGTGAGTTATTGCCAGAAATGTTTGGTGGTTCAGCCGATTTAACCGGTTCTAACTTAACCAACTGGTCTAAGATGGTTAAAGTTAACCACGAAAATGCAGACGGTAACTACCTTTCTTGGGGTGTTCGTGAGTTTGGTATGGCGCACATGATGAACGGAATGGTGCTTCACGGAGGCTTTAAAGTCTTTGGCGGAACCTTCTTTATGTTCATGGAGTTCATGAGAAATGCATTAAGAATGTCTGCACTGATGAAAATTGGTACGATTTATGTCTATACACATGATTCGATTGGTTTGGGTGAAGATGGACCAACGCATCAGCCTGTTGAGCAATTAGCCACAATGCGCGTGATTCCAAACTTCCAAACATGGCGTGGTTGTGACGCGGTTGAGTCAGCGGTTTCGTGGAAGCTTGCGATGATGCGTAGCGAAGCACCTACCGCTTTGATTTTCTCTCGTCAAGCACTTGATCCAATGGCTCGTACGGCTGAGCAAGTTAAAAACATTGAGAAGGGTGGTTATGTCCTGAAAGATTGTGAAGGAACGCCTGACATCATCTTTATCTCAACTGGTTCTGAAGTGGGCTTAACGGTTAAAGCAGCAGAAGCAATGGATGCTAAAGTACGCATTGTATCAATGCCTTGTACTAATGCGTATGATGAGCAAGATCAAGCGTATAAAGATTCTGTACTGCTTCCTGGTGTTAAGCGTGTTGCGATTGAAGCAGGCGTTGCAGACGGTTGGTATAAGTATGTAGGCCTTGAAGGTGGAACGGTTTGTATGTCTACTTTCGGTGAGTCTGCACCTGCAGACCAACTGTATAAAGAGTTTGGTTTTACCGTTGAAAACATTGTTGCAACGGCAAACAAAGTATTAGGTAAGTAATTTATTTATTGTAATTTGGACTTGATCTTGATTGAGTCCAATAAAATTTTGGAGTTTAAAGAATGACAATTAAAGTTGGTATTAACGGTTTTGGCCGTATCGGACGCATGGCTTTTCGCGCAGCGGCAAAAGATTTTAAAAACATCGAAGTAGTTGCAATCAATGATTTGCTAGACCCTGAATACTTGGCATACATGCTAAAATTTGATTCGGTACACGGTCGTTTTGACGGTACGGTTGAAGTGGTTGACGGTAACCTAGTGGTTAACGGCAAAACAATCCGTATTACGGCAGAGCGTAACCCTGCTGATCTAGCTTGGTCTGATGTAGGTGCGGATCTTATTATTGAATGTACCGGTTTCTTCCTAACCGAAGAGTCTTGTAATGCACACATTGAAGCAGGCGCTAAAAAGGTCGTTCAATCAGCGCCTTCTAAAGATCATACGCCAATGTTTGTTTACGGTGTTAACCATGAAGAATATAATGGTGAAGCAATTGTTTCTGCCGCGTCTTGTACTACAAATGGTTTAGCGCCAGTGGCTAAAGTATTGAACGACAGCTTTGGTATTAAGCGTGGTCTAATGACAACCGTTCATGCAGCAACAGCAACTCAAAAAACCGTTGATGGTCCGTCGATGAAAGATTGGCGTGGTGGGCGTGGTATTCTTGAGAATATCATCCCTTCATCAACCGGTGCGGCAAAAGCGGTTGGTAAAGTACTTCCTGAGTTAAACGGTAAGTTGACTGGCATGGCGTTCCGCGTACCTACCTCTGATGTATCCGTGGTTGATTTAGTTGTAGAGCTTGAAAAAGAAGCGTCTTATGATGAAATTTGTGCGGCAATGAAAACGGCCTCTGAAGGTTCGATGAAAGGTGTTCTAGGGTATACCGAAGAAGCAAACGTTTCTACCGATTTCCGTGGTGATCCTCGTCCTTGTATCTTTGATGCGAAAGCAGGAATCGCGTTAGATTCTACGTTCGTTAAGATCGTTGCTTGGTATGACAATGAGTACGGTTACACGTGTAATATGATGAGAGTAGTCGAGCACGTAGGAAAATAATGGCTTAATTCAGCCCTGAAGCAGGAAATTTCTGCGTTGGGAACGGTTGCGAACACATGTTCGCGCCCTTATCCCGCCTTGAACTCTCCTACTTCAGAACTGAATTAATCTCATTATTAAGTAATCGTTTTGCTCTCCCAGAAGAACTGAAAGTACTTCTGGGCGAGCAAACTCGATACTTTTCTTTGTTCAGCTTTGATGTTATTTGCTTCAGAGCTGAATTAATTTTTCTTTTTTGTACTGAATCAGTATTGAATGGAAAACTTAATTTTTAAACTTTGTTGCTAGGGGAGTTCCTAGACAACGTGCGAATTTTTCGCATTACTTGAGATCTTTGCGCGAGAGAAGCGCGAGAAAAAAAAGAGATAAAATTTGACTGCTTGAGGCAGGAAACACAGGGAATAGCTAGCTATTCACAAGTTTTCTAACGAAAATCAGGCATATTTTAGCCTTTTTTATCCGTGCATTCTCTCGTGCAAAGGTCTCTATTTATAGAGGAAATACCGAATGTCTGTAATTAAGATGTCTGATTTAGACCTAGCTGGAAAACGTGTATTAATTCGTCAAGATTTAAACGTGCCTGTTAAAGACGGTAAAGTCACTTCTGATGCGCGTATCCGTGCTTCATTAGCAACCATTAAAATGGCAGTAGAAGCCGGTGCTAAAGTGATGTTAATGTCGCATCTTGGTCGCCCAACAGAAGGTGAGTACGCGGAAGAGTTTTCTTTAGCGCCTGTAGCAGCAAATTTATCAGAAAAGTTAGGTCAAGACGTTCGTTTGGTTAAAGACTATCTTTCAGGTGGTTTTGATGTGGCCGATGGCGAAGTGGTTCTATTAGAGAACGTTCGTTTTAATGTGGGCGAGAAAAAGAATACAGAAGAACTTTCTAAGCAGTATGCTGCACTTTGTGATGTATATGTAATGGATGCGTTTGGTACAGCACATCGTGCGCAAGCGTCTACTCACGGTGCCGGCGCATTTGCAAGTATTGCATGTGCAGGTCCTCTTTTAGCGGGTGAGCTAGAAGCACTTGGTAAGGCCTTAAATAATCCTGCTCGTCCAATGGTGGCGATTGTGGGTGGTTCTAAAGTGTCTACAAAATTAACTGTTTTAGAGTCACTTTCTAGTAAAGTGGATCAGTTGGTTGTGGGTGGCGGTATTGCTAATACTTTTATTGAAGCGGCTGGCTTTAATGTGGGTAAATCATTGTCGGAATCGGATTTGGTTGAAACTTGTAATAAGTTGAATGGCATTATGGAAGCACGTGGAGCAGGTATCCCGCTGGCTTCTGATGTCGTTTGCGGAAAAGAGTTCTCTGAAACAGCGGTTGCCGTCACTAAAAATGTATCGGAAGTTCAAGACGATGATATGATTTTTGATATTGGTCCTGACTCTGCTGCGGAATTAGCTGAAATCATTAAAAACGCTGGAACGGTTGTTTGGAATGGTCCCGTTGGCGTATTTGAATTTGATCAATTTGGCGGTGGTACCAAAGCGATTGCATTAGCGATTGCAGAATCAAATGCCTTTTCTATCGCGGGTGGTGGTGATACGTTAGCAGCAATTGATAAGTATGATATTGCGGATAAGGTTTCTTACATCTCTACTGGTGGCGGTGCGTTTCTTGAATTCCTTGAAGGTAAAAAATTACCTGCGGTTGAAATGCTAGAAAAAGCAGCCGCAAGCTCAAGTTGTTGCGGTGGTTGTAAATAGCAAATAGTTTCATTATTTCTTAAAAAATACCGAGTTTAATTGTTTTTGGTTAAGCTCGGTTTAATTAAACTGTCATTTAGGACGCATCTGTCCCATAATATAATAAATTTTCAACAATCATCTAAGCTAAGGGTGACTCGGTAAGTAAACTTAAATAATGAAAAGGTCTGAATAAGGCTACTTTTTATTTAAATACGTTTATTTTGCGAGACATCTTTTTTGATTGAATAACCTCCTTACATTCAAAGGTATAACTATATATGTCAACTGTTTTAAGAAGAACAAAAATCGTCGCAACGTTAGGGCCCGCAACCGACCGTAAGGGTGAACTTGAGAAAATGATTAAAGCGGGGCTTGATGTCGTCCGTATCAATATGTCTCACGGTAACCCGACTGAGCACAGGGGCAGAGTCGATGCCGTTCGTGCATTAGCAAAAAAACTGGATCGTGAAGTAGGAGTTTTAGTGGATTTGCAAGGGCCTAAGATTCGTATTGCCCGCTTTGCAGAAGATAAAATTTTTCTTGAAACGGGAGACCTTTTTTCACTTGATAACAATGTAGACTTAAATGCTGGAAATCAACATGAAGTAGGTTTAACGTATAAAAGCTTACCTTACGACGTTAAGCCTGGTAACCGTCTTTTATTGGACGATGGTCGCCTTGTCTTTGAAGTGATTGATGTGGTTGATGAGCGTGTTAACTGTACCGTTATTGTAGGGGGAGCCTTATCAAACAATAAAGGAATCAACTTACAAGGTGGTGGTCTTTCAGCGGCGGCTCTGACCGATAAAGATAAAGAAGATATTTTAACCGCGGCAGAGATGGAAGCGGACTTTCTAGCGCTGTCATTCCCACGCTCTGCTGAAGACGTTGAATACTGTCGTTCGCTTGCGCAAAAAGCGGGTCTAAATTGCAGTATCGTTTCAAAAATTGAACGAGCAGAAGCGGTTGCGGATGATGCAACATTAGATGGCATTATTTTGGCCTCGGATGTCATTATGATTGCTCGTGGTGATTTGGGTGTTGAAGTGGGTGATGCACAATTGCCAGCCCTACAGAAAAAAATGATTAAGCGTGCACGTCAATTAAATCGTGTCACGATTACCGCAACGCAAATGATGGAAACGATGATTGATAATGCGATTCCAACACGTGCCGAAGTATTTGATGTGGCAAATGCCGTAATGGATGGTTCGGATGCCGTCATGCTTTCGGGTGAAACGGCCACCGGTAAATCGCCAAGTTTGGTTATTCAAACCATGGGCAATATTTGTCACGAAGCAGAAAAGTCACGTACTTCTCGCGAGTCAACGCACCGTATTGACGAGTCCTTTACCGCCGTGGATGAAACCATAGCAATGGCGGCAATGTACGCTGCCAACCATTTTGATGTGAAATGCATTGCATCCTTAACGGAGTCTGGAAATACGGCGCTGTTAATGTCTCGTATCAGTTCAGGTATTCCGATTATTGCCTTAACACCACACATTAAAACACGTCGTAAAGTGACGTTGTTCCGTGGTGTATATCCGTCTCTTGTTAGTTATGATGGGCTGGATGATGGTAATGTTAGAGACGTTATTATGGAGCGAATTAAATCGTTTGGTATTGCCAAACAAGGTGATCTTGTTTTATTGACGCGTGGTGAAACACGTGGCATTTTGGGCGGAACCAATAGTATGGAAATTGTTAAGATTCCATAAATAGGGATTTGATATAAGTATTATTATATGGTCAGTTAAAACTTGCTAGAATAATGAAAATTTTTTGAAATCAATTAAAAGGAGTCTCGCAGATGGGGATGATTACACTTCGTGAATTAATGGACTACGCAGCTGAAAATAATTTTGGTATGCCTGCGTTTAATGTAAACAACATGGAACAAGTGCGTGCAATTATGCGTGCCGCAAATGAAGTAGACTCTCCGGTTATTCTTCAGGGTTCTGCTGGCGCACGTAAGTATGCGGGTGAGCCAATGCTTCGCCATATGATTGCCGCCGCTGTTGAAATGTATCCACATATTCCAGTTGTTATGCACCAAGATCACGGTTCAGATGTTGGTGTATGTTTACGTGCCATTCAGTCTGGTTTTACGTCTGTCATGATGGACGGTTCTTTAGAAGCGGATATGAAAACGCCTGCTTCTTACGAGTATAACGCTGGAATTACAGCCGAAGTAGTTGCCATTGCACACGCTGGCGGTGTTTCAGTTGAAGGTGAACTAGGTTGCCTAGGTTCATTAGAAACTGGCATGATGGGTGAAGAAGACGGACACGGTTCTGATGAGAAGCTAAGTTTAGACAGCTTGTTAACGGATCCTGAAGAAGCGGCACAGTTTGTTAAAGATACCAACGTTGATTGTTTAGCGGTTGCGGTTGGAACGTCTCACGGTGCTTACAAGTTTACGTCTAAGCCAACGGCTGATGTACTTAAAATAGATCAAATTCGTAAGATTCATGAGCGTATTCCAGATACTCACATCGTTATGCATGGTTCTTCTTCGGTTCCTGAAGAGTGGTTATCAATCATCAATAACTACGGTGGAGACATGGGGCAAACTTATGGTGTGCCAGTTGAAGCAATCGTTGAAGGAATTAAGTACGGTGTTCGTAAAGTCAATATCGATACGGATTTACGTATGGCGTCTACGGGTGCAATTCGTAAGCACTTGTCTGAAAACACTGCAAACTTTGATCCGCGTAAATTCTACAATGCGGCTGAAAATGCAATGATGGAAATTTGTAAGTCACGTTTTGAAGCATTTGGTTGCGCAGGACATGCATCAAAAATCAAGGCCGTTGGTCTTGAAGAGATGCAAGCACGTTACGCAAATGGTTCTTTAGATCAAACAGTTCGTTAATCAAAATATTGATTAATCGAAT
>JAKISK010000095.1 GCA_021648625.1 Thiomicrorhabdus sp. | reverse complement strand
TTGTGCGGAATCACAACGAGAATAATTGGCTTATTTTGAGAGTTAGTTTGCATACTTGATTTTACGTTTTATCCTTTGCAAGCTACAAGTTTAAATGCTTAATAATTAAATACAATTGGTATTTGACGTTAAGCGGTTTTTTTTTAATTTCAAACCAAAATTTAATTACATTTGCGCACAGGGTCAGTAAAGTATACTTGTTTCGTTACGATTCTAGCCAAAAGGTGTCCATGGCTGGCGCATTAAATTAAACAAATCATGCACTTTGTAACTGTGTTGCAAAGTGGTCGGTTGTATTAATGAGTGCTTGGGCAATCTCAAGTTCCATTGCTGAATGTCCAGCGTGGTTACAAATGGTTAATTGTGCTTTGGGTAGTTTATTGTGCAGCTCTATGGCTTGATTGATGGGGCAAATCATATCATACCGACCTTGAATAATATGAATAGGTAAGTGGGCGATGGAGGCGACATTGCTTAAAATTTGATTGTACTCAATAAAGGCATAGTGTTGAAAATAGTGGCACTCAATACGTGCCAGAGCCAGTGCGTGATAAGGGTCACCAAATTGATCAACGGTATTCGGGTCTGTTTGCAAGTGCGAGGTTCTTCCCTCCCAAACAGACCAAGATTCAGCCGCCCTCATGCGTGCAATTTCATCGGTACTGGTAAGTAATTTGTAATAAGAATCTACGATTTTGTGACGGTTTTTAGGAGAGATCGGCGCAATAAAGTCCTCCCAATAATCGGGAAAGAAACGGTTAGCACCCGATTGATAAAACCAGTGAATATCCTCTTCTCGGCAGAGAAAAATACCTCTTAAAATCATACCAAGTACACGTTCTGGGTAGGCTTGAGCGTAGAGCAATGATAACGTTGACCCCCAAGAGCCACCAAATAAAAGCCATTTATCAATGTTGAGATGGCGACGAATTTTATCCATATCTTCAATAAGGTGAGCGGTTGTATTATTGGTGAGGCAAGCGTGGGGTTTGGATTGACCGCAGCCTCTTTGGTCAAACAAAATAATACGGTAAACATCGGGATCAAAAAGTTGTCGATGAATGGCGCTGTAACTTGACCCTGGTCCACCGTGAATAAAAATAACTGGAATACCTTGTGGGTTGCCACACTCTTCAATGTGCAAAACATGGGTATTATCAACTTGTAAGCTGTGTTGCACAAAGGGCTTAATGGGGGGATAGAGAATGGTGGTAAGTGACATGATTTTTTCCAGTAGTCATATTTATTTACAGTGTAACTGAAAAGTACTTTTAGAGAGAAGGTTACAGGCATAAAAAAACCAGCCGAAGCTGGTTTTTTCTAAGCGAAGCGGTTAAAAAATTATTTTTTACCACGAGAAGCTTGTTTACGACCATTTTCAGTCAGTACTTTTTTACGAATACGAATGCTCTCAGGTGTTACTTCTACCAGCTCATCGTCATCAATGAACTCAAGTGCTTGCTCAAGAGAAAAACGAATCGGTGGTGTTAAGGTTAAGGCTTCATCTGTTCCTGAAGCACGCATATTGGTTAACTGCTTACCTTTTAATGGGTTTACGGTTAAGTCATTTTGACGACTGTGTAACCCAATAACCATTCCTTCATAGACTTCGTCACCGTGACCAATGTATAAGCGTCCACGATCTTGAAGACCAAACAGACCAAAGGCTAAGGCTTTACCTTGTCCAATAGAGATCAATACACCATTGGTACGATCGCCTAAGGTACCTTTGAACTTAGTTCCGTAGTGAGAGAAGCTGGAAAAAATTAAGCCATTTCCTTGGGTTGCCGTCATAAACTCGGTACGGAAGCCAATCAGTCCACGTGACGGAATGATGAAGTCAATGCGCACACGACCATGTCCATCAGGCACCATATCTTGCATTTCGGCTTTACGCTCACCCAGTTTTTCCATAACCGTGCCCTGAGAGTCATCAGGAACATCAACGGTTAGATTTTCATAAGGCTCTTGCATTTCACCATCCACTTCACGGAAGATAACTTCTGGACGGGAAATTCCCATTTCAAAGCCTTCACGACGCATGGTTTCGATCAGTACGGAAAGGTGAAGTTCACCACGACCTGATACACGGAATTTGTTGGCATCTTCTGTCTCTTCAACGCGTAACGCAACGTTGGTCAGTAACTCTTTGTCCAAACGCTCACGAATTTGACGAGAGGTTAATAGTTTGCCCTCTTTTCCAACGAACGGAGAGTTGTTCACTTGGAAGGTCATGCTAACCGTTGGCTCATCAATGGTGAGTGCCGGCAGGGCTTCTGGGTGGTTAGGATCACAAAGTGTTTCTGAGATATTAAGCGGATCAAATCCTGAAAATGCAACGATGTCACCCGCATGGGCTTCATCAACGTTAATACGGTCAAGACCATGAAAGCCAAACAGTTCGCCCACTTTACCATTGCGCGAATTTCCTTTATCGTCTACGATTTTAACTTGCATGCCGACTTGAACGGAACCACGTTTAATACGTCCTGTACCAATGACCCCTTTATAGGTGTCATAATCCAGTGAAATACATTGCAACTGAAATGGCCCACCCATATCAACGTCTGGCGGGGATACTTTATCTACGATGGTTTGAAAAATGGGTTCCATGTCACCTTCGGTAACGGTTTCGTCATAGCCTGAAAAACCATTTAAACCAGAGGCATAAAGTACTTCAAACTCCATTTGCTCATCGGTTGCGCCTAAGCGATCAAATAGGTCAAAGGTTTGATCCAATACCCAGTCCGGACGCGCACCAGGTCGGTCAATTTTATTGATAACAACAATGGGCTTTAACCCTTGTGCTAACGCTTTTTCGGTAACAAAGCGAGTTTGAGGCATTGGGCCTTCAACCGAATCAACCAATAGCAATACCGAATCAACCATCGATAAAATACGCTCTACTTCGCCACCAAAATCGGCATGGCCAGGAGTATCAACGATGTTAATGCGATAATCTTTCCACTTAACCGAGGTATTTTTTGACAAAATAGTGATACCACGCTCTTTTTCAAGATCGTTAGAGTCCATCATTCTTTCGCCCATCTCTTTATGCGTATCCAGTGTTCCAGATTGCTTTAAAAGTTGGTCTACCAAGGTGGTTTTACCGTGGTCAACGTGGGCAATAATTGCGATATTGCGAATATGTTGGGTTGTCATGAATGAGGCTCTCTAAAATTGACGAAATCGTACCGAAGTGTCACCATCTAGAAAGTAAGCTAGAAGGAGGTTGCACGCTAAGGAATTGAAAAAGAAGGTATTATAATGGAAAAGATAGGGATTGATAGTTTTTAAATTAACGAAATGAGTTTGTTGGTGAGATGTGATTTTTGAAAACGTCACCAAAGGCATGTTTATTCGCGTTCCTTTGGTGATGTGTTATGTTTTTTTTAGGCGTTTTTAGGCAGTCGTTCCGTTTGTTGCATCATCTCTACCCAAGCGTCACGAAGCTCCGTCAAAATATCAATGGCACTGTCTAGGTAAAAGCTGTCTTTTTCAAAAACGGCCTCTTGAATGTTTTGATCGGCATAGCGGTACAGCTCTTCCAAATCAAAGGCCAGCGGGGTGTCTTGAGTAAAGGCAAGGCGATCGCGTAGCGCATCTAAAATAGTAGTCATCCGTCCAAGATGAAACCCTTTTTCGACCAGCGCCGTGCTTTGGTGGCAAACTTTTGCCATATTGCCTTTGTCTACCGCGCCTTGCAGCAACAGTAAAATAGTTTTTTTTGGGTTCTCTTTTAAGTGTTTTTCTTCTTTTTGATTGCGGTGATACTCTTGAAGAATCGGCGCTTTCACTTTTTCTGGAGTGGTATTGTTTAATGTCATGATTCTTTCCTTTTTTAATGAAGAACAAACGTAACAAAATTTAAATAACTTTAAACCTGGCTATGGTAATTTGAGGTAGAGATAAATCAGACCTCAAAAAAGTAAAGTTTTTTGTTATCGGTCGTATAGCATTAGCTGTGCCAAATATATTAAGGGCAATATTTTGACAGAGGTAAATCCCCCCCCCTTTATTTTGAATAAAGGGGGGAGGGGAATTTGGAAACGCTCTGTTTAGAACGTAACGTTAACCGTATTTGCGACTTGATTGGCTTTATCAATGGCTTGTTCAATAGAGCCTGCACGTGCCATAGCAACGCCCATTCTTCGGCGACCGTCAATGTTAGGTTTGCCAAAGAGTCGTAACTGAGTGTCGGGTTGCGCTAGGGCTTGGGCTAAATTTGAAAAATTGGTTTTAGTTGATTGACCTGTTGGCAATATGACACTAGAAGCAGAGGGGCCGTGTTGTTTAATGTTTGGAATTGGCAACCCTAAAATTGCACGCGCATGTAACGCAAATTCAGAAAGATCTTGAGAGATAAGCGTAACCAGCCCCGTATCGTGAGGACGGGGTGACACTTCGCTAAAGTAGACGGTGTCGCCCTTAATGAACAGCTCTACCCCAAAGAGACCTCTTCCTGTTGTGCCACATAAATTATCCGTCACTTTTTTAGCAATTTCTTGCGACTGTTTGAGTGCTTTTTGGCTCATCGCTTGAGGCTGCCACGACTGGCGATAATCGCCCTCTTCTTGGTGGTGACCAATGGGTTCACAAAAAGAAATTCCTTGTTCATGGCGAATCGTGAGTAAGGTGATTTCGTAGTCAAAATCTACAAAGCCTTCAATAATCACGCGTCCTTTTCCAGCGCGTCCACCCTCTTGGGCATACTGCCAAGCGGGAGTAATATCTTCTGTGGTACGAACCACACTTTGCCCTTTTCCAGATGAACTCATAATGGGCTTGATAACACAGGGCATTCCAATGCGTTCAATCGCTTTTGTAAAGCTTTCTAGGGTATCTGAAAACTCATAAGGGGAGGTGGCGATGCCAAGCTCTTCGGACGCTAATCGTCGAATACCTTCGCGGTTCATTGTCAATTGAGTGGCGCGTGCTGTTGGTATTATTTTGACACCCTCTTGTTCTAATTCCGCTAGGGTGTCGGTGGCAATGGCTTCAATTTCTGGCACAACCATGTGTGGCTTTTCGCGCTCAATAACGCTTCTTAATGCATTGCCATCAAGCATATCAATGACATGGCTACGGTCTGCTACCTGCATGGCAGGCGCGTTTGCATAGCGGTCTACCGCAATTACCTCTACGCCAAATCGCTGCAGTTCGATGGCAACTTCTTTGCCTAATTCACCCGCGCCACAGAGTAGTACGCGTACTGAAGTATCAGAAAATGGTGTACCAATACTAGACATGGCATCTCCTTTGCTTATAGAATAGTTAACAGATCCTTAATACGTATTATACGCTATACGGTTTTTTAGGGCGATTGATTGAGAGTAAGAGGTAAATGTCATGTTAGAGTTAAGTAACCGCTCCTTAGAAAAAGATACCAAAGAAAACGTATTGTCTTCGGTGGAGCGCTTTATGGATGTGGATCGCTCTCGCACTCAAAAAATGATTGATCGCTCTCCCTTTAAAGTAGATTCGGATGCAACGAAATTGTTGCAATCTCTACAGGCACAATTTTCTTCGGATGAATCAATGCCAGAGGATATTGAAGCAATGATTGAAGCGCAAGTGCAAATTCGTACTCAATCACTGTTTCGTCAAGCCAACTACGATGATTTAACGCATTTACCCAATCGTGCCTACTTTAACTCAACCTTAGAAGCGCTGGTTATTGATGCGCAACAGAGTGAAGGGGAGTTTACATTACTGTTTTTGGATTTAGACGGCTTTAAAAAGGTTAATGATTCTTTTGGACATCATGCGGGTGATGAGTTGCTTCGAAATGTCAGTGCAAGAGTGGTTTCTGCGGTACGAGACGGAGACATTGTGAGCCGCTTAGGGGGGGATGAATTTGTTGTTCTGCTGGCAGGTAAGCAGGCGCGTAGTGATATAGAGAACATTTGCAAACGTATTATTGGTGAGGTAAGGCGCCCTTATTGGATTGATAACAACGACATTCAAATTTCAACCAGTATTGGAGTGGCACGTTACCCAGTGGACGCAAGCAGCTCTTCAGAGTTGGTCGAAAAATCGGACAAAGCGTTGTATGCCTCTAAAGACAGTGGGCGCAATACCTTTCGTTTTTACAGCGATTTAGTGCTCTGCGAAATGCAATCGGATTGTTTGCCCGTTAACCGTTTGGAAAAAGCATTGCAAGCAGGAAAAATTAAAATTTGTTTTGAACCTCAAGTCGATTTAGTTAGCCAAAAGGTTATTGGTTCAAGTGTTACCGCGCTTTGGATGAAAGGGCAAACCGAAAACCTGTATTTAAACGACTGGATGGCTGTTTTAAACCAGAGTCGATTGGCGGCCTCTACCGGGGCTTGGTTAGTGGATTCAGGATTGCATTATTTGCAACAATGGCAAGCTGCAAATGATGAGCTTGTGGTTTCGATACCCATGGTTCCAGCACTTTGCCAGTCAGAGAAGATGGTTGATTTTATGCACAATCGTTTGGAAGCGTATCAAGTTAATGTTTCTCAAGTTCAGCTGGAATTTTCATTGCAAATGATAGAAGACGATTCGATGCGCCAGCAAGTTAAAGCGTTAAGCGATGCGGGTTATCAAATTACGTTAACCGATGTTGGAAAAACGGCGTTGGATATTGCGCTGTTGAGCGAGTTAAACCTTCAAGAAGTGAAACTGGATGCAGCGTGGTTAAAACAGTCATTATCGTGCCCAACAGGTCAAAAGTGGATAAAAGCGGTGGTGCAGATGGTGAATGTTTTGGACGCAGACGTGATTGCAACGGGCATTGATTCTCAAGCAGATATTGATGCATTATTAGCGATGGGTTGCTCAATTGGACAAGGTGTATTTTGGGCGTTGCCACTTGAAGCGGAAGGGTTCTATCAAGCCATTAGCAGAGAACTGCCAGCGGTGCATTAATGGTTGATTTTGCCTTCCTATTTGCATTCGTGCTGAATAGGGGGGGGGATAAAATTTAGCAGGCAATAAAAAAGCCCTTAAGAAGATCTCTTAAGGGCTTTTTTTATTTACAGTATTAATTAATCAGAAATAATTAATCAAATGTAGGTCTTGGTGTGTTGTCTGATTCTTCAGGCAACTGAGGGTAAGTAATGGTTGGTTTTACCCCTTTTAGTGCGCCTAAGAATACTTTAATATCCGAGGCATCTTGATCGCTGATATTAATTCCTAGCTGAGTGCTTCCCATCTCTTTAATGGCTTCTTCCAGTGTCCAGATTGCTCCGTTGTGAAAGTAAGGCGCGGTTTCGGTAATGTTACGAAGCGTTGGCGTTTTTACAAACCCTTTTTCGTCCCCTTTAAAGTCACCAATGTGTGCAAACTTATATTTAGCCGCTTGCGCAAACGGTTGCATGGTTCCACCAATGGCAATCCCCGTGTGGCAACTTGAACACCCTTTATCAATAAAAGTGTTTAATCCTTTTTTCTCAGCGTCGGTTAGGGCGGTTGTATCGCCATTTAAGAAATCATCAAAAGGTGACGGTGTAACCAATGTTTTTTCAAACGTTGCAATGGTGTCTGCAATTTTTGGAAAGGTAATGTCCACATCATTGCCATAAGCGACTTTAAACTCTGCAATGTAAGCAGGGATGGATAAAATACGCTCTTTCACAAGGTTTGCAGGCGCGGCCATTTCAGGTACGGCTTGAATTGGACCTTGTGCTTGATCCGTAAGATGCGGGCTTCTGCCATCCCAAAACTGTGCCGTATAAAAAACCGCGTTATAGACGGTAGGCGAATTTAGGTGATGCGGGTTTGCAACCCAGCCGTGACCGATTGCCGCAGGCACACCATCGTCACCCCCCATCGCTAAGTTATGACAAGTGTTACAGCTAATGAGTCCACTTCTTGAAAGTCTTGGGTCAAAAAATAACTTTTTACCCAGCTCAACTTTCGCATCGGTAATCGGGTCTTTTGGATCATCAATTAGTTTCATTAATTCCGTTGTGCTTTCTGGAATAGGCGTTAACCCTGC
>JAKISK010000094.1 GCA_021648625.1 Thiomicrorhabdus sp. | reverse complement strand
CATCAGGCTGTGAAAAAAAAGTGCAAAATAGAAGCACTTACGATAGAGTTTCTGACACCAGAGATAAAGTTAAGAGCATTTTAATTGCTTCGGAGGATACTAAATCCTCGGTTATTTACTTTAAATTGATTTTGAACCAGTTAAAAAAAGATAAAGTAATAACACCTTTTTCATGCGTTTTTGCTTGCCATAATAATACCCACCCAACAGGTGTGTTAGATGATTTATTGAGTCATACTGAAAAGGGAGAGGAGACTTACAAGGACTTTGATCATTTATGGATTGTGATTGATCGAGATAAACAATGGACATCTGGAGATGGTCATGATGAAAGTGATTTTAAAGAGGCCTTAACAAGGGCTGAAGAAAACAACGTCAAAGTCGCCTATTCTAATGACTCTTTTGAGCTTTGGTATCTGTTGCATTTTAATTACGAATGCTCTGAGATGTCGAGAGATGACTTGAATGTAAAGCTTAAGAGAGAGCTTAAAAAATTGGATTTAGTAGATTCAAATATTAAATCGGAAGCATTTGTAACTAAAATTTATCCTACTTTGGTTAAGAACGAAGCGACTGCAATCCGCAATGCTGAAAAGCTTCTTGAATTCCACACTTCAAATAATACTGAACCACATAAGGCTAACCCGAGTACTACGGTTCATGAATTGGTCAAATTTTTAAGAGACGGCTCTAAATAGAGAGTGTGTGGATTTGGGTTTAAGTTTGCTCTTGACCTAGTGCTCAAAAATGTGGATAATCCTCGTTCCTTTTTCTTAAGCAGTAAAGGGTTATGTTAATAGAGGTCTACGGATCGGTTAATGTGTAAAAACTAATTATTGGAGAGTAAAAGAATGGCAAATTCAGCACAAGCTACAAAGCGCGCACGTCAGGCAGAGAATACACGTCAGGCAAATGTTGCAAAACGTTCAGACATGCGTACAGCAATTAAAAAAGTAATGGCTGCGATTGAAGCAGGCGATAAAGCCGCTGCAAACACAGCGTTTCGTCTTGCGCAGTCTAAGTTAGACGGTTTATCGCGTAAGAAAATTTTAGCTAAAAATACAGCGGCACGTACGAAAAGTCGTATTAATGCACGTATTAAAGCAATGGCTTAATTTTTATTTAGTTATCACATAACTAAATAAAATAAAAAAACCGGGGTTTCCCGGTTTTTTTATGTCTGAATGGAAGAAAATTAAATGAAATTTTTACGATTAATGGCGTTATTAGAAGGGCTTTCGTTGTTGGGGCTGTTCTTTGTCGCCATGCCACTTAAGTACGCTTATGGAATGCCAGAGGCCGTTACATTTGCAGGGCCAATACACGGCTGGTTGTTTATTGCGTTTAATGCAGTGCTGTTTTATTTTGTGTACAAAGGACGCCTTACTGAAGAGCAAGGGTTTACAGGCTTTATCGCTTCTTTTTTACCCTTTGGAACATTTGTGTACAAGGCGAAGGTTTTAAGTAAAATCCCTAAAAAATAGGCTTAAGGGAGGGGGCAGGTTTTAGTATAAAAACACCCACAACAACAATCCACCTAGTGCAAAACGATACCATGCAAACGGTGCCATGCCGATGCTACTGATCCATTTTAGGAAAAGGGCGATGATGATGTAGGCGCTGATGGCGGAAATAATTGTGCCGCCAATCATGGCTTCCCATTGTACGGGGTGGGTGCTGTCCATGAGGTCTTTTAGTTTGATGAGCCCCGCGCCCAATATAATGGGAATGGACAGTAAAAAAGAGAAGCGGGCGGCGGCTTCTCGGGTAAGGCCGAGCATAAGGGCGGCGGTGATGGTAATTCCTGAGCGTGACGTACCGGGGATGAGCGCGATGGCTTGTGCAATACCGATGATCATGATGTCTTTAAAGCTTAGGCTGTATTCATCGCGAACCTGTTTTCCTTTTACGTCTGACCACCATAGCAGTACTCCAAATCCGATGGTGGTGGCGGCGATGATAATGGGGTTTCTGAGGGTTTCTTCTAACCCATCGTTTAAGAAAAGCCCAAAGGAAACGGCAGGAATGGTGGCAAAAATAATCCACCAAGCCAAACGACTGTTTGACGTGGGTTGTCGGGTTACCAGCGAGCCACTCCAGTCTCGCGCCATGAGCCAAATGTCATTTTTAAAGTAGAGTACAACGGCGGCGAGGGTTCCAATGTGCACGGCAACATCAAAAGCCAGCCCTTGATCAGGCCAGTTGAGCAGTTGTGGCACTAATATAAGATGGCCTGAGCTAGAGACGGGTAAGAATTCAGTTACCCCTTGAATGAGGGCGAGGGTAATAATTTGAATCCACTCAAGGGTGGGTTGAATCACTTCTTCCATGAAGCGGGTTCCTTTTGATTTGCGTTAGGTTGAAAACATTTAGGGCGTATTATAGCTGATGACGTAAGTCTCGAACGCTAAATCCTATTAATGAGAAGTCGCACTGCTTGGTGAGGGCGATGACTTTAAAATTTTCACCCATCTCATTGGGCAGGGTAAGGGTTTTTATTTGCTGAGCTATTTTGAGTTGCTCGGTAATGCTGGCGTCTGAATTGGAGGACATTTCCAATAAGCCACTGCCCATTAAAAAGTTGGCTTGGGTGGTGTACCCTGCGACCTTAAAGCCACTTTCAAACCCCGCTTCGGCCACGGCGGTAAAGTCTACATGTGCGGTAATATCTTGCAGTCCTGGATAAAAGAAGGGGTTTTGGTGTGCGCGGTGTTGGTAGTGGCAACGGAGTGTCCCCATCACGCGGGCAGGCTGATAGTACTCTTTGCGTGGGTAGCCGTAGTCGATAAGAATGACAGCGCCTTGTATGAGTATGCTGTTTAGGCTTTCTAGCCAAGGTTTGATGTGTAAATTTATTTCGGTATTGTAGCCTAGCTCGGATACATCCCCAATGTGCTGGGTTAAGCGGTTGGCAAATTGTTGTAAAGTAGCATCCGTTATTGGCTGGTAATCCCATTCAAAGCACTCTTTTTGCTCGTTATAGCGCACGTGGCCTCGTAGCGTGTGCTGTGGTTCGATGCGCAGGCGTTCAAATGGCATGGCATCCAAAACTTCGTTGGCAAAAATTACGGCAGAAATAGGGGTGCTGGGCAGTTGGTTGAGCCAAGTCACTTTTTGATACAGCTCAGGAGGCAGTGCCGCTTGTAGTGTCTCTTTTTGGCGTTGTTGGAGTTCGGCACTGAGTTCGATAATGTAGTAGCGTTTTAGGGGCTGGTTAAGGGTTTGCAGTTCAAGCAGAATATCCTTTGCCATCACGCCTCGGCCTGCGCCAAATTCGACAATATTGGGTTCGTCCAGTGTTTGCAACACTTGCTGGGCTTGTCTGGCTAAACAACGTGAAAAAATGGGAGAGATTTCTGGTGCGGTAATAAAATCGCCTTGAGCCCCTATTTTAGTGAGCCCATTACTGTAATAGCCCAAATTAGGCGTATAGAGTGCTTTTTGCATGTATTGTGCAAAGGTCATGTTTTTATGACGTGCCAGCGAGGTGCGTATCTGTTTGCTGAGTTGTTGGCTGTGTAAAATAGCGTCTTCGGAGGGGGGGGGGAGTTTTTTATGTGCGTGATTTTGTGGCATGGTATTCGCTGTTGTTTGCTAATACCCTAATCCCCAGATAGAAAATACGTTTATTAGCGCACCAACAGTAGGCGCTTTTAGGCGAGCCCTTGACGCACCTAGCAAATGTAAAAAAGGACGCATCACCAATAAGGTGACATTGTCTTTTTTACATTCACTATGCACATCAATTGCTTACACTCTAATTCGCATTTCTATCTGGGGATTAGGGTAATATTTGGGGTGGTTCGAGCATTTTTAAGATTGTGGTATTATGCTATAAACCTAAATAAACAGCCAGAGATGTCTGGTTCTTTTCAAGAGAAAGCTGTGATGAAAATTGGCATTAAAAAAATTCATGAAAGTGAGTGGTTAATTCAAATTGGTTGTGCGTCGGTTAAATTAGACCAATTTTCGTTGGCGTTGTTGGAAATTATGTTGGAGCATCTATTGGCGCTTGAACATGGAGAGCACCATTCAACGCTTAAAAGTTATGTAAAGCTGGGATTGAAAATCAAAACGTTGCCAGACATTGAGTGCCAAACGTTTTTACAAGAAGTCGATACAAAAGATTTGTTGGAGTTGATGATGATTGCGGATGACCGTGCATTAAATACGTTAATTATCAATAATATTGGCGGTATTTTAGCCAAGCAATTAAAAACCGATTTAATGGTGGCAACCGTACCGACCGAAGCCCATGCCAAAAGAGCCATTAAACGAATCGTTGAAAAACTTTTTGAGCTGGAGTCGCGTGGTGAAATTGAGTTTAGAACCGACAGTACGCGATACATTTAAGGGGAAATGATGGATATCAAAGCATGGCGTGATGAATCAGGTCAATTTCAATTAGAAATGGGGCCTGTTATTTTTAACTTACCAGAAGAGGCCATTGAAGGTATTCGCCAAGTGATTAATCAGCGGTTGCACCACTCCAGCGAACTGGATGAAGCGGGGGGGCGTCGTAAAATAAAAGCGTATCGAATCTTGGCAAGTAAAATGGCAAATGTGGATGATCGTATTGTGCAAAAATTTGCAGCGCAAGTGTTACCAGAGCAGTTGGTTACCATCGTACGTTTGGCAGAAGACGATGCGCTGTATAAAAAAGTATTGAAAAACTTATCCAAACAGAATCGTCGCCAGTTTGAAGAGGACTATCAAGCGATGGATAAAATTAGCGAGCATCACGCCTGTTTGCATATGGAACAGGTGATTACCTTAATTAGACGTGCGGCGGAAGAGCAAAAATCTTTATCAAGATTTCCCGATAAAAATGCGAATTAGAGCGTAGCAAAGAGGCTATTTATCGCCATTTAGTGGCGATATTTACGGTATTTACTGTTGGAGTAAGTTGATATAAGATGCCTTGGTACGTGCTTATCTCAGTGTCTAAAGTTAACTTTAAAAGCGTTACTAAAAAACGGGCATGGTTAAGGTGGTGTACTTATATGGCGTGGTTAATTTACTTGATCATATAATCTTATAATTAACGTTAAGGAAATTTTATTTATGAATACGATTAAAAAGATAGGGCTGTCGGCTTCATTGCTTTTGGCTTTTGGTTTTGCGAATGCAGCGTCTTATGATCTAGCAAATCATGAAGATAATTTTGCTCACGATGTAAGTGTTGCAGGACTATTTACTGACGTGTTTAGCGTTACTTTAAATCCTGGTGCAACGGGATCGATTTTTTTTTCAGCGGCAAAGGCAGATATTTCAGAGTTTACTACGATTCTTTTTCAGGGTAACGGCGTTAACTTAGCGGGTTCTATGGGTTCTTTTGGAAAATTTTCTTTAGCGGAAGTTTCTGTTGATTCTTTAGGGGGATTAATCGCTGGTACCTATACGATTTCTGTAACAGGAAACGCTTTGTTTAGTGAGGCTGGGTATTCTGTCGATTCTACATTTGCAGCAATAGCATCTCCAGTTCCAGAGCCTAGTTCAATTGCCTTAATGTTAGGTGGTTTAGGTTTGGTCGGTTTTATGGCAGCTCGTCGTAAGAAAGCTTAATTTAGCTTAAGTTTTTAATGACCGAAAAGGCGCGATTTATTTGCGCCTTTTTTATGTTCCTAAATCCGACAAGCTCCTAGCGTTGCTGGGAGAGGACTAAATAATTAGGTCATTACACCGTTCTTGAACAGCCTTATACGAGGCTACAAAAAGATATGGTTCCGTGTTGACCAAGCCTGCAAGGATTGTTACTAGTGGTAGAATTTCGGAAGGGCTACGTTGTTAGAGTATAGGGCGGGTTATGTTTCGTAGGCTGTTGATATTTAAAGGTTATTTATCGTCAGTATTGTTGACTCTGCTGTAGTGATTAATATAGAATCTCTAAGTGGCAAGTAGTTTTGCTTGTTAGGTAGATAGTAAACTTAAATAATTTTAAAGGATTTTTTTATGAATATGATTAAAAAGGTTGGCTTAACGGCTGCATTAGCTCTAACATCAAGTTTTGCAAGTGCAGCAACTCTAAATTTAGAGAACCTTACAAATGCTACGGTTACTGATAATGTAGCGTCAGTGGCAGTTGGAGCTTTTAGCTCGGTGTTTGATTTTACAATTGATGTTGATAGTGTTTTTAATGCTTATGCTACAGGCACTCCTGCTTCTATTTCTGCGTTTACTGGTATCTTCTTAAGTAATGGCCTAGCGGGAAGTACAGGTTTTTCACCTCCAATAGATTCCCCTTATGCGGGGATTTTTGATCAGACATTGAGTGCTGGTACTTATACGTTGACTGTAGAAGGTTTAGGTCTGGCTGGTAACTCTGGTTATACGTTAGAAGCTTCTGCGTTTAGTGTATCTCCCGTTCCAGAGCCAAGTTCAATTGCTCTAATGTTAGGTGGTTTAGGTTTGGTCGGTTTTATGGCGGCTCGTCGTAAGAAAGCTTAATCTAGGTTAAAATTTTTTATGCCATTTTTAATGGCATAATGGTTTAAAAAGGCGCAATGTATTCGCGCCTTTTTTTATGCTTTATTTTTAGCGTTGGCGCGTAATGATTAACCCAACGGTCTCGGTTTCAGCCACCGCTTGGGGTTTGCTGACTTTGAGTTGTATTTTTTGTATGGCCGAGTGTTGGGCTAATAAGTGTTGGCAAATGGCTTCGCTCAGGCTTTCCAGTAGTTTAAATTGACTGTTTTCAACCAGTTGAATCACTTCATCAGACACTTTTTTATAATCCACCGTGTCATTAATCTCATCACTGCTTGCAGCGGTTTGAATGGGCAAACTCATTTCTAAGTCAAAAATTAATGGTTGACGGTTTTTTCGTTCCCAGTCGTAAATGCCAATGATGGCTTGGGTTTTAAGTCCTTGAATAAATATAATGTCCACTGTGTTACCTATTTATGTTGTCCTGTTGCCCACATTATTCTGTCGGTCGTTATACTTGTGCGTATGTACTTTTGTTGCTTTATTTTAACGTTTCTTGAGTGCTTGCAGTAAAATCCTCTTAAATTTTAAAAAAGGAATTTAAAAATGGAATTTCAAGCCATTTTATTGATTGTGGGTGCGTACCTGCTCGGTTCAGTTTCAACCGCGATTATTGTTTGTAAAATAATGGGATTGCCTGACCCAAGAGCGGGGGGGTCTGGAAATCCAGGTGCCACCAATGTGCTACGTATTGGGGGCGATAAGGGTAAAAAAGCCGCCGCCATTACTCTGTTGGGCGATTCGCTAAAAGGATTGGTTCCAGTGTTGGTTGCACACAGCATGGGGCTTGAAGCATCACTGATTGTATTGGTGGGCTTTATGGCGTTTATTGGGCATCTTTATCCCGTGTTTTTTAAGTTTCAGGGCGGTAAAGGGGTCGCGACCATGTTGGGTGTGATGTTTGGATTATCGTTCCCCATTGGTTTGGCGGTGGCGGGTACATGGTTGTTTGTAGCAAAGGTATTAAAGGTTTCTTCGCTTTCTGCACTGATTGCCGCTTTGCTTGCACCCGTTTATATCTACTTTTTAGCGGGTGAGATAAGCTGGGTTGCCGTCAGTTTAATGATGTCTTTGTTGTTGTTTTGGCGACATAAAGGCAATATTCAGCGCTTAATAAGTGGAGAAGAGGGCTTGATTAAGGTAAAAAAATAGACAAAAACAAGCGAACGCTATGGGTAAAATTAGGGTAACTCTGGGGTGTAATTCGGATGTAACTAGTTGTTTTTGCTTGCTTAGTTGGGTGTTATTAGTGTTGATATTAGTAGGGGTATTTTGTAGAATAGTCCGTAACTTATCCGTTTAAATCCATCTTGTTCTCAAAGGTGAGTGTTAAATTTTGTGCATATTGGATAGGGGGAGATGTCTTAGGGCATTAAATTGATAAAAATTTTAATAAGAAAGGTTTAATAATTACTATGAAAATGATGAATAAAATGGGTTTAGCGGCTTCTTTGGTTTTGGCTTCGAATGTTGCAAGTGCGGATTCTTATGATTTATTTGACCACCCGCTTAATTTTGCTCACGTAGTAAGTGCTTC
>JAKISK010000093.1 GCA_021648625.1 Thiomicrorhabdus sp. | reverse complement strand
AAGGCGGTGTTTGCCATGTTACCAACGCGGGTTCAAATGGTAAGTTTGTTGGTGTAATGGATTTAGACATTCAAAACGGAAAGCTGAGAGGGGTGCATTACAACCTACTGCCGGTGTTTTCAAATGTATTAGCCGCGGATGCGGAAGTAGATACGTTTATTAAGCATCTTTACACTAAAAAATACGATAAAAACATCATTGAATCCAGAGATCCTTCACGTGCCTTCAATAAAGACCGACTGGGTAAAACCTACGGTGAAATTATGAATGAAGAGCTTGCGGTGGCCGAAGATACGCTTTATCGTCGTGGTAACTTTATGGGAACATGGGATCAAATTATTGTTAACGCACTGCGTGAAGAGCACGATACACAAATTGCGATGTCTGCAGGGGTTCGTTGGGGAACATCTGTATTGGCGGGTGAAATGATTACCATGGAGCGTGTAATGGATGAAACGTCCATGACGTATGCCGAAACGTATAAGTCTGAAGTGACAGGGGCACAAATGAAAGATATTTTAGAAGGCATTTGTGAAAACCTATTTCAAAAAGACCCATATCTACAGTCAGGAGGCGATATGGTGCGTCTTGGGGGAATGGATTACACCTGTGAGCCAAATGCATCATTAGGAAGTCGTATTTCAGAGATGCGCTTAGACGATGGTACACCGTTAGAAGCGAGTAAAACCTATAGCGTTGCAGGCTGGGCACAGGTTGCTGCTGTGGGCGAGGGTCGAATGATGTGGGATGTGGCGGCGGATTATCTGCGCAGCCATAAATCGGATATGAAGCTGAAAAAGGTGAATCATCCTAAATTGAAAGGAGTGAAAGGAAACCCTGGAATTGAAGCGTATCCAGGGAAAATGGCATAGTTAAAAATAAAAGAATTTTGTAGTGGCTCTGGTGATACCTGAAAAAGTTCAACTCGGTGTTAAAAAATGACTGTTTACACTTGCTAAATGCAGATTTTTCGCCTTGAATTGATCATTTTTAGGTGGCATCTGAGCCACTATTTTACATATTGACTGCTCGCTGAGTAGTTACAAATATTTCAGACTGAGGCCTTTGCGCGAGAGGGGCGCGAGGGGAAAAAGCGATAAAACTTGACTGATTGAGGTGGAAATTGCCGGGCACCCTCTCTTGAGCAAAGCTCGATTCACCTTGTAGCCAGCTATTCGCAAGGTTTTCAACGAAAATCATCAGGCATATTTTAGCCTTTTTCATCCGTGCACACTTTCGTGTAGGGGTCTCAGACTATTTAAACGCTTGGCCGTGTTTGAAACCGAGCTTTCTGAGAAGTTTAACCATAGGGCAAAACCCTGTGAAGCCTGCAAATAAAAGGTTAGCGCCAACAAATGCGGTGAGGTAGACCCACGTTGGCGAGAGGTAAATGGTAAGAATCGAGCCAAGTAGGATCATTGTGCCAGAAAGAAGTAGGATAGTTTTTTCAATGGGCATGGTTTTTAATTCCTTTTGAATTATTTAAATCAAGTAATTTAGGGAGGTTATAAATTCTAACACTGTTTTTATTTACTATTTTAGTCGTTACACATAGTTTTCCTTTTATTTTACGGTTGAAATTAGTATAATTTTGAACCTAATTTTAGTTAAACCTGAATCCGCGGATTAATTTTAGTCCTAATCCTGTCAATTTATTACAAACGAACTTTGAGATTTTAAAATGCAAGTAACTGTAGAAAAACCAGAACAAGGCCTTGAGCACAAAATGACTGTCACCTTTCCATCAGGCGACTTAAATGCAAACATTGAAAAGCGTTTAAATGAAGTGCGTCGTACGGTTAAAATGGATGGTTTTCGTCCAGGAAAAGTACCATTGAGCGTTGTTAAAAAACGTCATGGCGGGCAAGTAAGACAAGAAGTAATGGGCGATGCGTTACAAAAAGCATTTTATGATGCTGTGGATCAAGAAGGGTTAAAGGTTGCAGGTTTTCCAGCATTTGATGATTTAAAAGATGCGGATGGTGAAGTGACATTTCTTGCTCGCTTTGAAGTGTACCCAGAGACTAAATTACCAGATTTCAGTAAAATTAAGGTTGAAAAAATTAACGCCGAAGTGACAGACAAAGACGTTGAAAAAATGATTGTGCGTTTGCGTGAGCAACGTTCTGCCTGGAAGCCTGCCAATGGTAATAAAAAAGCAAAACTTGGTGAACAGGTTATGATTGACTTCGTTGGGAAACTCGACGGCAAGCCTTTTGACGGTGGCGCGGGCGAAAACGTTCCTTTAGAGCTTGGCAGTGGTCGTATGATTCCTGGTTTTGAAGATCAAATTGTTGGCATGAAAAAAGGGGAAGAGAAAGCGATTGATGTCTCTTTTCCAGAAGATTATCGTGCAGAACACTTAAAAGGACAAACGGTTGTTTTTGATATTACCGTTCATTCTGTTATGACTAAAGAGTTGCCTGACATTGATGAAGAGTTTGTAAAATCATTTGGTGTAGAAGATGGTACGGAAGCGTCTTTAGTTGAAGAGATTAAAAGCAATATGATTAAAGAGCTAGCGCGTGCAGTAGAGAGCAAGAATCGCTCGGTTGTACTGGATGCACTAGGTGATGCCGTTGATGTTGAAATTCCTAAAGCATTGGTTGATCAAGAAATTAATAATTTAATGAAGCGTGCGGCTCAAAACTTGCAACAGCAAGGCATGAACCCTGATGACATTAAAATGGAAGCGAGTCAGTTTGAAGAGGAAGCGAAAAAACGCGTGACATTAGGTTTGGTGTTAGGTGATATCATTAAAGTAAACAACCTAGAGGCAAGCGAAGACGATATTAATGCTTACATTGCATCGCAAGCGGCTTCTTATGATGACCCTGCTGAAGTTGTTAATTGGTACGCTGAAAACCCAGACGCTAAAAATGAAATTCGTGCCATTTTACTGGAAGAGAAAGTTGCGGCTAAAATTTTATCGAAAGCAAACGTATCAGACGTTACGAAAGCATTTGATGACGTTGTTGGCTCAGCGGCATAATCGTACGCTCAATCTACATTTTTTAAAACTTAACCTTATTAGTCTCAATTTTGACGAGTTACGGCTTAATTGGGGTTAGGTTTTTTTGCGTGTAGAAAACCAGAACTAAGTTAGGATGAAATATAAAAATATGGACAATATTATTCACAATGCATTGGTTCCAATGGTGGTTGAACAGACTAGCCGTGGCGAGCGTTCTTATGATATTTACTCAAGGCTACTAAAAGAGCGAGTGATTTTTTTAGTAGGTCAAGTGGAAGATCATATGGCTAACTTAATCGTTGCTCAAATGCTGTTTTTAGAGTCTGAAAACCCTGATAAAGACATTCATTTGTATATCAATTCGCCAGGTGGAAGTGTAACGGCAGGCATGGCCATTTATGATACCATGCGCTTTATTAAGCCCAATGTGAGTACCATGTGTACTGGACAAGCGGCAAGTATGGGGGCTTTTTTGTTATCCGCGGGTGAAAAAGGTAAGCGTTTTGCCTTGCCAAATTCTCGAGTGATGATTCACCAACCATTGGGTGGTTTTCAGGGGCAAGCGAGTGATATTCAAATTCATGCTCAAGAAATTTTACAGATTAAAAGTCGTTTAAATAAAGCGTTGGCTGAACATACTGGGCAATCATTAAAAACCGTTGAAAAAGATACGGATCGTGATAATTTTCTGAGTGCGCAAGAAGCGTGTGATTATGGTTTAATTGATACGGTCTTAAAAAACAGATAGAGGGGACGGCAGTGAGTGATGAGTCTTTAGATTGCACGTTTTGTGGCAAAAACCAAGAAGAAGTAAGAAAGTTAATTGCAGGGCCATCTGTTTATATTTGTGATGAATGTGTTGAGCTGTGTAACGATATTTTAAAAGAGGAGTTTGGAGAAGAGGGGAGGAATGCTCCATTTGAACTCACTAATTTACCAACACCTCATGAAATCAGCGCAATTTTAGATGATTATGTGATTGGGCAAAAAAGCTCTAAAAAAGTGCTGTCTGTTGCAGTTTATAATCACTATAAACGTTTGCAACAGGCGCATATTAAAGACGACGTTGAATTGACAAAAAGTAATATTTTACTAATTGGGCCAACGGGTTCTGGTAAAACATTACTGGCGCAAACGTTGGCACGTTTATTAGATGTACCGTTTGCCATTGCCGATGCAACCACTCTAACCGAAGCAGGTTATGTGGGAGAGGACGTTGAAAGTATTGTTCTTAAGTTGCTGCAACGTTGTGATAATGATTCTGAAAAAGCCGAGCGTGGCATTATTTATATTGATGAGATTGATAAGATTACTCGTAAATCTGAAAATCCATCCATCACACGTGATGTTTCGGGTGAAGGGGTTCAGCAAGCACTCTTGAAGTTGATAGAGGGAACGATTGCCTCTGTACCCCCTCAAGGTGGGCGCAAGCACCCAAATCAAGATATGATTCAAGTGGATACCTCTAAGATTTTATTTGTGGTTGGCGGTGCGTTTGAAGGTTTGGATAAAATTATTGATCAGCGCATTGAGACCAATGTTGGAATTGGTTTTTCAGCTGAAGTGAAGGGTGAAGATAATAAATTATCCATATCGGAAAAATTTCAAAAAATTGAACCGGAAGACTTGATTAAGTTCGGTCTGATTCCTGAGTTTGTAGGTCGCTTACCTATGATCGCTGCGCTTGAAGAGTTGGATGAAAGTGCTCTGGTGAAAATCTTAACCGAACCTAAAAATGCACTGGTAAAGCAGTTTCAAAAAATGTTTGAGTTGGAAGGCGCTGAACTACAATTTAGAAAAGACGCGCTCTCTGAAATTGCAAAGCTTGCCATAGATCGAAAAACAGGGGCTCGTGGTTTGCGTTCTATTTTAGAACAGTTATTATTGGATACAATGTATGACCTACCAAGCTTAAAAAATGTTGAAAAAGTGGTTGTTAATCGAGCAGTGGTTCAAGGTAAAAAGCCACCGTTATTGGTGTATCAAGAAAGCAAGTCTAAAGAGGCTTAATTTGATTGAAGTTACGGATTCAGAATGATGTAATAAAAAAAACCCAGCAAGTCTGGGTTTTTCTTTAAATACGATTTAATTTAGAGCGTTAAAAGGATGTAAATGGATATTAATCAAGTAAGCATAGAAATGAATGTACTGGTACTTCCTTTAAGAGACGTGGTGGTTTTTCCAGGTAATGTAATGCCATTATTTGTTGGGCGAGATAAGTCGATTCAAACGTTAAATGAAGCGATGAAGAAAAATAAAAAAATCTTTCTTATTACGCAACAAAGTGCCGAGTTAAATACGCCAGCCTTAGAGGATTTGTATACTGTTGGCACGGTTGCAAATATTTTACAACTGCTTAAATTGCCAGACGGTACAGTTAAGGTGCTGGTTGAAGGGGTTCAACGTTTTGAATTAATCGCCTTGAACAATGATGAGCCTGTACTGTTGGGTGATATTCAAGAAATTCTTTCGATTGAAGAGGATAGCGTAGGCGTTTTGGCTTTAATTCGCACACTTCGCACCCGCTTTTCGGCTTTTGCACAATTGAATAAAAAGATTCCATCTGAAGTTAAATCATCGGTTCAAAAAGAAGAGCGTCCTGATCGAATTGTTGATTTGATTTCAGCAAATTTAAGCTTAAATGTGAGTGATAAACAAACGTTGCTGGAGATTACATCCATTAATGACCGTTTAGAGCGCATGTTGGCAATGGTTGAGGTTGAGCTGGAGTTATTGGAATCAGAACAGCGTATTACGACACGTGTTAAAAAGCAGATGGACAAAACACAACGCGAATATTATTTAAATGAAAAAATTAAAGCCATTCACAGTGAGCTGGCTGGTGGCGATGAGGCCGCCGTTAATGAGTTTGATCAAATTGCGTTACGCATTAAAGAAACAGGATTAAGCAAGCAAGCGGAGGAAAAGGCCGAGGCAGAACTTAAAAAATTAAAAATGATGCCCGCACAATCATCCGAAGCGACGGTAGTGCGTAACTATTTAGATTGGTTGCTGGATATTCCTTGGAAAAAAATGAGTCGCGTCTCCAAAGACTTGAATAAAAGTCAATTGATTTTGGATGCAAAGCATTATGGGTTGGATAAGGTTAAAGAGCGCATTATTGAATACCTTGCTGTTCAGAAGCGAGTGCGAAAGATGAAGGGGTCTATTTTATGTTTAGTTGGTCCTCCGGGGGTGGGTAAAACCTCTTTGGCGCGTGCGATTTCAGAAGCCACAAACCGTAAATATGTACGTATGTCGTTAGGCGGTGTGCGAGATGAAGCGGAGATTCGTGGTCACCGTAAAACTTATATTGGTGCGCTACCAGGTAAAATTATTCAAAAAATGAAGACAGCAGGTACTAAAAATCCACTGTTTTTGTTGGATGAAATCGACAAAATGTCGAGTGACATGCGGGGTGATCCTGCGTCTGCGTTATTAGAAGTGTTGGATCCTGAGCAAAACGCAACCTTTAACGACCACTATCTTGAGGTCGATTATGATCTTTCGGATGTGATGTTTGTGGCGACCTCAAACTCAATGGATATTCCTGAAGCACTGCTTGATCGAATGGAGGTGATTACACTGTCTGGGTATACAGAGCCTGAAAAATTAAAAATAGCCATTCAGCATCTGCTTCCAAGAGCAGAGAAGGATCATGGTCTGAAAAAAGGTGAATTAGAGATAACAACAGAAGCGATTCAAGAGATTATTCAATGTTACACCCGAGAAGCTGGCGTGCGATTGCTGGCAAGAGAGTTGGCTAAAATTTGTCGAAAATCGGTTAAAAAGTTGGTAACCAATGAAGTGGAAGGGGGGATTAGAGTTAGCCCTGATGAGCTAGAGGACTATTTAGGTGTCGCACGCTACCGAATTGGGTTGGCAGACAAAGAGAATCGCATTGGTCAGGTCTCAGGCTTAGCTTGGACGCGTGTAGGCGGTGATTTGCTGCGTATTGAGGCTACCGCCATGCTTGGTAAGGGTAAGCTCTCAAGTACAGGGCAACTGGGCAGTGTGATGCAGGAGTCGGTGCAAACTTCGATGAGTGTCATTAGGAGTCGCTCTGAGGCCTTAGGGCTAGAAAGTGATTTTTATGAAAAATTTGATTTGCATCTTCACTTTCCTGAAGGGGCAATTAAGAAGGATGGCCCAAGTGCTGGTATTGCGATTTGTACGGCCATTACCTCGGTGTTTACCAATATTCCTGTGCGTTCAGATGTGGCGATGACAGGAGAAATTACCTTAAGAGGCGAAGTGCTTCCTATTGGAGGTTTAAAAGAGAAATTACTGGCGGCATTACGTGGGGGAATTAAGATGGTTTTAATTCCAAGTGATAATGTTCGAGATTTAGCGGATGTACCAGATGAGGTAAAAGCGCAGCTGGATATTCGTCCCGTGCAGTGGGTAGATGATGTTTTAAAATTAGCATTAGTCAAGCAACCTAAGCCTTTAAGTAAAAAACTGGATGACGTGGTTTTTAAAGAGTCGAAATCGGAGAAAATAGTTGAAAACAAGGCAAATCACCACTAATTTGCCTTAAATCTCTTTATTTTCTTGACACTGTCTAGGGTTGATTGCTATAAATGCTACAGTCAATTCGTGGCCACTATCGAATTGAATGATTAAATAATGAATTATTAATACTTTTACGGAGAATATAATGAACAAGTCTGAGTTAGTAAGTGCGATAGCGGAAGGTGCCGATTTAACAAAAGCAGATGCAGCGAAAGCATTAGATGCAACGGTTTCTGCAATTACTGCAGCAATGAGTAAAGGGGACTCAGTTGCTATTATTGGTTTTGGTACGTTTAAAGTTGGGGATCGTGCTGCGCGTACAGGTCGTAACCCTCAAACAGGCGCTGAAATGCAAATTCCAGCGGCTAAAGTACCTAAGTTTACAGCGGGTAAAGCGCTTAAAGAAGCGGTTAACGGTTAGTTGATTTAGTCGTTTTAAAAAAATGAAGAAAACTTCATCTTTTCGATTGACAACCTCTCTCATCACTCTATAATACGCCACATCAATTAAGCACAAAGACTTTGATAAGCAGGATAGAGTGGCTTACCAGAGAGGTTTAATTGGGTGATTAGCTCAGTTGGGAGAGCATCGCCCTTACAAGGCGAGGGTCACTGGTTCGAGCCCAGTATCACCCACCATACAATTAGGAGCGGTAGTTCAGCTGGTTAGAATGC